>JAFUEM010000014.1 GCA_017463935.1 Kiritimatiellia bacterium
CGCGGCCTGCACGCGGCCGGGCGGCGCGCCGCCGGACGTCTCGCTCGTCGATGAGCTTTTCAGCCAGGAGCGGCCCTCGCCGCCGCGCGGCGTCTGATCGGGGCGTGAACGGGCGGTGCGTCATTCTACAAGTTTGACGCGCCGAATTTACAACATCGCGATGCTTGCGCGGCACGGCGGCGGTATGCTATACTCCGTTCAAAAGCCCTGAAGAAAAGGAGGCGGCAATGGACATGTGCAGCGAAACGATCGCGCGCGCGCTGGAGCGCGCGACAGACACGAAGGCTTGCCTGATTGGAGACGGCGCGCTGGACGAGACGGCGCGCCTCTTCAGGGACTTCTTTCCCGGCGCCGGCCGCGCCCTCGTCGTGGACGACCCGCGCACCCGCGCGGCGGCGGGCGTGCGCGTCGCGGAGCTGCTGCGCGCGCAGGGCGTCGAGGTCGTCGAGCATGTCCTTGAACCGGGCGGGAAGATCTTCCACGGCGACTACCGGTATGCCGAAGAGGTGCGCGCGGCCATCCAGGCGGCGGGCGTCGAACGGGACGGGAAAAAGATTGTGCCGGTCGCCGTCGGCAGCGGCGTCGTGAACGACGTCACCAAGCGCGCGTCGGGCGAGCTGGGGTTGCCGTATCTCACCGTCGGGACCGCCGCGAGCGTGGACGGCTATTCCAGCTTCGGCGCGGCGCTGCGCAGTCCGGAAGGCGCCAAGCAGACGTATCCCTGCCCCGCGCCGCGCGTGATCATCGCCGACCTGGACGTGATGCGCACCGCGCCCGCGTGGATGGCGGCGAGCGGCTTTGCCGATCTTCTCGCCAAGGTGCCGGCGGGCGCGGACTGGATCCTCGCCGCCGAACTGGGCGCGGCCCAATGGCATGATCCGGCGTGGCACACGGTGCAGGACGGCCTGAAGGCGGCGGTCGGCGACCCCGAGGGCGTCGTCGCGATGAAGACCGCCCCCCTGACGCGCTTTGTCGAAGGGCTGATGCTCGGCGGGTTCGCGATGCAAGATATGCAGAGCTCCCGCCCTGCCTCCGGCGCGGAGCACATGTTCAGCCACCTTCTTGAAATGCGCGACCACACCTTCAACGGCGAGATCGTGCCGCACGGCATCCAGGTGGGCGTGTTCACGCTCTTCATGTGCCGCGTCTACGAGCAGATTCTGGCGTTCGACTACTCCCGGCTGGACGTGGAGGCCTGCCTGGCCAACTGGAAGCCGCTGGAGGAGCAGGAGCGGATCGGGCGGGCGATGTTCGCCGGAACGAAATTCCCCGACATCGGCGTGAAGGCGGCGCGCGCGAAGTTCATCGATCGCGCGGCGACGCGCGCGCGGCTGGAGGACTTCAAGGCGCGCTGGCCCGCGATCCGGGCGCGTCTCGCGGCGCAGATGGTGAGCGCGGCGGAAATCGAGCGCCGGCTCAAGGTCGTCGGCGCGCCGACGACGCCCGAGGGGATCGGCTCGACCGTCGAAGCGTCGCTCGCCGACGTGCGCAAGACCGTCTACATGCGCGACCGCTACATGGCGCTCGACTTCCTGGACCTCACGGGGCAGCTGGATGCGTTCGCGCGGCGGGCGTTCGCCTAGCCTCGCGTGCGCCAGGCGCGCGGCGACAGGCCCGTTTCGCGCCGGAACACGTTCGAGAGATAGGCGACGTTGCAGAAGCCGCACGTCTCGGCGATTGACTTAACCGACAGGGCCGGGTCCGCGAGCAGCCGCTTGACGCGGGCGATGCGCCGCGCATGGATTTCATCGCCGACCGAGTGCCCGAACTTCTCCGCGAAGAGGTGGTCGAGCCGGTGGCGCGTGAGGCCGAGCGAGGCGGCGATCTCGGGCGCGCCGAAGGACCTGCCGATGTTTCTGTTGATGAAGACGAGCGCGGCGCGGACGTACGGGTCGGGATGCGCGAGGGTGTCGGTCGAGGCGCGTGAGGTGAGCCCGGTCGGCGGAATCAGCACCGGCTCCGACGGCGCCGTTCCGCCGTCCATCAGCCGCTGCAGAAGCGCGGCTCCTTCGTAGGCGCCGCGCGCGAGATCCTGCCGGACGCTGGAGATCGGCGTCGACTGGTTCTCGCACAGGAACGGATCGTCGCCGATGCCGAGGACGGACACTTCGTCCGGGACGGCAAGGCCCAGTTCGCGCGCGGCAGCGACGACCTGCGCGGCGTCGGTGTCGTTGTAGGCGAGGATTCCCACCGGCTTCTCGGCGGCGGCGAGGCACCGGCGGAGGCGCTGGATCCCGAGGCGCGGCGGTTTTGCCGCGAACGCCTCCGAAAAGCCGGCGTAGCGGCGTCGGTGGACCTCGGACCAGCCGGAGGAGAACCAGGCGACGTTGGTGAAGCCGCGTTCGCGGAAGTGCTCGCCCGCGAGACGTCCGATCGCGGTGTGGTCCGAGATGACGCGCGGGACCTTCAGATTCTGGCATTCGACGGTGAGATCGACGACGGGAATTCCGGCGCGCCTGAACTTGCGCACGGCGTCGAGACGCGGGGAGCGCCGGCGGAGCGTGGCGATCACGCCGTCGCCGCGCCAGCTGGAGATGCCGCCGGTGAGGCGGTCGTCCAGCATCAGGTTCCACCGGTGTTCGCGGGCAAAGCGCGCGATGCCCTCCAGCCGCGGAAGGCTTACGGGCTCCATCATCACGAGAACGGAAGGTGACTTCATACGCGGGTAGTATATCACAATCTGGACGTGATGAATTCTACAACTTATTCCTTTCAACATTACAACATGAAACATATTGCGCGCTTTTGCGGTCCGGGTGTATAATGGTGTGCGGAAGGTCGGGGAGCGTCGTTCGGCCGGCGTTCGAAACGGCAACCCGCCTTCAGGAAGCAACAACAAGGAGAACCTCGCATGAAAGCAAAAAGATTCGGAGCGATCCTCGCGACGCTGGTTTCGGCGGCCGCATGTCTCAGCGCCTCGGCGGCGTGGTACGACAGTCCGTCGATCGTCAAGAAGGTGCCGCTGGCGGTGAACGCGTCTGGAACGGTCGACCCGCACTTCATGAACAAGGCCGAGGACGATTCGCTCCTGCTCGTCAATCTCCAGGCGAGCGGCGACAACGCGCCGACTGTGCTGATCGACATGAAGGCTCTCGCCGACAAAAGCACTGCTGTGAAAGATATCGCGATCCGCCAGCCTGTTGCGAAGCCTTCGGACGGCTACGGCGCCGAATGGAAGGGCGGCGCAGTTTCCGCGAAGCTCGGCATCGCGCTCATGGGCAGCGGGCTTTCCTCCGAGACCTGCGCCATCGCGACCGACGGCGACGGGAAGTGGGTGAAGGGCGTCGGGCTCCTGCCGCTTTCGACCTCGAACGGAATGAAGACCGACGGACTCGACTTCTCGGCGGATTCGTCCTTCGTCTATTCGACGGAGTACGAAGGGGGCGACCGCGGAAAGATCGCCCAGTGGACATACGACAAGGCGAACGGACGGCTGGTCTTTGTAAAGGACTTCAAGACGTCCTTGACGCGCATCCGCAACATCTCCGTGTACACGGTGGGCGGCAAGGAACTCGTTTACTGCGGCGAAGGCACCGGGACGTCCGCCGCCGCGAAGGTCGTCGCCATCGACGTTTCGGGCGATACGTGGACGGAAACGGTCGTATCCTCCGGCATCGCCGGTCTCACGGGTGACATCACGAACGTGAAGCTCTCGAACGAAGACGAAACGAATCCTGTCATGTACGTCCTCTGCGACAGCGGCAAGCTCGCGGTGTGCAGGCTCGCCTCCGACGGACTTTCCGTCTCCGAAACCGTCAAGACCTTCGACGCCGCCGCGCTTCATGCGCTCGCCGGCGGCACGACGACCGCCAAGTTCCGCAACTTCGAGGTGACGAAGGATGGCAAGACCGCGTTTCTCGTCAATCGCATCGACGCCCATAACGCCAACCTCTGCGTGCTTGCCACATCCGCTTATATTGAATCGGACGGAACGCAGTTCATGAATACGGGCTACTATGTGGGCCCGCAAACGAAGATCGAGTTCGACTACGCCATCGCGAATTGGGCGCCGACAGCCGACTACTACCAGATGCGTCTATTGGACAACAACGCCAGCAACAAGGGCGGCATGCAAGCGACGGTTTATGTCGCCGGCAATGCCGACAGCGGAGGCTCGCTTGGGCTGGCGATTGGCGACCGGGCGGCGGGAGCCAGCCTGGGCGGAGTATGGACGAGGTCGGAGTGCACGTCCGGCGTAAAATCGGAATATTGCGATTCAAACCGCCGCATGATTACGATCGACGAACCTAACAAGCTCATGTCGATTTCCGAGAACGGGGAGGTTGTGTGGACGAGCCAGCGCACGACGGCGGCCACGATGACGGCCATCTGGCCTCTTGGCATCTTCGGTCGCCCGACAAATGCGCAAGGACGATCCTGCGACTATCCAGCCCGTATCCGCGTGTATGGCCTCAAAATCTACGAGGCGGGCGCGCTCGTCCACGATTACGCGCCAGTCGTAAAAGGCGGTATTGTCGGGCTTCTCGACTCGAAGACGGGGACATTTCTCTACGACACGCGTTACAGCGGCTATGGTACATTTGCCCCTGGCGGCGACATTCCGACGATCGATGACGACCCTTATATTGAATCGGATGGCACGAGCGCAATCAATCTTGGCGTAGTAGCCTCGCCTCGCTTGCAAATCGAAGTCGATTTCGCGCTGACGGAAATCGATCCGGGCGCCGGCAACGATTACCAGCAACGCATCTTTGGCGAGGACTCCGACGACAAAAACCCGCGTATTTCTGTCTACGTCAATGGCAGCAAGAACATTGCCATCGCCGCTGGCGACGGTTGGAATGCCGCGTCGACTGGTTTGCAAGCGAACTTCAATCGCCACAAGGTGATAATCGACAACCTTGCGCTTCGCAATGCGTATATGACCGGCGTGACGACCAACTGGTACGGATACGGATCGACCGTCGCCGATTTGACGAAATGCGCCACGCGCCCTCTCGCGCTCTTCGGCAATACGAACGACGACGGCGGCACTGCGTTCAACCGCCTGACCAAGGCAAAAGTCTATGGACTCAAAATCTGGCAGGACGGCACGCTCGTGCGCGACTTTGCGCCGCGCAACATCGACGGCACGGCGGGCTTCGAGGATCTCGTGACGGGCAAGTTCTTCACGTGCGACGGACTGACCGCGAGCGCAAACGTCCCGACCGCCCTCTCCGGCCGCGGCGGCAAGGGCGACGCCTTCATCGAGTCGGACGGCTCGCTGTACAGCGTCATCGACACGCGCTACTTCCCCAGCGGCAAGACGAAGGTCGAGGTCGATTTCCAGTTTGCGCGAAACGCCGGGAGCAAGGACTGCCTGCTTGGTAACTACGGCAGCACATACACGGTGCTCGTCTATGCGCCGAACAACGGCAATTTCAACCTTGAAGCGAGGGACAACGGGCACGCTACGCTCAGTTTCGCGAATGCGGTAAAGTCCGACACCGCCCGCCACACGGCCGTCATTGACGCGCCGAAAGCCCATGCCGCGCTCTACAACGCGATCGGAGAGCTGCAGGGCGAGGCGGACTTTCCGGTTGGCTGGACTCACAACAACACCGCGAACTGGCCGCTGACGCTCTTCGGCTCTTCGACAAACGCATGGGGCAAGACGCGCCAGAACGCCGTCGCGCGCATTTTCAGCCTGAAAATCTCGGAGTCGGACGACAACGGCGCGACATACACGCCCGTCCACACCTACACGCCGTGCGTGAAGGGCGGCATTCCGGGCTTCCTCGACGAGGTGACCGGCGAGTTTGTTTCCGGCGGCAACCTCACGGCAGGCGGCAATGTGATGGAAATCGACGACGATCCGTATGTCGAAAGTCCCGACGGCGGATGCTTCTTCGACACCGGCTACTACGCGACGAGCAACACGTGCGTCGTCTGCGACTTCATGCTCCTTGAGCAGCAGGGGAATCAGCAGTTCCCGTTCGAGGCGGGCGCGGCGTCCACCGGCAAGAGCTACATGCGCATGTATGGCAACGGCAGCTCCGGAACGGGCGACTTCGCCTACGCACTTGGCCAGACCGGCTGGCAGTCCCTTGCGGTGCCATATTCGCCGACTGTGCGGCATCAGGTAACGCTCGATGCGCTGAACTGCAAGGCCAAGGTGGCTGTGAACGGCCATACGATCCGCGAGGTGACCACCGCCGCGACGGGCCGCCAGCCGGAACAATCCACCGGGACACTCAAGATCTTCAGCAATTACAACATGACCAAAAACACCTTGAAGGGCCGCCTCTACGGCTTCAAGATCTACGAGGAGGGCGAGCTTGTGCGCGATTACGTGCCGATCTGCCAAGGCGGGACGTATGCGCTTGTCGACAAGGTGACCGGCAAAACGCTTGAAAAAGCGTCGTCCTCCAAAGACTTCACCGGCTCCACCGCCAACGAGGCTTTGGACGATGCCTTCTTCTCCGCCGAAATGCGCGACGAGGATGCGTATATCGAATCGGACGGCTCGCAGGCAATCAACCTCGGTTACTACACCACGCCCGAGACGCGCTACGAAATCGACTACCAGATGACGGAAATCGTCGGTCAGATGCGTCCGTTCGGCGAGGCGGGGGGCGATCTCAGCGCTGAACTCTACATTCAGGGCTCCGCGACCGGTTCGGGGAACGTGGCCTTCGGCGTGGGCAACTCGTGGAAGGCGCAGACCACTGGCGTCGGCGCGGATTTGAACCGCCATGTCGCCGTTCTCGACCTCGCCAACCGCGAGTGCGGCTACAGCGGCTACAAGATGTTCGCGTTCACCAGCGAAACCGTCTGCTCGAAGACGGCCACGAACCCGATATGGATCTTCGCCAAGGGAGGTGGCGACGGCAGTCATTCGAACCGCGCGAAGATGAGGCTTTACGCATTCCGCATCTACGAGTCGGGTGCGCTCGTCCATGAGTATCTGCCCTACAAGAACGGCAAGACGGTTGGCCTCTACGACACGATGACGGGCGATGTGGTCACAAGCACCGTTTCGGGAAACGCCTTCACATACGGCGGCGGACATGGCTACGGCAAGTTCGCGGGCGAGAAGACCGTGCTGACGACCGAACCTGCCGATGATGTGTCCGTGAAGCCGCGCAGGACGGCGACCTTGACGGCGTTCGCGCCGGGTGCCGTCCGCTATGTCTGGACGCGCAACGGCGTCGTGCTCGCCGGCGCGACCGGTTCGGAGGTCACCGTCGTGTGGGAGCGCCCGAAGGCGGTGGGCGGTACGCTCGTCTATGGCGTCACGCCTGTCTTTCTCAAGGATGGCGTGGAGGTGCTTGGCGAAGAAGCCTCGGCCGAAGTGACGATGCTGCCGCTCGGCATGGTGCTAATACTTCGTTGATAGATAGAATGCATACGACACGCAGAGATTTTGCGAGAGGGTTGCTCGCGGCAGGGCTGGCGGCGGCGGTGACGCCCCGCCGGCTGTTCGCCGCTGCGCCTGCGGATTTCGACGAGACGTTCGCCGTATTCCTTTCCGACGTTCATGTCAACGGTCTTGACAACGACCCGGGAAACGGCAAGCCGTTCAAAACCTCCATGCGGCACTGGCTGAAAGAGAATGTCGCGGAAATATTGCGCATGGAGCCGCTTCCCCGCCACGTGTTCATTTTCGGCGATCTCGCGCATCTGCAGGGGCGACTGGTCGACTACAAACGGTCTTATCCAGATTTGAAGCTGCTGATCGACGCCGGGATCAAATTGACCATCGGTATGGGCAACCACGACCATCGCAAGGCGTTTCTCGAAGTCTGGCCCGAATACGAACAGCGCACGCTTGTCCCCGGCGCCATCCATACAGTCACTTCTCTGCCCGACTATGATTTGGTGATGCTCGACTCGCTGAACGAAAAGGACGAAGTCGACGCGTGGAATCCGACGGCCGGGGCGCTTTCCAAGGCATCGCAAGAATGGGTGCTTTCGGAATTGCCGAAATGGCCGCGCCCTTTCTTCATAGGAGCGCACCATCCAATCTACGAATTGAAATTCGGCGCGGACGGGAAAAATCGTTTGCATGATTACATTGTGAAATTCCCGAATTGCCGCGGCTACATACACGGCCACGACCACCTCTGGAAAATGAATGTCGCCAACTGGCGCGAACCCAAGACCGTGCCGTGGCTGACACTGCCGTCCAACGGATGCTGGGGCGACATCGGATATGTCACGATGCGCGTGGCCGCCGGCAAGTGGCACGGCCGCAAAGTCGCCCAGGCGAAATTCGTGCAGAAGGATTTCTTCCTCGGCAGTCCCGTCCCGCAGGAGAAGCGCAATCCCGTTTGGGACGCGCGGATGGCGGATATCAAGGGAGCGAAATGCACATTCGTGATTTGAGGGAGTCGGGATTATGAATCGGGTGATTCTGGCGTTGGCGTTGTCGGCATTCGCATTCGCGGCGAGCAGCGCCATGGACGTGACGTTCGACGACAAGAACACGGTGCGCTCGATTCGCGTCGGCGCGGCGGAATTCGCGACCGGTGGCGGTGACTTGTGGATGGCCACGTTTGCCCAGGACGGAAATCTGACGAATCGCGTGAAGGTTGCTGCGCACGACGCCGCATCCGTGGAGCAGCGCGAGACGGACGAAGGGATTACATTGACCTGGCGCGACATACCGCTCGGCGGAGAACGCGGCGTTCTGGATGCGAAGGTCGCGATTGAAAAACGCGCCGACGGCTCGCAGGCGTGGCGTCTCGTCTTCGACAACAGGTCGCAGGACTGGAAACTTTTCTCGACCGATTTTCCTCGTCTCAACCGCGTGACGCGCGATGGCGAGGGCGATGCGATGCTGCCGGATTGCGACCACGGCGCACGGCTTTTCAAAAAGCGGACCGCCAGACCGAAGCCCGTCCGCCGCGACTATCTTGGACATGCCCCGATGGTCAGCGCGTTTTTCATCGGCGAGGACGGGCTTTACATCGCCGCCGAAGACCCCGAGGCGAGAATCAAGAGTTTCGTAATTGAAGGCGAGCAGAACGTCCGCTTCGAGACGCCGACGGAACTTGGTGCCGACGGGCCGCGCCATCCTGTCGTGCTTGCGCCGCTGAAGGGCGACTGGTGGGCGGCTGCGCGCCGCTACCGCGATTTTGCGCTCAGGCAGAAATGGGCGGCAAAGGGGCCCGTAAAAGACATCCCGTCCTATCCGCGGCGCATCTGCGAAATTCCGCTTTGGATCAACATCCACGGGGGGCCGGACGTCGCATCGAACGTCCTGGCGAAGGCGAAGGCTCTTTTCCCCGAATGGACGACGGGGCTTCACTGGCATCTGTGGCAGCATTCCGGCCACGACGTGAACTATCCAGAATATTTTCCGGAACAGCCGGGCGTGAAAGAGTGCATCGCGTTTTGCGAGTCGATCGGACAGGAGCCGATGCCGTATACGAACGGACGGCTCTGGACGGCGACGACGAGCGGATTCCTCATGGCGGAGCCGTACTCCGTCAAGCGCGCCGACGGTTCGAACTATATCGAAAAGTATGCGCCGTGGACGCCGCCAATGGCCGTGATGTGCCCGTCATGTCCCGAGTGGCGCCGCGTCATGCGGAATTTCACCGGACGCATACTGGACGACCTTGGCGCGAAGTCGATCTTCATCGACCAGATCGGCGCGGCGGAAGGCTGCGCATGCTACGACCCGTCCCACGGCCATCCGGTCGGCGGCGGCGCGTGGTGGTATGACGGCTATGAAAAGGCGCTGGAGCCGATCCGCCGCGCATATAACACAAAGGGAGCGTTCGTCACCACCGAAGGCGCGGGCGAAGCGTACATCGGCATGGTGGACGGTTTTCTCCAGGTCGTTCGCAGGACGCCGGAAGACGTGCCGTTCCACAATGCCGTCTATTCCGGCTACACGACATATTTCTGCAGTCCGGAAAACAACGACGACGCCCCCGCCGCGTTCCGCGCGCTCCAGACGCGCGAACTCCTTTGGGGAAATTCGCTCGGCTGGTTCCTTCAGGATATTCTCGATCGCTCGGACAAGTGTGAAATCCTGCGCGAATTGTGCGCGTTCAGGCAGAAGAACCTGGATGCTCTGGCATACGGGAATCTGCTCGACGAATTGCGTTTCGCCGGTTCTGTCGGCACTTCGACCTACGAGTGGCTGGGGCGGAGGCCGCACTTCCGCCTTTTCGACAAGACGTTCAAATTGCCGCCAAGCAAATTCGCGGCGATGGCGGACGTGATTGGCAACTGGTGGCGGACGGCAGACGGCGAAGTCGTCCTTCTCGCGGCCAACCTGACGGACAAGAGTCAGAATGTCGAATGCCGCGTGTTCGGCACAGGCGAAACCATGCGGCTTTCGTTAGCGCCGCACGAACTCGTTCGCGTGGCGCATGGCACCGGGACTCGGATTCAATCCAAGGAGGGAAATTAGATGACACGGAGAGATTTTACGAAAGGGCTGTTCGCCGCCGGATTTGCGGCGGGACTGCCCGTGATCGGCCGCGCCGACGGGGCGCCGTCCGCGGCGGCCGGCCGTGCGGACGGGACGCGACCCTCCCGTGCGCTCGATCCGTACGCGATCGGTGTGATCAGCGACATCCACACGGGCCTGCCCTGGTCGCGGCAGAAATACCGCACGGGACGCGAATATCCCTGGCAGCCCGAGGCGTCGAAGCGGCTGGTGGACGAAATCCTCGCGCTGCCGAATCCGCCCGCGAACGTGATCGGCCTGGGCGACATCTCGCTCGCGTTCGGCGAGACGGGCGACTACGAGATCGCCGCCGAAACGCTCAAGCCGCTGTCGGACGCCGGCATCAAGGTCACGCACGCGATGGGCAACCACGACATCCGCGCCGAGTTCCTGAAGTTCTTCCCCGGATACGACACGACGACGAAAGTGCCGGGACGGTTCGTCTCCGTCGTCGAGACGCCGCACGTCGACTTCATCCTTCTCGATTCGCTCAAGGAGCCCGTCAAGCGCGGCGACTACGCCGCGTGTACGGGCCTCGGACTGGGCGAGGCGCAGATGGAATGGCTGCGCGAAACGCTGGCGAAGCTCGTGAAGCCGACGTTCGTGTGCGCCCATCACGCCGCGTGGGATCTGAAGATCGACAAGCTCTGCGCGAAGTCGCCGAAGGTCGTCGGGTACCTGCACGGGCACCACCACCGCTGGATGACAAACTACCTCCACAACGGCTACTCCGACACCGCGCGCGTGATCCGCATGATGGGCTTCCCCACGCTCGGGCTCGACTTCGACGTCGGCTGGGGGCTGATCCGCACGTCGCCTTCGAAAGCCGTTCTCGAATGCCGCGCGCGCGACCACTACTTCCCGATGAAGAAGTCGGCGGCGGAGCGCCCGCCGCAGTGGGACCTGTTCGTCCGCGACTGGGCCGGCCGCGAAATCTCCTTCGCGCTTTAAACATCTTATTCAGGAATTAACAACAAGGAGAAATGCCGTGCAAAACAGTAAAATCGCATACGCAGCCGCAGCGTTGATCGTCGCGGCGGCGGTATTGCCGGTCGGCGGCGCGACGCTGCCGCACATATTCGGACACAACATGGTCCTGCAGCGCGGCCAGCGCGTGCCGGTCTGGGGAAAGGGAGCGCCGGGGGAGAAGGTCGCCGTCTCGTTCGCGGGACAGACCGTTTCCACTGCGGCCGGAGCCGACGGCAGCTGGCGCGTCGAACTCGCGCCGCTTGCGGCGAACGCCGCAGGCATGGACTTCCGCGTGACGGGCGCGAACGAGATCGTCTGCACCAACGTTGTCGTGGGCGAGGTGTGGTTCTGCTCGGGGCAGAGCAACATGGAGTTCACAATGAGCGCGCGCCGCAGGGTCAAAGACTGGGAACAGGAGATCGCCGCGGCAAAATGGCCGAACATACGCCACTTCAGGCCGCCGCACAAGGTCTCGGCCGAGCCGCAGGACGACGTCGAGACGAACTGGGTTCCGACGACTCCGGAGACGATTCCGCCGCAGAGCGCCGTCGCGTTCTTCTTCGGCGAGACGCTGCACCGCGAGCTTGACGTGCCGGTCGGGCTCATCAACTGCTCGTGGGGCGGAACGCGCATCGAGGCGTGGACGCCGGCCGGACATCCCGACGACCTCTGGCTTCTGCAGAGCATCCGCGATTGGGGGCGTCCGCAGGACGTGCCGACCGTGCTGTGGAACGGCATGGTCGCGGGCATCGTCCCGTATGCGATCAAAGGAGCGATCTGGTATCAGGGCTGCGCCAACCGCACGGACGGCGACGCCTATCTCGAAAAGACGGTCTCGCTCGTGCGCGGCTGGCGCCGCGAATGGGGACAGGGCGACTTCCCGTATTTCCTCGTGCAGCTCGCGCCGTACAAATACGATTCGCCGAAGGGTACGACGCTTGCCGTGATACAGGAGGCGCAGGCGCGCGTCCCTGACCGTGTGCCGAACAGCGGCTATACCGTCATCAACGACGTCGGCGATGTCAATGACATCCATCCGACCGACAAGCGCACCGTGGGAATGCGCATGGCCGACCAGGTGATGGACAGAGTCTACGGAAGGTTCGTCCGGCCGTGGAAGACGCCTGTCGCGACCGGCATGAAGGTCGAAGGAGCGTCCGTGCGTGTCTCGTTCGAGAACGCGAAGGGGCTCAGGACGCGCGACGGGCTCGCGCCGACGGAGTTCGAGATACGCGATGTCACGGGCGCATGGATGCCTGCGGCCGCGCGCATCGACGGATGCGACGTCGTTCTCTCCGCAGATGGCGTGAAGGAGCCGATGGGCGTCCGCTTCGCCGCGTACAACGGATCGACTCCGAACCTGGTCAACGGGGACGGACTTCCCGCCGGGCCGTTCAGGATCGGCTGCGAAATCTCCTTCGCGCTTTAAAGCTGATTCTGCAAGTTGCGGACAGAAAAATTGCAAGTCGCCGAGGGTTGATTAATCGCGCCCGCTTAGGGTATAATACCCGAAACGCCGGCGCTGTGTCCTGTCGGCGCGAAACGTAAATTCAGGAGGATCGAGATGAAGAAGATGGTTGTGGCGCTGGGCGCCGTGCTGTTCGCGGTTGCGGTGCAGGCGGAGCCGATGATGACGGAGTGGGGCGCGCAGGTCACGCCCGCGAACGCATGGCGCGGCTATCCGCGTCCGCAGATGGTGCGCGCGAACTGGACGAACCTGAACGGCGAATGGGACTATGCCGTCACGAGCGTGACGAACACGCCCGGCCGTCCGGAGAAGTGGGACGGCAAGATTCTCGTCCCGTTCCCGATCGAGAGCGCGCTGTCGGGCGTGGGGCGGCTCCTCGAACCCGACGAGTTCCTCTGGTACACGCGCACGATCGTGTGCGACCCGAAGCCGGGCGAGCGGATCCTCCTGCACTTCGGCGGCGTCGACTTCCGCACGATGGTCTTCATCGGCCACGCGGAGGTGACGGACGTCCCGCACGAGGGCGGGCAGAATCCCTTCACGGTCGATATCACCGATTTCGTCAAGCCGGGCGAAAACGAGCTGACGGTCTGCGTGTGGGATCCGACCGAGGATTTCGTCAACTCGCTCGGCAAGCAGAGCTTCAAGCCGAAAGGCTGCTTCTACACGCGCGTTTCCGGCATCTGGCAGACGGTGTGGATGGAGACCGTGCCGGAGCAGTACATCAAGTCGTACAAGGTCTTCACCGACATCGACAAGGGCGAGGTCACGATCGAGTTGAGAGTTGAAAGTGGAAAGTGTAGAGTTGAAGGCGAGGGGACGGTTGAAATCGAAAATCCTGTCAATCCTGCCAATCCTGTCAAAAAAGCATTCGCGATTGGCGAGCCGGTGACGGTCAAGATGCCCAAGGACTTCGAGTGCTGGTCGCCGGAGAATCCGAAGCTCTACCATTTCACCGCGAAGTACGGCACGGACGAGATCAAGGGCTACTTCGGCATGCGCAAGATCGAGAAGCGCAAGGACGCGCACGGATACCTGCGCTTCTTCCTCAACAACGAGCCGTACTTCATGATCGGCACGCTCGACCAGGGCTGGTGGCCCGACGGACTCCTGACGCCGCCGAGCGAGGAGGCGATGGAATACGACGTCAAGGTCCTCAAGGCGTGCGGCTACAACATGCTGCGCAAGCACATCAAGGTGGAGCCGCAGCAGTATTACGCGATGTGCGACCGGCTCGGCATTCTCGTCATCCAGGACCTGCCCAGCGGATCGACCGGCTCCAAGATATGGTACGATCCGATGCGTCCCGGGACGGTCAAGCGCTACGGCCTCCAGCGCCAGGAGATGAAGGAGATGATGGACGACCTCCAGCCGTTCGCGTCCATCGTCATGTGGAACCCCTACAACGAGGGCTGGGGCCAGCCCGGCGAGTTCCTCACCCACGCCATGCTCGACTTCGTGAAGCGCTACGACCCGTCGCGCCTCGTCAACGCGCCGAGCGGCTGCTGGGACTGGGAGGGCGGCCACCTGCTGCCGAACGGCTGGAAGTGGGAAGGGCGCGTCCTGACGCAGCACAAGCCCGACGGCGTCTGCGAGGCGGCCGACACGGTGGACATGCACCTCTACCGCGGCCCGACGATGTTCGCCGTCAACGACCGCCGCATCACGTTCCTCGGCGAGTTCGGCGGCCTCGGACATCCCGAGCCGGGCCACCTGTGGAAGGAAGCCAAGGACGGCAACTGGGGCTACGGCGGCATCGAGGACACGAAGACGCGCGAGGGGCTGGAGAAGACGTACCTCGGCCTCATGGACAAGCTCGGCCAGTTCGCCGAATGGGGGCTCGGCGGCGCGGTCTATACGCAGACGACCGACGTGGAGATCGAGATCAACGGCCTTCTCACCTACGACCGCAAGGTGCTCAAGTACAACCCCGAAGTGCTGAAGAAGGCCCATCAGGAAGTGATTCGCCGCGCGCTCGAAGCGCCGCGCACGGGGCTGCTGCACCTCAGCCACGTCCATCGCGGCGGCGGCAAGCTGGAGCGCCCCGACAATACGCTCGACACGTTCACGTGGTGCTGGGAGAACGGTTCGGCGCTCGAATGCGACTGCCGTAAGACGAAGGACGGCGTCGGCGTCATGCTGCACGACAACAACCTGAAGCGCACCGGGCGCGGCATTTCCGCCGCGCTGGCCGCGAAGTCGGTTTCGAAGGAGCTGACGTGGGACGAGATCAAGGATGTTGATGTGGGCAGCTACCTCGACCCCAAGTTCGCGCACCACCGCATTCCGACGATCGAGGCGACGTTCGCCGCGATGAAGGGCCATCCGACGTATTTGTGCTTCGTGGACGAGAAGGGCGCGGGGCCGGAGTACATCGCCGAGAAGGCGCGCGAAGCTGGCGTGCTCGACCAGGTGTACTACACGGGGCAGGACTATCCGAAGGCGCTTGACTGGAACAAGGCGACGGACGGCGGCAAGACACTGATCTGGATCGGCACCTGGCCGAAGCCGAAGCATACGCCGGAAGACATTGCGCGTTTCGAGGCGCATTTTGAGCAAAAGATGGACGAAATGCGCGCCAACCACTTCAAGGGCGTGTCGGCCGTCTCGCTGCACACCTACTACGACCCGAAGGCGGAGGAACCGTTCGTGCCGCGCGCGTCCTATCTGAAGAAGATCATCGCGGAGTTCCACGCCAACGGCATTCCCGTCTGCTCGATCCCCTTCGAGGGCGGCGAGACCGAGGAAGTCTACTTCAAGCTCCACGAACTTGGCTGCGACGGATTCTCCACCGACTATCCGAGCGTGATGTTCTCGGTCATCCGCCAGCTCAAGGAGCGGCCGTGAAGCTGTTTCCGGACGAGCAGACGGACCAGCGGTTCGCGCGCAGGCAGTGGCGGATGCTCTTCGCCACGATGATCGGCTACACGCTCTTCTACTTCATGCGCAAGAACTTCTCCTTCGCGATGCCGGGGCTGCAGCAGGACTGCGGCATCTCCAAGTCGATGCTCGGCAACTTCCTCTTCTGGGGCGGCATCGTCTATGGCCTCTCCAAGTTTGTGAACGGCATCGTCGGCGACCGGGTGGCGCCGCGCAAGATGCTGTGCTTCGGGCTGCTCGCGTGCACGCTCGTCAACGTCGCGTTCGGCTTCGCGCCGCAGATCGCGGCCGTGTTCGGCGGCGACGCGGCGGGCGCGGCGGAGGCGTCGCTGCCGCTCGTGTGGACGTTCGGCCTGCTGCTCGTCCTCAACCAGTTCTTCCAGGGGACGGGCTTCCCGCCGTGCGCGAAGCTGATCGCGTTCTGGATCCCGCCGAAGGAGCTCGCCACGAAGATGTCCGTCTGGAACACGTCGCACTCGGTCGGCGGCGGGCTCGTCGCCAAGATCTGCGGGGTGGTGATGGGGCTCGGCGTGATCGGGTCCGCGAACCAGGGCGTCGGCATGTGGCGGTGGTGCTTCTGGTCGATGGCGGCGCTCGGCTTTCTCGGCCTCGTCCTCATGCTCTTCTGGCTGCCGGGCACGCCGAAGGAAGAGGGGCTGCCCGATCTGCCGGGCACGGACGTGAAAGTTGAGACTGAGGAATCGAGCAGGGAGAAGGGCGGCGCGACGTCGAACGCTGCCCTGCGCATGGTGTTCCTCAATCCCGTCATCTGGATGCTCGGCTTCATCAACTTCACGATCAACGCCGTGCGCGCGCTGATCGCGGACTGGGGCCCGACGCTGCTCCAGGAGGCGAAGGGGTTCGATCCGAGCGAGACGGGCACGGTGATCATGCTGTTCGAGTTCGCGGGGATCGGCGGCATGCTGTTCGCGGGCTGGGCGACGGACCGCTTCTTCGGCGGCCGGGCGCCGCGGCTCTGCGTGTTTCTGATGGTGCTGACCGCCGCGCTGCTCGCGGCGTTCTGGTTCCTGCCGGCCGGGCTGCTCGGCGCGGCGGCGCTGTGCGTGGGCGGCTTCTGCCTCTACGGGCCCCAGGCGCTGACCGGCGTCACGGCCACGAACATCGCGACGAAGGGCTTTGCAGGAACGGCCATCGGCTTCATTTCGCTCTTTTCGTACGTGGGCGTTTCCGTGGCGGGCAAGGTTTGCGGCAGTCTGGCGCAGTCGTCCGGCGGCTGGGGCCTTCCGCTCATCGTCATCGTCGTGACTGCGGCGGTTGGCGCGGCGCTGTTCGCCGGCCTCTGGGGCGCGCGCGCCAACGCCTACGGGGACTGAACGCGCACCGATTGAAGCGGAAAGAAGGGGTAGAATGACGATGCGGAACCTGCTGAAGCTGCTTGCGGCGGCCGCGCTGCTGGCCGGCTGCGCGACGCGGCCGGAAGGGGCGGCGTGTCCGGACGGGGCCCTGTCGCTCTGGCGGGAGGACGCGCCCGCGAAGGCCGCCTTGCTGGACTACGTGGCCGCCGTCACGACGGCTGGTTCGCCGGACTACATTCCGCCGTCGGACCGCATC
>JAFUEM010000146.1 GCA_017463935.1 Kiritimatiellia bacterium
GCCGAGCCGCGCGCGCGGTTCAGGAGCGTGCTGCGCGCCTGGCCGAACGCCACCGCGCCCGCCAGCACCGCGCCCGCCAGAATTCCGATCTTCAGCTTCATGTCATTGTCCCTTCTCTTAGTCGCCGCGCATGTACGCGCAGGTCAACGTGAACGAACCCTTGAGATAACCCGTCTTGCTGCTCGGCTTGAAGCTGATCGCCCGCACGTCGAACATCCCCGCGCCCGAATTCTCCAGCTCGTAGATGAAATGGACGAGCGACTCGAGCGCGCCCTCCCAGTTCTTCACCTCGATGGGCAGCTCCAGCACCTCGCCCGCCTCGACCTCCGCACCCGCCTGGCGGTTGGAGATCTGGATGAAGTTCTTCGCCGCGATCTCGTCCATCTTGGCCAGCCACGTCGTGTCGGTGTTCTTACCCGTCTCGAAGATCGGCATGCGCGTCTTCTCCTCCTCGTAGCTTTCGATCCAGCGCGCCTTCTTCGCGATGAGGTTCTGTTCGTCGCGGTACTTCCTGCACGCCTTCTCGTAGGCGGCGCGCGCCTTCGCCCACTCGCCCTTCGGCCCGCCCTGGCGGAAGAACCAGAGCCCCGCCGCGGCCGCGTAGAGAACGACCGTCGCCAGCGCCGCGAGCACCGCCTTTTCCTTCAGTCCGCCGCCCATCACTCCTCCTCCGTCTCGAACTTGCACTCGATGTCGAAGCGCTGCCGGCCGCCCTTGCCCGCCGACGGCCCCGTCAGCACGACGTCCGCGAACGCCTCGGTCGCGATCAGCGCGTCCTTCAGGCCGTAGACCTCCGCCGCCTCGTTCGCCTCGCCCGAGAACTTGACGCCCTCGGCGCGGCGGAAGTTCCAGCTGTTGAGCTCCACGCCCGCCGGCAGCCGGTCGGACACCGCCTTGAGAATCTCCAGCACGCCGCGCGAATGGTCGGAGTACTTCTGCATCAGCTCCACCTTGTCGCGCATCTCCTTCACCTCGCGGTACTTCTTCGCGTGCTCGGCGGAGAGCGCCTTCTGGTGGTTCGTCAGAAAGCCGTAGACGACCGGCACGCCGAAGAGCACGAGGAGGATGAGCGCCCAGACGACGCCCGCCGCGACGAGGGACTTGACGAGCTTCGACTTGAAGCGCGTCTCCTCCAGCACCTCGCGCCAGCTCGCGGGCAGCGCATCGAGCGTCTCCGCCTCCTGCGCGCGCTCGACGAGGCCCGCCACCGAATCCGGCGGCGGCGGCGCGAGGCGGCGCACGGGCGCGAACGACTCCAGTCCGTCTGCGGCGACATCGCCGATCAGCACGATCTCGTCCAGCTTCTTCGCGCCGCCGAAATCCTCCGCCTCCAAGAGCGACAGCATCAGCTCGCGCGCGATCTCGCTTTCGGACGAGAGCGCGCGCACGGCGCTTGGCTCCTCGCGGTCGAGCACGAAGAGCGCGATGTCGTCCGGCTCGCGGATGAGGACGAGCCGCCGCGCCGCCGTCGCGCCTTCCGGCGCGATCTCGCCCCACTTCTCGCGCAGC
>JAFUEM010000147.1 GCA_017463935.1 Kiritimatiellia bacterium
CGATCATTTCGCTCGGTCTGCTGATCGCGGCGGGCCTGGCGCTCTACGGCACCGCCGCGCTCATCCTGATGCGCGAGCGCGTCCGCGCGCTCCTCCATCGCCGCCGCCGCGCGTGACCGCCCGCTCACGCGGGCTGATCTAGAATTCTCGGCATCTAGAAATCTAGAATCCTAGACATCTAGAAACCTAGAAACCTAGAATCCTAGAACCGCGCAGCGAGACCGCTCTGCCCGATCGGGTAGGGCCGCGCACGCGCGTTTTTGATATACTATCGTCAACGGCCGGGCATTGGCCGTCAACAAGCTGAGAAAGGAACCGCAACATGAAGAATCTGCTGATCGCCCTTGGCGGCGCGCTGGCCGCGCTCGCCGTTCCCGCCGCCGAACCGGCGGACGCCGCCGCGGCGCCCCTCTCGGAGACCATCCCCGCCGTCTGGCCGCTCCAGGCGCAGATCGACGCGCTCGCCGCGCAGGGCGGCGGCACGCTCACGCTGGGGCCCGGCATCTACCGGACGGGCGCGCTCTTCTTCAAGCCCGGCGTCAACCTGCATCTGGAGGAGGGCGCGACGATTGTCGGCGTCGACGCGGACGCGGGCTATCCGATGCGCGAGACGCGCATCGAGGGCGAGACGTGCCTCTACTATCCCGCGCTCATCAACGCAGACGGCTGCGACGGCTTCACGATCAGCGGCAGGGGGACGATCGACGGCCACGGGCTGCCGACGTGGAAGGCGTTCTGGACGTGCCGCAGGACGAAGCCGAAATGCCTCAACAAGGAACCGGGGCTCGTGCGCCCGCGCCTCCTCTACGTCTCGAACGCGAAGAACGTCGACGTCAGCGGCGTGACCTTCAAGAACTCGAAGTTCTGGACGACGCACTACTACCGCTGCGAAAACGTCCGCGTGCACGACTGCGCGATCGTCGCGGAAGTCATCGACGGCGTGCGCGGCCCGTCGACGGACGCGATCGACATCGACGCGTGCCGCAACTTCACCGTCCGCAACGTGACGATGGACGTCAACGACGACGCGGTGGTCGTCAAGGGCGGGAAGGGGCCGTGGGCCGACGATCCCGCGCAGTGCCCGGGCAACGGGCCGAGCGAGAACGTGCTCGTCGAGGACTGTCTCTTCAAGAGCGTCTGCCACACGTGCCTGACGCTCGGCAGCGAATGCCCGGCGGTGACGAACGTCGTCATGCGCAACTGCCGCCTGGACGGCCCGAGCAACCTCGTCAACGTCAAGATGCGCTACGACACGCCCCAGCACTACGCGAACGTCCTCGTCGAGGGCTGCACGGGCCGCTGCTCGTCGTTCCTGCGCTCGAAGCCGTGGATGCAGTTCACCGACATGAAGGGCCGCACCGACGTGCCGGAGAGCGTGATGGACGGCCTCGTGATGCGCGGCAACACGATCACGTGCAGCACGATGTTCAGCGTCGAGCAGCAGCCGTACATGATCTTCCGCAACTGCGCGTTCGACGGCAACGCGGTGACCTGCGCGAACCCCGGCACCCCGCCCGTGCAGGCGAAGTAGCGCCCGCGCCGCGCACCCACAAGCGAAACTCCGAGCCCTGTCGCTCGGAGTTCTTTTTTTGCACACACGCGCCTTGTTTTCCTTTAATCAGCCGCCGCGCGAAAGGTTGAAAATAAAATTTTCAAAAAAATTCGCCCATGTACCCATTCGGGTATGGCGGAGGTCCACGGCGTTTGCTATAATACTCCCAAAACCTTGGAGCACTTGTAGCAATGACTACGGCAAAATTCGCCAAAGGGGGGATGAACCGACGTCGCAAGTCGGCATTGTGGTGCATTTCCTTTCCTCAGGGGGGGGGGGGGGCAAAATCTCTGCTCCGCACAATCTAGCCGCACACACAATCCTTTTATCCACGGGCATGGCATCGCATCCATCGCGAAGCCATGCTTTAGTTTTTCATGCAACAAAATAAATGCATAATAAAAGAATAAGGAGAAAAAGAAAGATGAAAGAAATGAGAGGAATCCACAAATTCACTTGGCTAGTGCCCTCGGCCGCGCGTCTCGCAGCCCTCGCCGTCGGCATTCTAGCGACCACTGGCGTGTGGGCGGACACCCTGTACTGGAGTGGAGCCTCCGGCGCAGACTGGAACACCACGTCGGCGTGGTTCACGGACGCGGAACTTACATCGCGCGCTGACGCGCTTCCCAGCGCGACCGACGACGTTGTCCTCAACCTGACGGGCGAGACGGTCTCTGTCGATTCCATCACCGCCGCATCCCTCACAGTAAACGGCTTCGGCACAATCAATGTAACGGGCGACGTCAATGTATCGGGTGGTATCAATTTTGCTGAAAAAGGTTGGAACGCCGATATCGCAACCAGCACAGGCGGGTCTTACACGATTAAACTCTCTGCCGCAACTGTGTCGGCAGGGACGCTTTCCGGGTATGCAACCGTGGAGACGACTGGCGGCGTAACAGCGTCTGGTACAAGCACGTTTTATGGCACGATTGCCGGTACTGGTGGATTTACGGCGAATGGTTCAAACATAACTCTTTACGGACCAAACTCGTTTACAGGTACACTCAACGTAAATTCTGGAACATTTGCGCTCAATTCGTCCCTTGATGGCATTACGCACATGTTCCGTCTTGATGCGTCCGTTGATGATTCCATCGCCACTGATGACGAAACAGGCTATGTTACATCGTGGTCTTCGCAAGTGAACGACTACACGTTCTCGAACAGCGATAATGAAATAAGTGTGACGACGGACTACTTTGGCGGCAAGAAGGCAATCCTGACCAATGGAAAGTTCCTGACCAGCTCATTTACTATTAGTTCCTCTCTGTTCCCGCAATCGATGGTAAGCGCCATCCGGCTTGTCAGCCAAAGTGGGGCTGGGGCTGTCCTTTATGGTGTTGCTGGATCAAACGTGTCCAACTACTATCTTGGACGTAGAACGACTGCCAGTAACCAGAACTCGTGGAAGAAGATGGTAGGTAGCAAGAGCGAGAATACCGATGGGTTTTGGCAGAATGGAACTTACGGCGACCGCACATTCCGTACAGATGCAGAAAAGACATTTTCCGTCCTTGGTTTCACGCGCAACAGTGGCATGACAAACTTCAAGATAGGCGGCGGAGCTGGTAATGTGGCAATCGCGGAAATGATATTCTTCGACCGCTCAAATCCATCCATCGAAAAAGTCCGTAGAATAGAGAACTATCTTGCCCAGAAGTGGGGCATAGATAGCGGTAGCACATCTCTCAAGGAAGTGCCGGTAACGCTGGCGAATGGCGCTACATTTGATTTGGGTGGCCTCACTCGCACGGTAGCCTCCCTTTCCGGCTCTGGCACGGTGCAGAATGGCACTCTGACGGTGACGGATGCAATCAACCTCTCCGCCGGCGAAGTGCTGACGCTGCCGAACACCGCTGTGTTCACGCTTGGCACGGTCGCGGCGAAGATTGAGGACACAACCGCCGGCACCGTGACGCTTTGCGGTTCGCTTTCTGATGCGGTCTCGGCCTACACGACCGGCGCGACACTCACGATTCTCCAAAGCCTGACCGATGTCAATCTCGGCTCGACCGAGGTCAGCATCTCCGGCATCGTCCTCGCCGATGGCGTCTCCGCCCCGACGTTCGCAGCAAATCCGCCCTTTACGGCCAGCTACGACAGCGAAACAGGAACGCTCGCGAATACCCGCAGCGCGGCTACGTTCATCTATACGGGCGATACGGCATACAGCCCTGTTTCCGGCAACTTCAAGATCGGCGAAGTCGCAACAGCGTCCGTCCCCGGCGCGGCTGACACGGTGCAGTTTGATACGGCGGCGTCGCTTGATGTCAGCGCAACAACATACACCTACGCTAAAGTCGTCCTTAACGCCGACCTTACGGTTTCGGGCGCGGCAGATACTGGTTATGGTTTGCGTGCGGACACCATTTCGGGCAGCGGCAAGCTGATCCTGGATGATGGCGCGGTTGTTTCCACTGCATCCGGCACGGCGACAATCGTCGCCCCCGTTGAAGTCGATGCTTCCTCGGAATCTCCAGCGACGCTTTTCATTCGGGAAAATTCCAAGAATATCGAGCTGACGGGCGCACTTTCAGGTTCTGGCAGCCTGGTCGCATCGTGCGGTTGGAACGTGAACTATGCAGGCGTTAAATTCCGTTGCAGCGATGCTACGCAATTCAGCGGGGAAATCAGCGCTCCGAACAACAATATCTCACGCAACTTTATTGGATTTGCACCGATTGACTTGTCTAAGGCTAAGTTGACAGTCTATACAGCGGCCACAACAACGCCAAAGTTTATCGAAGACTCGTCGTCTAGTGCTACATATAAGTTTGGGGCGCTTAGTGGACGTGTATATGTGGCGGCGTCTGAAATGTCAAATGGTCCTTGCAGAGTCGAAATTGGAGAACTTGGAGAAGTCGATACGCTTGATGCCACCTGGATGTCAAGCAACTCGGAGCGTTACCCCAACATCGTCAAGGTAGGCACGGGAACGCTGACGTTCACCTCGGTTTCCGGCGTGAATGAGTTCATCCTCAACGGCGGCACGCTCGTCGTCCCGTCGAGCGTAACCACGGCCTGCAGCACCGAAATGGCTGGCTACGAGGTTGTTTCGACGACGGACAGCGATGCGGGCACCACGACCTATACGCTGAAGTCCAACAAGATCACGTGGACTGGCGAAGGTGGTGACAGCAACTGGACGACGGCTGGGAACTGGAGCGGGAACGCTGTTCCTACGGCGACGGACTTTGTCGTGTTCGAGGACGATGCCGAGGTAGTCGTGCCGACGTGGGCGACGTCGATGTGCAAGTACATGACGGTGAACGGCAACGTCACGCTGGCGGGTGCGGCGCTGACAGACAACTGCTACTGCCTGGACGTCCATGACGGCTACATCGACGGCAGGGGGACGCTGACGCTCAGGAACTGCGGCCTCTGGAACGCCACGACCAGTGCGAACGTCGTCATTTCCGTCGATGTCGCGGTCGAGAGCACAGGCGATCGCGCGCAGTTCTCGCGCATCGAGAGCGACAACGGCACGTTCACGCTGACGGGCGACGTCGCGGTGGGCGAGGGTGCGAAGCTGAAGCTGAAGAACGCGACGGCTACGGAGCCGGAGATTGCTCTCGGCGTCGGCGCCTGGCTTGTCGTCCCGTCCAATTCGTCCGTGACGACGGGCAACATCGTCGTCACCGGCGGCGCGTACTTCGAGACGACGGACGGCACGGATACTGCCTACGTGAACAACACCGCCTCCACCTGGATTGGCGGCGCAAGCGGCAACTGGAACACGGCGGCCAAATGGTCTTCTGGCGTCCTGCCGCGCGATGATACAGTAGTCACGTTCGGAGCAATTGCTGCCGATGCCGGCTACAGCACGTACACGGTGGGGATCTCCAACAACAGCTGGGATTCGTGGTATGACCGCGACAAGTGCAAGTCGATGGTGCTGAACGCGCCGGTGACGCTTGCCAACGTTGGCTCTGCGACAGGCGGGTATCTCGCGGTGTATGGCGACATAACAGGCGACGCGAACGGCTCGCTCACGCTCAATGCCATCGGCCTTGACAACGCGAGCTGGAATCCTGCCGCCACGGTAAATGTAACCTGCCCGTTCTACGTGGACGGCAGCAGCGCCAACGCCTGCTGGTTCGCGGATCGCGACGTGGGCTTCAACATCACTGAGACGGGTGTCTATGCTCTCCTCAACATGTACTGCCCGGTTACAGTCGGCACACTCACCATCGGCAACAACGCCTGGCTGAACATTGGTGCAAACCGCACAATGGCAGTGACGACGCTCGTAGTCGCTGATGGCGCCACGGCGACGATCAGCCCAGACGAAGCAACATCGACGCTCACGGCTCCTTCGCCGGTCTCGCAGACCCCGCAGTATTCCGTCACCACCTCCACATCGGGGCTGAATGTCACGTACACGTCGTCCCTGACGGGTGTTGTGCCGGGTGCATCGACGGTGTTCACCGATGAAACGGCTGCCAATAATGCTTCTGTCGTGCTGACGAGTGCGCAGACGGCGCAGGGGCTGGAGACGAACTACTACAAGAAAGAGGTGTATGAGAGCGATGGGTCGTGGTATGTCCGTGCCGTGCTCGATGACAGTGTTGTCGGAGTTGACCTTGGAGAAGAGGCGACGGCTGCTGTTTCGGGTAGCGCGGTGACGATTACCGTGACGAACCTCAAGCCCGGCCTTTGCTACCGCATCGTCTCGGGCAGTTCGGCTGATGGCATGACTACCGTGGGCGCATGGTCGGAATACTACAACGGCAGCAATGCTCCAACGCTTTCGGCGGCACTTCCTGATAGCGGCGTAATGTACTACTCTGTCGAGGCATCGGACACGAAGTAGTGTTGGCTGGCTCTGAAATGAAATAGGGCGACATAAAGATATAGGCGGCGACCTCTTGTCCGCCAAGTCCTCCGCGGGGTTTCCTCTCTCTTCCCTGCGGAGGGCGTTTTTTAAGATTTAGTGATTTGAGGGCAAAAGGGTCAGCCTATTGACATAGTATTATCCTAAAAATCGCATGTCGGCAACGGTATATCAAATCTTGGTTACTATGACCGGCCGGTTTTGTGATATACTACGCGCGGCTATGAGTGATTTTCTTCTTTCGCTTCAAGACGTCTCGCTGGCGTTCGGCGGCCCGCCGGTGCTGGACAAGGTGTCGCTGTCGATTTCCAAGGGGCTGCGCGCGGCGCTGACCGGCCGCAACGGCGAAGGCAAGTCCACGCTCATGAAAGTCATCGCGGGCGCGATCGAGCCCGACGGCGGCACGATCGTGCGCGCGCCGAACCTGCGCACGATCTACGTCTCGCAGGACGTCCCGCACGACCGCCCCGGCGACCTGTCGCTCGAGGAGGCC
>JAFUEM010000148.1 GCA_017463935.1 Kiritimatiellia bacterium
GCCGAACGCGGCGATGATGCGGCGGATGACGGCGAGATGCTTCGGCACGCCCGCGAACGCGCCGTCCAGATCGACGACGTGCAGCTCGCGGCCGCCCTGCGCGCGCCAGTCGCGCGCCTGCGCGGCGGGATCGTCGCCGTAGACCGTCACATCATCCGCGCGACCCTGCCGCAGACGCACGCAGCGGCCGTCCTTCAAGTCGATGGCAGGGAGAATGATCATATCACGCCCTTCGACGAGGGCACGCCTTTCTCATTCGGGTCGATCGCCTTCGCCGCGCGCAGCGCCCGCGCGAACGACTTGAAAAGGCCCTCGCAGACGTGGTGCGCCTCGTCGCCGTAGATCTGGCGCAGGTGGATGTTCGCGCGCGCCTCCACGGAGACCGCGCGGAAGAACTCCTCGACCAGCTTCACCTCGAAGTCGCGCACCATCTGGTGCTTCATCGCGCACTGCATCACGAGGAACGGCCGCCCGCCGAGATCGAGCGACGTTTCGCAGAGCGCCTCGTCCATCGGGATCGAGGCGAAGCCGTAGCGCGTCAGCCCCCTGCGGTCGCCCAGCGCCCGGTCGAGCGCCTGGCCGAAGACGAGGCCCGTGTCCTCCACCGTGTGGTGGTAGTCGACGTCCAGGTCGCCCGTCGCCTTGACCGTCAGGTCGATGAGCGCGTGCTTCTTCAGCAGCTCCAGCATGTGGTTGAAGAACCCGATGCCGGTGTCGATCACGCCCTCGCCCGAGCCGTCGAGGTCGAGCGAAAGCGCGATCTGCGTTTCCTTCGTGGTGCGTTCGAGTGTCGCTTGTCTCATAAAGTCCTACTTCTTCGCCTTGACGCCGAGATCGCTCAGGCGCATCGAGATGATCCGCGAGACGCCCTTCTCCTGCTGGCTGACGCCGTAGACGAGGTCGCTGCCCGCGATCGTGTGCTGGTTGTGCGTGATGATCAGGAACTGCGACTGCACGAGAAACGCCTTGAGCTGTTCCACGAAGCGGCCGATGTTCGCGTCGTCCAGCGCGGCGTCCAGCTCGTCCAGCATGCAGAACGGCGCGGGCTTGATCATGAAGATGGAGAAGAGCAGCGCGACCGCCGTCATCGTGCGCTCGCCGCCGGAGAGGAGCGTCACCGACTGCGGCCGCTTGCCGGGCGGGCGCGCGATGATGTCGATGCCGCATTCGAGCGGATCCTCCTCGTCCTCCAGCAGCACGAGGCGCGCCTCGCCGCCGCCGAAGAGCTTCGTGAACATCGTCTGGAAGTTCCTGTTCGCCTGCTCGAACGTCGTCTTGAACATCTCGCCCGACGTCTGGTTCAGGTTGCCGATCAGCTCCATCAGCTGCGCCTTCGCGGCGATCAGGTCCTCCTCCTGCGCCTTCTCCTTCGTGTAGCGCTCCTCCAGCTCGCGGCACTCCTCGATGGCGACCATGTTGACGGGGCCGAGCGCGGCGATTTCGCCCTGCAGCCGGCTGACCGTCCCCTCCAGCTCGGCCATCGGCGGCACGACGCCCTTCTTCCATTCGGGGTCGGGCTCGCGCAGCACGGCGTCGGCGAAGAGGCCGTATTCGTCCTGCAGATGGTCGTAGATGTTCTGCCGCCGCATCGTCGCCTCGGCCGCCTGCACCTCCAGCTTGCCGCGGAAGTCGCGCGCCTGGTCGAGCCCCGCGCGCTTCGTCGCCACCGCGCCGTCGGCGGCCGCGATGCGTTCCATCATGTCCGTGCGCTTCGTGCGCTCCTCGTCCATCCGCACGTGGCAGTCCGCCGCGCGCGCCTTCAGCTCCTCGAGGCTGTCGAGCAGTTCGCCGCTCTCCTCCGTCAGCCGGCGGATGGAATCCTCGTAGCCGCGGATGCCGCTCTCGCGCCCGTCGATCGCCCGCTGCAGCTCCTCGCGCCGCCGCGCCGAACTTTCGCGCTGCTGGCCGACGAACGACAGCTCCTGCTCCATGCGGCTGGCCGCGATCCGGCGCTCGGTCAGCTTCTGCGACTCGACGACGCTTTCCGTCTCGAGCGCGCGTAGCTCGTCCTGCTTCGCGCCGACCGCGTCCATGAGCGCGTCGCGCTTCGCGAGCGTCGCC
>JAFUEM010000060.1 GCA_017463935.1 Kiritimatiellia bacterium
GCCGCCCGCGCCGACGGCGGCCCGCAAAGAGCGAAGCGCCTTCGCGTCGACGCGAAAGCACACCTCCGGCCACTCGAGCAACACCAGGATGCGTTTATTCGTCAAGCTTCCCCTTGTAGGTCACGCGGCGGATCTTACCGACGGAGGTGCGCTCCAGCGCCTCGGGAGAGACGACGACCTTGCGCACGCGCTTGTACTCCGCGAGATCCTGACAGCGCGCATGCACCGCCTTGACCGTCGCCTTCTCCATCTCCGCCCAGGAGGGCAGCGCGCCGCCGTTGTGCGCCTTGAACCACTCCTCGTCGGGGTGGGCGATCGCGCCGACCTTCTCGCCCGGCACGCCGCCTTCGGTGTAGCCGAGCACGAGGATGTCGGCGATCGACGGCTCCTTGGCGATGCAGTTCTCGACCTCCTCGGGATAGATGTTCTTGCCCTCGCGGTTGACGATGAGCGCCTTCTTGCGGCCGCGGATCGAGATGACGCCGCGTTCGTCGATGGACGCGAGGTCACCCGTCATGAACCAGCCGTCCGCGCTGAACGCCTCCTTCGTCGCCGCCTCGTTGTGGAAGTAGCCCTTCATGACGATGGGGCCCTTGATCTGAAGTTCGCCGACGCCCGCCTCGTTCGGCTGGTCGATGCGCACCTGGATGCCGCTGATCGGCAGCCCGATCGTCCCGACCGCGCCGAGCTCGGGCGTGCAGACGCTGACGACCGGCGCGCATTCGGTGAGGCCATAGCCCTCGAGGAAGCGGATGTGCATCCGGTTGAAGCCCTGGAGGACGTGCGGCGGGCACGGCGCGCCGCCGGTGATCATGAAGCGGAGCCGCCCGCCGAGCCGCAGCTTCACGCTGTGGTAGATGGGACCGCGCAGGCCGATCTTCATCAGGAAGCGCGCCGCCTTCGACTTCTTCAGGTTCTCGTCGATCTTCTCGTAAATCTTCTCCGCGAGGAGCGGCACCGCCATCAGGAGCGAGGGCCGGAGCGTCTTGATGTCCGCGACGACGGTCCGCAGCGACTGCATGAAGCAGATCGACGCGCCGATGACCATCGGCACGACGAAATTCGTCGTGAACGAGAACGCGTGGAAGAGCGGCAGCACCACGAAGAACGAATCGTTCGAGCCGACCTTGATCCGGCCGTTGCCGGTGAACGAGACGAGCGCGCCCGCGCTGTCGTGCAGGAAGTTCGAGTGCGTCAGCATCGCGCCCTTCGGCTTGCCCGTCGTGCCCGACGTGTAGATGATCGAGGCGACGTCCATTCCGTCCGCCTCGTTCGCGTCGTACCACTCGCCGCCGTCGCGGATCATGAGCGACTTGATGCCCACGACGTCCGCCTGGGCGATCTTCTGGCCGTTGAAGATGACGCCGTCGGTGATGACGATGCCGCGGAGCTTCGGCAGGCGCGGCGCGATCTCGATGAACATCCTGAGGTGCGCCTTGTCGGTCGTGACGACCGTCACCTCCGCGTCGTTGAGGATGTACTCGACCTCCGCCGGCTTCAGCTTCGGGTCGACCGGCACGACCGCGAGCCCCGCGCCCGCCTGGGCGAGGTAGCTGACCATCCACAGCGGATGGTTCGGCAGGATGATCGCGACGTTCTCCTCGCGCGGCTTGAGGCCGAACCGCGTGGCGTAGCCTTCGGCGGTCTCGCGCACGTCCTGGAGAAACCGGCTCCAGGTCTTGAATTGCCACATGCCGTCCTCGCACCACCTGAGTGCAGGCTGGTGCGGAATGCGCATGGCACAGCTTTCCAACAGTCCACGAATTGTCATAATGCTCCGTTTTTAGAGATTGGAACTTGGTTATTATATCACATCTGCCGTCGGCGCGTCCAATGGATTCGGCCCCGTCCACGCCGCGAGCTCGTCGAGCGACTTGACGCTGTTGAGCCGCGCGCGCAGCGCCGCCGCGCCGGGACGGCCGCTGAAATAGCGGAAGAGGTGCGTGCGCAGCTTGAGGACGGCCAGCTCGGGCCGGTAGGAAAGGATGTAGCCGAGGTGCGCGCGGAACATCTCGTCCTTCGTCCGTTCCGCCGGCGCGCCCTTCAGCTCGGCGAAGATGTACGGGTTCGCGAGCGCCGCGCGCCCGATCATGACGGCGCGTACGCCCGTCGCCGCCATCGCCGCCGCGCTCGCCGCGTCCTTGACGCTGCCGTTGCCCGTGACGGGGATCTTCGCGCGGCGGACGACCTCGGCGAGCGTGTCGAGATGCGTCTCGCCGCCGTGGAGCTGCGACGTGTAGCGCGCGTGGACGGTGATTCCCGCCGCGCCCGCGCGTTCGGCGGCGTCAAGGATCTCGAAGATGTTCGTCTGCTGCGGGTGCGGCCCGAGCCGCGTCTTGAGCGTGACCGGCAGCGCGGTGTTCTCCGCCATCGCCACGAGAAGGCGGTGGATCTTTTCGGGATCCTCGACGAGCTTCGCGCCCGCGCCCGCGCGCGTCACCTTCTGCATCGGGCAGCCCGCGTTCAGGTCGAGCGCCGCCCACGGGACCGGCCACGACGAGACGAACCGCGCCGCGCACGCGACGTCGGATTCGTTCGCGCCGAAGATCTGGCAGACGAGCGGCCCTTCGCCCGGCAGCGTCTCCAGGAGCTGCCGCGTCGCCGCGTGGCCGTGCGCGATCGCGGCGGCGGAGACCATCTCGGTGCAGGCGAGATCCGCGCCGCCGTCGCGGCAGAGGCGGCGGAACGGCGCATCGGTGAAACCGGCCAGCGGCGCGAGGACGAACTTCATTCGGCCACCGGTTCCTCGGGCGGCGTCAGGACAGGATCGGAGTAGCGCGCGGTCGGATCGACGATCGCGAACGAGACGTAGCTCGGCGCGCCCCAGGCGGTGCCGGGCGCCTTCGCGAACACGGCCACGTCGACGCGGTTGGTCGTCGTCAGCCTCGACTTGTCGATCGACACCTTCGCGAGATCGCCGCGCAGCGTCTCCAGCTTCGCCGCGCCGTTTTCGTCATGCACGACGGCGAAGGCGTATTCGACCGCGCCCAGCGGCTGCGCCTGGATCGTGAACGAACGGTACGTGTCGGGCGAACGCAGGATCCACGCCCACGCGAACGGCGTCGCGTACGTGATCTCGGGCAGGCCCGTCGCCGGCTCGAGGACGGGCGCGGTCTGCACGGCGGCGATCCGCGCGAGGGGCGGCGCCTCAAGCGGCTTGAGCGCCGCGGCCATCTTCTTCAGCCGCGCGAGATCGAGCCCGTTCGGCGGCAGGCAGGTCGGGTGCGCCTTGGCCGTCAGGTAGTCGGCCTCGCCCTTCACGCCCTTGAGCGACTTGCGGATCAGCGTCTGGACGGTCGGCGCGAGGAGCCCGCGCGCGACGATCGACTGCTTCGTCGCCGGCGGGAGCGAGCGGCTCACCTCGAGCGCCGCCCGCAGGTAGTACTGGTCGGACCAGCTGACGCCCTGCGAGCAGAGCCAGTACGGCGCGACCGACAGGAACACGTCGCCGTAGCCGTTCGTGCTCGTCAGGTCGTAGTCGTCCACCGACGGGAAGACCCAGATCTGGTTCGTCGTGTAGAAGTGCACCATCGTCTTCAGGTAGGCCGACTGGCCCGTCATCAGCGCGCGCGGGAGCGAGCGCCAGTAGGGCGTGCCGCGCATTCCCCGGCTCGCGTTGCCGAAGACGGGGTACGGAAAGGCGATGTTGGGGAAGTCGACGTCCAGCTGGCGCGCGCGCCCCTCGCCGTCGAGCGACACCTGCGTCAGCCCCGGCCAGTTCGTGACGACGAGCATCGAATGGCGGCCGTCGCGGTTCATGTAGAGGTCGCCCGCGTTGCCGCCCGTGCGCGCGCCCGTCAGCACGAGCTGCGCCTGGAAGCAGCCGTGGTCGAAATCCCAGCCCAGGTTCTGCGAACCGAGCGCGACCGACTGGCCGAAGTCGCTTTCCATCGGCAGCGTCGCCAGCGGGCCCGTCAGGATCGGCCGCGACTGCACCTCCTCGGCGTAGGCGACGAGCTCCTTGAAGCGCGGATACCGCGCGAGGCGCTGGAGGTCGCGGTCGGCCGCGATCACCTCCGGCTTGCGGAACCCGAGGTCGATCGCCTCCTCCAGCGCGTCGAACGCGGGCTCGGGATCCTTCATCCACGCGAGCGAGCAGGCGAGATTGTAGTGCCACGTCGGGTCGTCCGGCAGGAGCGCGACGCCCTCCCGGCACGTGCCCAGCATCTTCTTGGTGTCGCCCTCGCGGACGGCGGCGATGAATTCGCGGCTCAACCGCTCGTGCTGCGGCTGGCGCGCCGGGTAGTCCCAGATCGTCAGCACGGCGAGAACAAGGCAGCCGACGGCGCTCATTTGCGGATCCTCATCCAGCCCGGGAGCTTCACCATCTTCGCCTCGCGGCTCTGGTTCGTCTCCAGCGTCTGCGTCGTGCCGATGGACGGCGATTCGAGCGCGGCGAGGCGCGTCATCAGCGTCTGCTGGCGCGTCGCCTGCTGCTGGCGCATGTTCTCCGCCTGCTGGCGCTCCGTGATGAGCTCGCGCTCGCGCAGCTGCAGCTTCTCCTTCAATTCGACGATTTCCGCCTGCAGCTGCGCGACGTCCTTGGCACCCGCCGCCATCCGGGCCTGCTCGGCCTCGCGCAGGCGCACCTTCTCGGCCAGCTCGCGGATCTGCCGCGCATCCTCCATCGCCCGCCGCTCGCCCGTGCGCCGCAGCTCCTCCAGCTCGCGGCGCAGCTGCGTCGTGCGCGGATCCTCCGGCCGCGCGATGAGCGCGC
>JAFUEM010000149.1 GCA_017463935.1 Kiritimatiellia bacterium
CGCCGTGCGCGCGGTCTTGGCGGCCGCGCCCTTGGCGTTCGCGCCCGCGCCGCCGCTGAACGGCGTGCCCAGCGTCAGTTCAAGTTCCACATCGTCCTTGACGATAACCGCCGTCTTCTTGATCGGGTCGGCGGACTTGACGAACCAGCCGTCGCGCGTGTCGCCGACTTTCATGTAGTAGTGGCTCGGCACCTTGGGATCGCCGGCGGACGGCACGGAAATGCCGACCCAGCAGTCGTCGCCGCTCAGGTTGAGGACGCTGAAGCCGACGACCTTCTGAAGCTCCTGCTGCTGGGCGGTCAGCTCGGCCCCGGCCGCGGCGGCGCCGCCCTTCGTGACCTCGCTCGCCATCTGCTGCGGGTTGAAGCCCGGCGGCGGCTGGCCGAACGGCTGGCGGTCGATGATCGTCTGGTAACGCGCGAACGCAATCGGTTCGGCGGCGTGGACGGCGGCTGCGGCCAGCAGCACGGCGGCGGCTGTTCGGACGACGCGCTTCATTTATAGAGATCGACCTTCGTGCGCAGGTAGTCGTCCTGGCCTTCCATCCAGTTCTGGAAGATGAAGTCCAGGTCGCCGTCCTTCGCCTTCTCCGTCTCCAGCATCTCGCGCACCTCCGACGAGCCGTAGAGCTTGTCGAACCACTCGGGGCGCGCGCCGAGCGCCATCTGCTTCGGGTGGCGGTGCATGAGCGCGACGAGAATCAGGATCGAGGCGGTGACGGGATAGTACGTGCCGGGGCGCGAGACCGTGAAGAAGATGCCGTTCAGGTTGAAGCCCTTGTAGCGACCGCCGAGCGGCGCGTAGCGGTAGGGGCGCATTTCGACGCCGCAGGTGAAGAGGCCCGAGGCGAGATCGTCCATCAGCCGCCGCGCGTCCATCCACGGCGCGCCGATGACGCGGAACGCGAGGAGCCCGTCGCGGTCGCAGTCGACGGCCGGGAACGCCTCGGTGAAGACGGTCATCGGGTAGAGCACCGCCGAATCCCAGCTCTTGATCGACGGGCTCGGCGGCACGAAGTTCGGCCACGGGTTGTGCAGGCGGTGCGACCAGTCCTCGAGCTTGACGACGTCGAGGTCGATGTCGAGCGCCTCCGCCTTCGTGATCCAGATCGCGCTTTCGCCCGGCGTCATGCCGTGGCAGAACGGCACGTTCAGCGGCGCGACGAAGCTCGCGTACTCTGGCTTGCGCATCGGGCCGTCGAGGATGTTGCCCATCGGCACCTCGCGGTCGAGGACTGTCACCGGGATGTTGTGCTCGGCGCACGCCTCCAGCGTGTTCTTGAGCGTCGCGAGGTACGTGTAGCACCGCACGCCGATGTCCTGGAGGTCGATCACCATCCGCCCGATGCCGCCGAGCATCTCCGGCGTCGGCTTGCGGAACTCGCCGTAGAGCGAGTGGATCGGCAGGTTGTAGGACGGGTGCCAGCTCGAGGCCGTCTTGTGGCCCGCCACCTCCGTGCCGTAGAAGCCGTGCTCGGCGGAGAAGAGCGCCTTGACGCGGCCGGGAAACGCCTGCATCAGGCGCCCCGTCGTGCTCGTCGACTGCATGGTCAAGAGCCCCAGCGGCGCGTCGTCTTCCGCCAGCCGTGCGATCAGTTCCTTGTAGTTTACCATGTCTGAGCCTCCTCGCAATGAGTTACCTGTCCAGCCGCACCCGGAGCGAACCGAGCGCCGCCGCCGTGTTGACGATCGAGGGGTCGCGCGCGGCCGCCACCGTCTCGTCGCTCGCCGCGCCGTGCAGCCACACGCTCGCCGCCGCCGCCGTGAAAGCATCGCCCTTCAGGTACGCCCAGCGCGCACCGATCACGCCCGCGAGCAGGTCGCCCATGCCGCCCAGGGCCATGAACGGATTGCCCGTCGCATTCTCGTACGTGCGCGCGCCGTCCGCCGAGACGACGAGCGTGCGCGCGCCCTTGAGGACGACCGTCGCGCCGTAGCGCTCCGCGATCGCGCGCGCCGCCGCCAGCCGATCCTCGGAAACCTTCTCGCGCTTCCAGCCCAGAAGCCGAGCCGCCTCGCCCTCGTGCGGCGTCATCACGAGCTCCTGGCCCTCGGCGGGATCGTAGCCGTCGTTCTTGCCGTACCAGATCGAAAGAATCGTCAGCGCGTCCGCGTCGATCACGAACCGCCCCGTGCTGCCCGACAGGAGGCGCGAGACGAGCACTTGCGACGAGGCGCCCGTCCCGAGGCCCATGCCGACGACCGTCACGTCGGCCTTCGGCGGCACGCACGTCGGCATGAGTTTCGTGAACGTCGCCTCCGGCACGAGCACGCCCGCCGCGATGCGCGAGGCGTCGGGCACGACAAGCTGGACGAGGCCCGCGCCGGCCGCGCGCGCACCGAGCGCGGCGATGACGGGGGCATGCTGGAAATGACCGCTGCCGCCGACGACAGTGACCGTGCCGACGGTGTATTTGTTCGCATCAAGCGGCATTGCGACGAAGGCGACCTGCAGCTCTTGTGGCGGACGCATA
>JAFUEM010000150.1 GCA_017463935.1 Kiritimatiellia bacterium
AGTGGAGAGTGGAGAGTTGAGAGTGGAAAAGGAGACGGCTTCCACAACTCTCAATTCTCAACTCTCAACTCTCCACTTCCTCCGCGCCAAGCGCGCGCCGCTCCGTCGGCGGATGCCGTCGCAGCAGTTCCAGTCGGGCATGTCGGCGGGCGAGCTGTTTGCGCCGACGCCGGCGCGCAGCGCGGCGATGCGCCGGGGCGTCGAGGAACATGCGGCGCTCGCGGCGATTGAATGGATCGATCCGGCCGCGCCGAAGGACGACCGCGAGCGGGCGATTCTGGCGGATGCGCGGCGCGCGGCGTTCGTGAAGCCGGCGGGGTTTGTCGAGCTGTGGCGCGAGCGCGCGTATGAGCGGACGGCGGGCGGCACGTGGGAGTCGGGCGTCATCGACCGCGTCGTGTTCACGACGGACGGCGCGACGATCTACGACTTCAAGACGAACCGGCCGCGGCGCGACGAGACGCCCGAGGCGTTCGCCGCGCGGATGCGCCGGACGTATGCGCCGCAGCTGGCGGCCTACCGCCGCGCCGTCGTCGCGCTGACGGGACTGAAGGAGGAGAAGATCGCGACGCAGCTGCTCCTCTCCGCCCCGCCCTACGCCGTCGACACGACGCTTTGCTCGGATTCTAGGAGTCTAGGCATCTAGAAGTCTAGGATTCTAGAGACAGCCGGCGCGGGACGGGTTGACGGTGGGGGCGATATATGATAAACTTTACCTTCACATGCGACTATAGCTCAATTGGATAGAGCGTTGGCCTCCGAAGCCGAAGGTTGCTGGTTCGATCCCAGTTAGTCGCACCATTCTTTTAGGGGACAATCCGCCCGTACAATGTACAGCGATATCTCAGTCTGGACGGCCGCACTCTTCATCCTCGGAGGGCTGGCGGCGCTGGCGTGGTCAAGCGACCGCTTCGTCGTCGGCGCGGCGGCGCTCGCCCGCAACCTCGGCGTGTCGCCGTTCGTCGTCGGCATGGTCATCGTCGGCTTCGGGACGAGCGCGCCGGAACTGCTCGTCAGCACGTTTTCCGGCCTCGCCGGCCATACGAACCTCTCGCTCGGCAACGCCTATGGCAGCTGCGTCTTCAACATCGCCGGCATCCTCGGCGTCGCCGCGCTCGTGCGGCCGCTCGTCGTCAAGCCGACGATCCGCAGCCTCGCGGTGCCGATCCTCCTCGGCGTCACCGCCGTCTCGTCGCTGCTCCTGCGCGATGGCGAGCTCTCGCGCGCCGATGCGTTCGGCCTCCTGGCCGCCTTCGCCGTCATCCTGCCCGTCTACTGCAGGGTCGACAAGGCGGGCGGCGGCGAGCCGGACGATGCGGACGACGTGCCGCTCTCGACGCCGCGCGCCATCCTCTGGACGGTCGTCGGGCTCGTCGTCATGGTCGGCGCGTCGCACCTGCTCGTGTGGGGCTCCGTCGACTTCGCGCACGCGCTCGGCGTGAGCGACCTCATCATCGGGCTCACCATCGTCGCGGTCGGCACGTCCGTCCCCGAGCTCGCCTCCGCCATCGCCGCCGCGCGCCGCAACGAGGCGGAGCTCGTCTTGGGCAACATCGTCGGCTCCAACATCTTCAACATGCTCGCGGTCGTCGGCATCGCGGGGGCGATCTCGCCGTCCGCCGACTTTTCGCGCTACGTGGTGACGCGCGACCTGCCGATCCTCCTGGCGATGACGGCCTTGATCGCCGTCTTCGGGCGCAGCCGCGCCGGCCGCCGCGCGCCCGGTGTCGTTTCGCGCGGCGAGGGGGCGGTCTGGACCGCGGCGTTCGTGGCGTACATGGCGTTGACAATCTGGCAGGAGGTTTTTCAGCATGGCTAAGGTGATTGCAATCGACGGTCCGAGCGGCGCGGGCAAGTCCAGCGTCTCGCGCCTTGTCGGCGAACGGCTCGGCTTCCTTCACGTCGACTCGGGCGCGCTCTACCGCATCATGACGTGGCAGGCGCTCGCGCACGGCGTGGCGACCGCGGATCCCGCCGCCGTCGCCGCGTTTGCGGCGGAGGTCGCGATCGACTGCCGCCCCGAGGACGGCCGCATCGCCTACTACGTCAACGGCGAAGCGCCCGGCAACCGCATCCGCACGCCCGAGATCAACGCGCACGCGAGCGAAGTCGCGACCGTCAAGGCCGTGCGCGACCGCGTGACGGCGCTCCTGCGTGGCCTGACGCGGTACGGCGACCTCGTCGTGGAGGGGCGCGACATCACGACGGCTGTCTTTCCCGATTCGCCCGCGCGCTTCTACCTGACCGCGTCCGCCGAGGCGCGCGCGCGCCGCCGCCAGAAGGAAGAGGTCGAGAAGGGCATCGCCAACCAGTCCGCCGAGGCGGTCAAGGCGTCGCTCCTCGCGCGCGACCGGATGGATTCGACGCGCCAGTATGCGCCGCTGAGGAAGGCGGACGGCGCGTTCGAGATCGATTCGAGCGACCTCACGCTGGACGAGGTCGTCGCCACCGTCCTCGCCGCGCTCCCGGCCGATTGGCGGCGATGAAGTTTTCGGTCAGGCTCTGTTTCGTTCTCCTCGCGCTCTATCTCGGCGCGGCGCTCTTCGGCGAGGTGCAGTACCGCGTCGCGCGTGTGCGCGACGTCACGCCCGCCTACAACGTCGTCGACACCGAGGCGCGCTACCTGCCGCCGTCGCACGAACACTGGCTCGGCACCGACAACCTCGGCCGCTCCGTCGCGCTGCGCCTCGTGCAGGGCACGCGCATCGCCTTCCACGTCGGCATCATGACCTCCCTCATCGCGATTCCGCTCGGCGTCGTGCTGGGGCTGCTGGGCGGCTACTTCGGCGGCAAGGTCGATTCGTTCGTCGTCTGGCTGTGCGCGACCGTCGCGTCGATGCCGGGGCTCCTCTTCATCCTCGCCATCTCGCTCGTCGTGGGGCAGGGGCTGCTCGGCATCTACCTCGGCATCGGCTTCACGACGTGGGTCGGCGTCTGCCGCACGATCCGCGCGGAAGTCATGAAGCACGTCGGCCGCGCCTACGTGCAGGCGGCGAAGACGCTCGGCTATTCGCACGCGCGCATCATGTTCCGCCACATCCTGCCGAACGTCGCGCACATCATCCTCATCCAGTTTTCGATCCGCTTCCCGTCGGCCGTGTCGACCGAGGTCTTCATCTCGTTCCTCGGCATCGGCGTCGAGGGCGAGCCGAGCTGGGGCATCATGATCAACAACGCGCGCCTCCGCCTCTGGCAGGGCGTCTGGTGGGAGATGACGTTCACGACGCTCGCGATCTTCATCCTCGTGCTCGTCTTCAACCATCTCGCGGACTGGTTGCGCGACCGCCTCGATCCCGCCTTGCGCAGCGAGCGGTAGAAGTGATATAATGTGACGAAAGGAAAACGAACATGCAGACACTCGGCATCGACGCCTCCACCCAGGGCATCAAGGCGCTCGTCTACGACACCGACACGCGCACGGTCGTCAAGACCGTCGCCGTCAACTTCGGCCGCGACCTCCCCGAATTCAACTCGCCCGACGGCTTCCTCCCGAACGCCGATCCGCTCGTCCGCCGCGCCGACCCGCGGATGTGGCGCGCCGCGCTCGAACGGGTGCTCGCGAAGCTCCAGGCCGCGGTCGACACGTCGCGCATCGCGGCCGTCGGCGGCGACGGGCAGCAGCACGGCAGCGTCTATCTGAACGACCGCTGGGACGCGTCGATGGACGGCGACTACTTCGCGCGCGCCGTCTCGCCGATATGGATGGATTCGTCGACGGCCGCCGAATGCCGCGCGCTCGACGCGCGCTTCGGCGCGGCGCTTCCGGCGCGCACGGGCTCGCCCGCGATCGAACGCTTCACGGGGCCGCAGATCATGAAGTTCGCGAAGGACGATCCCGCCGCGTTCGCCGCCACGACGCGCATCCACCTCGTCAGCTCCTTCCTCTGCTCGCTCCTGGCGGGCGAGGACGCGCCCGTCGACATCGGCGACGGCGCGGGCATGAACCTCCTGAACCTTTCGACGCTCGACTGGGACCGCGAGATCTGCGACTTCATCTCGCCCGACCTCGCGGCGAAACTGCCGCGGATCGCGCGGCCCGGCGAAAAGACGACGCTGAAGCTCGCGCCGTACTTCGCGAAGTTCGGCCTCACGCCCGGCATTCCCGTCGTGCCGTTCACCGGCGACAATCCCGCCTCGCTCGTCGGCACGGGCGCGGACAGGCCGGGCGTCGCCGTCGTCTCGCTCGGCACGAGCGACGTCTTCTTCGCGGCGATGGACCGCTTCCAGACCGATCCCGGCGGCTGCGGCCACGTGTTCGGCAACCCGTCCGGCGGCTACATGTCGCTCGCGTGCATCAAGAACGGCTCGCTCGCGCGCGAGAAGGTGCGCGCGCTCGTCGGCTGCGACTATGCGTTCTTCGACGAGGGCGCGTTCGCGGCGGTCAGCGCGCGGGCGAAGGACCTGCGCGCGTTCCCGTATTTCGAAAGCGAGATCACGCCGCTCCATCCGGCGACCGGCATCGAGGCGAACTTCGACTGGGAGCACGCGAGCGCGGCGGAGAAGGTCGTCTCGGTCATCCGCGGCCAGGTGCTGAACCTCTTCGAGCGCACGCGCTGGATCGGCGCGTTCAACGTCATCCGCGTGACCGGCGGCGCGAGCCGCTCGAAGGGCCTGCGGGAGACGATCGCGGAAATTTTCGGCGCGCGCGTCGAGACGCTCGACGTGCCCGATTCGGCCGCGCTCGGCGGCGCGCTCCTCGCGGCGAGGGCGCTCGCGTGACGCCGCTCAACCGAGCGACGTGCGCGGCGATCGCGCCCTATGCCGTGTGGATGGGGCTGATGTTCACGCTTCCGGCGACGGCGCTCGGCTATGCGGTGCGCACGGCGGCGACGCTCGCGGTGCTGGTGTGGTGTGGCCGAACACAGTTCGGTCCTCTCCACGAGTTGCGCGCGTCGGTGGTGAGCGGGGTGTTCGCGGGGCTTGCGGTGTGCGCGCTGTGGATTTTCCCGGAGCAGTTCGCGTGGTACCGCGAGACGAGCTTGATGAAGCTCGTCGGCCTTGCGCCCCTGGCGGCGGCGGAAACGGCCTCGCCCTACGATCCGGCGACGTGCGGCTGGCCGCTCTCGCTCGTGCGGCTCGCGGGCAGCGCGTTCGTGATCGCGCCCGTGGAGGAGATTTTCTTCCGCTCGTTCCTCTACCGCCGGCTGCAGAACCGCGACTGGACGAACGTGCCGCTGAACCGCTTCGATCTGTCGGCCTTCCTCTGGATGGTCGGCCTCTTCGCGCTCGAGCACGATACGCGGCTGATGGCCGGCGCGATGGCGGGCGCGTTCTACGGCGCGCTCGCGATCCGGCGCGGGCTCGGCGCGGCCATCGTGGCGCACGTGACGACGAACCTCGCGCTCGGCCTCTTCGTGATCGCGACGCGCCAGTGGGGG
>JAFUEM010000151.1 GCA_017463935.1 Kiritimatiellia bacterium
CGCCGTCCCCCGCCGCATCCTGCGGTGCGTCCTTCGCCGCGTCCTTCGGCGTTTCGTTGGCCGCGTCCTTCGCCGCGTCCTTCGGCGGCGGCTTCGGGAAGCACGCGCGGCAGTTCGCGCAGCCCGGCCCGACCTTGTGGCGGAGGAGCGACCTGCGGGACAGGAGGTTGAAGAGCGTCCCCATCGGGCAGATGAAGTTGCACCAGATCCGCCCCTTGCCGATGAGCGCCAGCGCCATCACGATCGCAAGCGGCCCAACCGCAAGCGCAATGGTGATGGCATGAGTGGAGATGGTCGAACTGCGTTCGACCAACCCAACAGCCTTCCCGAAGATCGAATACGGCGTCAGCGCCCACGCAAGGCCGCCGAACCCGGCGACGCCCAGCACCACGTAGAGCGCGAGCACCGTCCAACGCACCTTCTGCTGCACCGGCGTTTCGGGCAGCCGCGTGCAGACGCGCCGCACGTGCTTCTTCGGCCCCTTCAGCCAGTTGACGAACGACTGGAGAATCCCGAGCGGGCAGAGGAAACCGCAGAAGAACCGCCCGACGAGCGGCGTCAGCAGCAGGACGGCGAGAAATGCGTACGTCGGCGCGGGCTGGATCTTGCAGAGCCACGGCAGCGCCGCGTCCACCACCTTGACGCCCGTGCCGACGAACGCGAGCGTCACGCCCGCGACCATCGCCGCCGCCAACAGGATTTTCAGCGTCTTCTTCATTTCAGCACCTCGTCTTTCAGTCCGTCGATCCACTTGTCGATGGCCGCGAGCTCCGCGGGGATGTCGATCATCTGCGGGCAGTGCGGCTTGCAGCGGTTGCAGCCGATGCAGTGGTCCGCGCGCCGCAGCTCCTCCGGCACCGCGCGGGCGTAGTCGCGCAGCGCCTCCTTCGCGGTCGGCGGCTTCTCGGCCGTCAGGATCTTGTTGCGGAACGTGAGGATGGACGGGATGTCGAGCCCGTACGGGCACGGCATGCAGTAGTCGCACTGGTTGCACGGGATCGTCTTCTGCCCGAGGTAGGCGACCGCCGCGCGCTCGAGCGCCGCGAGCTCCTCCGCGCTGCACGGCTTCAGCGGCGAGAACGTCGCGATGTTCTCGCGGATGTGCTCCGTGCGCGTCATGCCCGAGAGGACGCACATCACGTTCGGGTACGTGCCGCAGAAGCGCATCGCCCACTTCGCGAGCGACGCCTCGGGATCGAGCGGCGCGAGCTCCTTCGCGAGCGCGTAGTTGTAGCGCGCGAGCCGGCCGCCGAGGAGCGGCTCCATGATGACGACGGGGATCTTCAGCTCCGTCAGCGCGTTGTAGAGGTATTCCGCGTCGAGGTTGCGGGCGTTGACCGCCTTCGCGTGCTTCCAGTCGACGTAGTTCATCTGGATCTGGCAGAAGTCCCACCTGTACTGATCGTGGTGCGCGAGGCACCAGTCGAACGCCTTGGGGTCGCCGTGGTAGGAGAAGCCCAGGTTGCGGATGCGCCCCGCCGCGCGCAGCTCCGCGCACCAGTCGAGCGCGCCGTTGTCGAGGTAGCGCGGTTTGAACGCGCCCTCGAAGCCGCCGTTGCCGATGGCGTGCAGAAGGTAGTTGTCGATGTAGTCCGTGCGCAGGAAGCGCAGCGAATCCTCGAACATCTTCTGCGACGCGGCGAGCGGATACTGCTGCGGCGCGAAGTTCGACAGCTTCGTCGCGAGGATGTAGTCGCCGCGGTCGTAGCCCGAGGCGGCCAGCGCCTCGCCGAGCCGCGCCTCCGACTGGCCCCGGCAGTAGGCGGGCGACGTGTCGAAGTAGTTGACGCCCGCGTCCAGCATCATCCTGACCTGGCGGTTCAGCTCGTCCTGGTCGATCGCGGAGCTGTCGTAGCCGGCCTGCACCCACGTGTTGGCGTGGCCGCCGGCGACGGTCGGCATCCGCATCGCGCCGTAGCCCAGAAGCGACACCTTCCGGCCGTCGGCGGCAAATCGGTAAGTCATGCTCATGGCGGAATTATAGCAAGATTCCGCCGCCGCGTCCACAACTTAGCCAAAGTTTATTTTGGACGGCGGGCGGCGGCGCCCGGCAGCCGCACGTTCACCCGCGGATCGCCGTAGAAGATCGTCGCGTCGCGGTCCCACTCCAGCCCCGCCTTCTCGCGCGCGTCCGCCCAGTCGCCGGTCGCCAGCTTGCGCAGCAGCCGCTCGTTCGCCTCGAAATAGCTTTCGACGAGCGAGCGCTCGCCGTCGGCGAAGAGCCGCCACGTCGTCCAGCCGACGAACCCGAACCACGTCGGCTTGAAGTAGCCGACGAACTGGTTCACCTTGCCGAACGACAGCGCGGTCATCACCATGTCGTCCGCGGCGACGTGGTTGGCGATGAGGCAGTTGCCGGCGGCCAGCCACACCTTTTCCCGCGCGGGCGCGGCCAGCGGCACCGGCTCGTCGCC
>JAFUEM010000152.1 GCA_017463935.1 Kiritimatiellia bacterium
GCTCGAGCGTGCGCAGCGCCGCGAGCACGTCGTCGTAGCGCTCGTCGCTCATCCCGAGATCGGCCTCGACCGCCGCGCGCCGCCCCGCCGCGATGTCCGTCAGGTGGCCGCGCTCGAGGATCTCGCGCACCTCCTCCTGATAGGGCGAGCCGTCGAGCTTGTCGAGCTGCGCGAGCAGGCACTCCTCCACCGTCGTCGCGCCGCAGCCGAGCGGATCGAGGCGGCGGATCTCGCCGAGCACGGCGCGGATCTTCGCCTCGCTCTCGCCCGAGACCATCACGAGGTCGGGGATGGAGCCCGCGAAAAAGCCGTTGTCGTCCAGCTCGCCGATCAGGATTTCCGCGAGCGGCACGTCCTTCTCGTCGATGTCGGACATCGCGAGCTGGCTCCGGAGATGCTCTTCGAGCGTCTCTTCGCGCGTCTGGGAATCGAAGAACTTCTGGCGGCGGTCGAGCGCGTCCGCATCGGCGGTATAGGCCGTGTCGGGGCGGTCGTCGTCCTCGGTGTAGTCGCTCGCGAACTCCTTCTCCTCGGCGGCCGACTCGTCCTCCTTCTGCGAGATCGTCGCGCGCTCGAGCGTCGGTTCGATGTCGTCGATGACGACGTTTTCGGACATCTGGCGGAACAGTTCCGCGCGCAGTTCGGGCAGGCTCATCGCCAGCAGCGCGAGGCTCTGGCGCTGGCCCTGCGAGAGGGCCTGCACCTGCGTCTGCGCCTGTCGCTGGGCGCCGCGCTGACCGAAACCGCCCGCCGCCATCGCGCTACTGCTCCTCGGTGACGCGCAGGATCTCCTTGACGCTCGTGACGCCGGCGAACACCTTCGCCCAGCCGTCCTCGCGCAGGGTCTTCATGCCCTTCGACAGCGAGATGTTGCGGATCTGCGTCGCGTTCTCGCGGCGGACGATCGCGCCCTCGATGTCCTCGTCGACCTCCAGCACCTCGAAGAGCGCGCGCCGCCCCTTGTAGCCCGTGCGCGTACACGTGTCGCAGCCGGCCGGCTCGAACACCGTCTCGCGCGCGGGCGGGTAGGGAAGCGTGTAGTACGTGCGGTCGAGCGGCACCTCCCGGCGGCACGCCGGGCAGAGGCGGCGGCAGAGGCGCTGGCCCATCACGCCCGCGACGGCCGACGCGATGAGGAACGGCTCCACGCCCATGTCGATGAGGCGCGGGAACGCGCCCGCCGCGTCGTTCGTGTGGAGCGTCGAAAACACCATGTGGCCCGTCAGCGATGCGTTGATCGCGATCTCGGCCGTCTCGCGGTCGCGGATTTCGCCGACCATGATGATGTCCGGGTCCTGGCGCAGGAAGGCGCGCAGCGCGCGCGCGAACGTCATGCCGATGTCGCTCTGCATCTGCACCTGGTTGATGCCCGCCATGTGGTATTCGATCGGGTCCTCGGCCGTCATGATGCGCACGTCGATCTTGTTCACCTCGCTCAGGAACGAGTAGAGCGAGGTCGACTTGCCCGAACCCGTCGGGCCCGTCACGAGGAAGATGCCGTTCGGCCGGTGGATGATCTTGTTGACGACGGCGAAGTCGCGGTCGTTGAAGCCGAGATCCGCCATCTTCACGAAGCTGCCGCTCTTCGCCAGGAGTCGCAGCGAGATCGATTCGCCGTACGCCGCCGGCATCGTCGAGACGCGGATGTCGATGTCCTGGCCGCCGATGCGGATGCCGATGCGGCCGTCCATCGGCAGGCGCTTCTCGGCGATGTCGAGGTTCGCCATGACCTTGATGCGCGAGATGATCGCGGACTTCAGGCGGTTGAGCTGCGGCGGCACGTCCACCTTGTGGAGCATGCCGTCGATGCGGTAGCGGATCCGGAGCTCCGTCTCCTGCGGCTCGATGTGGATGTCGGTCGCGCCCTGATGGTCGGCCTCGGCGATGATCTGGTTGACGAAGCGCACGATGCTCGCCTCCTCGCCCATCTCGTTGACGTCGATCTTCGTCATCGCGCCGAAGTCGTCGTCCACCGAATAGCGGCCGTCCTCGATCATCTTCTCGATCGCGTCCGCGCCGACGCCGTAGTACTTCTTGACCGCCTTCTCGACCTCCTCCTTCGGCGCGAGCGCGGTCTTGACGGGGCAGCCGACGATGAGCCGCAGGCCGTCCGCCGCCTTCGTGTCGAACGGGTCGTGCGTCACGACGGTCAGCGCCGCGCCGTCGAACTTGAGCGGCAGCACGTTGTACTGGTAGACGGCGCTCGCCGGCAGTTTCGTCAGCGCGTCGGGGCTCGGCTGCTGCCGGTCCAGATCGACCGTCTCGAGGCCCAGCACCCTGCCGACCGCCGCGAGGAACGCGATCTCCTTCGCGCCGCCGAACTTGACGGCCGCCTCGGCGAGGCTCATGCCGGGATTCGCCGCGCGGTGGGCGGCGATGCGCTCGAGCTGCGCGTCGGAGTAGATTCCCGCGCGCTGCAAGATCATTCTCGCGAGTGAGGAGATTTCGTTCATGTGCGTATTATATCAAATCTCCGTCGCCGTCCGGCGGCGGGACGTGCAGGCCGCGTTGACGCCGTAGACGACGAGCACGACGGCGAGCGTCAGGAGGAAGCCCGTCGCGCCGCCCTTCACCCAGTCGATCGCGTCGCCGGAGAAGAAGCTCTTCCAGAAGAGCGAGCCGAGCGCCCAGGACGACACCGCCATCATGAACACCATCGGCACGGCCGTCATCCAGCACGGCTTGCGGTTGCGGATGAACCATAAGGTCGCCGCGAGGAGCGTGAGCGAGGCGAGGAGCTGGTTCGCCGACGCGAAGATCGTCCAGAGCTGCTTCGAGGTCTGCACCGCGCCGAGGAGGAGCCCCGCCGCCAGCAGAACGACGAGCGCCGTGCCGAAATACATGTTGCGCACGAAGCCGCCGACGCGGGCCGCCGCCGGCCGGGCCTTCGCCGCCGCGTCATCGGTGCCGACGAGCTCCTGCCACGAGAAGCGCGCCAGGCGCGTGCCGGAATCGATCGTCGTCATCAGGAACGCCGAGACGGACAGCAGCATGAACGATTCCGCGACGCGCTGGGGGATGCCGATCTTGACGCAGAAGCCCGCGATCGTCGCGGCGAACATCTGCACGGGCTCCATCTTCTGGATGGCGGCCACGTAGTCCGGCTGGCTCGCGTAGGTGCCCGCGACGCCGATCAGCGCGATGATCGCAAGGACGCCCTCGAGCAGCATGCCGCCGTAGGCGATCGGGCGGATCGAACGCTCGCTGTCGAGCTGCTTCGCGCTCGTGCCGGACGCGACGAGCGCGTGGAAGCCCGAGCACGCGCCGCACGCGACGGTGACGAAGAGGAACGGGAAGAGGAGATCGGTCGTGCCTGCGCGGCCGACCGCCGAGAAACCCGCGAAGGCGTCGGTCGTCAGCGTCGGGTGCGCCACGAAGACGCCGAGGAAGCCGAGGACCATCATCGCGTAGAGGAGGTAGGAGTTCAGGTAGTCGCGCGGCTGGAGGAGAATCCACACGGGGCACGTCGAGGCGATGAAGCAGTAGGCGAGCAGGACGAGCGTCCAGACGACGCGCGTCGCGTCGGGCGTCAGGCCGAAGAGCTGCACGAGGTCGAGCGGGATGAGGCTGCCGAACCAGACGGATGCGAACATGAGCGGCACGAAGACGAGCGAGGCGGCGAGGACCGACACCTTCAGCCTGTTGACGCACAGGCCGAACGCGATCGCCTCGGCGATGAAGAGGAGCGAGGCCGTCGCGATCGCGGGGTCGGCGACGAACGTGACGGCGATCTGGCGCGAGAACTCCGTGACGACGAGGATGAGCGCCGACCAGCTGAAGAGCAGGAAGAGGATCTTGCCCGGCCGGCCGAGGATCGTGCCGATCACGGAGCCGATCGACTCGCCGCCGTGGCGCACCGAGAGGAACATCGCGATCATGTCGTGCGCCGCGCCGATGAAGACGCAGCCGAGGATGATCCAGAGCGCGACAGACGCCCAGCCGAACTCCGCCGCGAGGACGGGGCCGACGATGGGCCCCGCGCCCGCGATGGACGCGAAGTGGTGGCCGAAGAGGACGGCGGGGTGCGCGGGCACGAAGTCCACGCCGTCGCGCCGCGTGTGGGCCGGCGTCGGAACCGACGGATCGACGCCGAGCTTGCGCGCGATCAGGCGCGAATAAAGAAAGTAGCCCGCGAGAAAGAACGCGGTCGCGATCACCAGCAACAGTGCACCGTTCATGTCAACTCCTTACGTTCGTTTTCAACTCTCAACCCCGCTGCGCCACCGCCCAGGCGTAGGCGTTGCGGAACATCCGCATCCACGGGCCCGCCTCCTTGAAGACGCCCGGGTTGTAGCTGAGCTGGCACGCGCGGAAGCCGCGCTCCGGGTGCGGCATCATGATCGTCGCGCGGCCGTCGGCCGTCGTGAACGCCGTCTGCCCGCCGAGCGAGCCGTTCGGGTTGTACGGATAGCGCGTCGTCGCCCGGCCGTAGCCGTCCACGAAATGCGCCGCGCAGATCGACGGCGTCCAGCCGTCCGTCCACACGCGCCCTTCGCCGTGCGCCACCGCGATCGGCAGGCGCGAGCCCTCCATCCCCTGGAAGAAGATGGACGGCGACGGCTCGATCTCGACGGTCGCGTAGCGCGCCTCGAACTGCTCCGACATGTTCTTGACGAACTTCGGCCAGCCCTCCGCGCCCGGGATGATGTCCTTGAGCTGCGAGAGCATCTGGCAGCCGTTGCAGATGCCGAGCGAGAAGGTGTCGGGCCGCGCAAAGAACGTCTTGAACATCTCGCGCAGCCGCTCGTTGAAGAGGATCGACCGCGCCCAGCCCGACCCCGCGCCGAGCACGTCGCCGTAGCTGAAGCCGCCGCACGCGACGAGCCCCTGGAAGTCCTTGAGGTCGACGCGCCCCGCGATCAAGTCGCTCATGTGAACGTCCGTGCAGTCGAAGCCCGCAAGCGCGAACGCCGCCGCCATCTCGATGTGGCCGTTCACGCCCTGCTCGCGCAGGATCGCCATGCGCGGCGCGGCGCCGCGTTTCGCCGCCGCGACCTTGACCTTCGCGTCGGGATCGTACGTGAGCGTGAACGTGAGGCCGGGATCGTTCTCGTCGAGGCCGTTGTCGTACTCCTCGCGCGCCGTCACGGGATTGTCGCGCAGCGCCTGCATCCGGTACGTCGTCTCGCTCCACACGCGCCGCAGGTACGTGAGATCCGTCTTGAGCGCGAGGCGCTCGCCGACGTAGACCTCGAAGTCGCGCGACCGCCGCGTGACCGCGCCCGCGATCAGCGCGTTGACGCGCGCCTTCTTGAAGATCGCCAGCACCGCCGCGACGTTCTTTTCCGACACCTGCAGCACCGCACCGGGCTGCTCGTTGAAGAGCGTCTGGAGCGCGTCGCCGCCCGGGAGCTTTGCGATGAGACCGCGCCCGCCCGTGATCGCCATCTCCGCGAGCGTCACCGCGAGGCCGCCGTCCGAACGGTCGTGGTACGCCCGCGCGAGGCCGCCCTTCACGATCTGCTGCATCGCGTTGAAGAACCGCTTCACCGTCGCCGCGTCCGCGTCGGCATGCGTCGCGCCGAGCTGCCCGTAGACCTGCGCGAGCGCCGTCGCGCCGAGCGGCATCTCGCCGTCGCCGAGATCGACGTAAACGAGGAACGAGCTCTCCCCCTCCGCGTCCGGCTTGAGGTCGGGCGTGAGCGTCAGGCGCACGTCGCCCACCGGCGCGAAGGAGCTGATGACGAGCGACAGCGGCGCGACCTGCTTCTTCGTCTCGCCCTTCGCGTCCTGCCACACCGTGTGCATCGAGCAGCTGTCCTTGCCGACGGGGATCGACACGCCGAGCTTCGGGCAGAAGTTGAGCCCCACTTCCTCGACGGTATCGTAGAGGACCGCGTCCTCGCCCGGATCGCCGCACGGCGCCATCCAGTTCGCCGACAGGCGCACCTGCGAAATGTCGCCGACGTCCGCCGCCGCAAGGTTGGTGAGCGCCTCCGCGATCGCCAGGCGGCCCGACGCGGGGCCGTCGAGAAGCGCGACCGGCGTGCGCTCGCCCGTCGCCATCGCCTGGCCCTCGTATGTCCTGTAGCCCATCGTCGTGACGGCGCAGTCCGCCGCCGGCAGCTGGTATTTGCCGACCATCTGGTCGCGCGCGACGCGGCCTGTGACGGTGCGGTCGGTGATCGTGACAAGGAACGTCTTGTCGGCGACGGCGGGGAGGCGCAGGACGCGCGTGAGCGCATCAATCGGCTTCACGCCCTCGAAGCACGTCGGCACGTGCTTGCGCGCGACGCGCTTGACGTTGCGCACCATGCGCGGCGGCTTGCCCAGAAGCACCTTGATGTCCATGTCGATCGGCCGGTCGCCGAAATGCGCGTCCTCAAGGACGAGCCGCCCGTCGCCCGTCGCGACGCCGATGAACGCCACCGGGCAGCGCTCGCGCGCGCACAGCGCCTCGAAGAAGCCGCGCGCCGACGGCTTGAGCGCGAGCACGTAGCGCTCCTGCGCCTCGCAGCACCAGATCTCCATCGGATTCATCGAGCGCTCTTCGTTGTGCACCGCGCGAAGCTGGAACGTTCCGCCCGTCGCCTCCACGAGCTCGGGGCAGCCGTTGGAAAGACCGCCCGCGCCGATATCGTGGATCGACAGGATCGGGTTCGCCTTGCCGAGGGAACTGCACGCGTCGATCACGCCCTGGCAGCGCCGCTGCATCTCCGCGTTGCCGCGCTGCACCGAATTGAAATCGAGCGCCTCCGAATTGGTGCCCGTCATCATCGAGCTCGCCGCGCCGCCGCCCAAACCGATGCGCATCGCGGGGCCGCCGATCTGCACGATGAGCGCGCCGACCGTGACGTCCTTCTTCTGCACCTGCGAACTGCGGATGACGCCCATGCCGCCCGCGAGCATGATGGGCTTGTGGTAGCCGCGCAGCTCGCCGAGGATCTCGCCCTCGTACGTGCGGAAGAAGCCGCACAGCTGCGGCCGGCCGAACTCGTTGCCGAACGCCGCGCCGCCGATGGGGCCGTCGATCATGATCTGCAGCGGCGTCGCCAGGCGCGTCGGGAAGTCGGCGTACACGCGCTCCCACGGCTGCGGGAAGCCGGGGATGCGCAGGTCCGAGACCATGAAGCCGCAGATGCCGGCGACCGTGCGCGAGCCCGTGCCCGTCGCCGCCTCGTCGCGGATTTCGCCGCCGACGCCCGTCGCCGCGCCCGGATACGGGGAGATCGCAGTCGGATGGTTGTGCGTCTCGACCTTCATCAGCTGCTCAAGCTGGTCCTTCTTGAAGCCGTAGCGGTTCGTCTTCGGATCAATCGCAAAGACCTGCGTCGGGAAGCCCTTGACGACGGCCGAGTTGTCCTTGTACGCCGAAAGCGTATCCTGCGGCCGCTTCGCGTGCGTGTTCTTGATCATCTCGAAGAGCGACTTCCTGCGCTTCTGTCCGTCGATGATGAACTCCGCGCCGAAGATCTTGTGGCGGCAGTGCTCGCTGTTCACCTGGCCGAACATGACGAGCTCCGTATCCGTCGGGTTGCGGCCCGCCGCCGTAAAGGACTTCGCGAGATACGCCATCTCCTCCTCGCTGATCGCGAGGCCGATCTCCTCGTTCGCCTCGCGGATCGCGTCGATGCCCTTCGCCAGCACGTCGTACGTGCGCCCCGGCCGCGGCTCGTCCACCTCGAAGAGGTCGTCGATGGACGCATACACGCCCTCGGTCATCTTGTCGTAGAGCGCGCCCGTCCACGCGCCGACCGCGACCGTCGGGTTCTCGGCGTCGGCGTAGCCGAAGGAATTGAGCCGCGTCACCTTGTAGCGGATGCCGCGCTCGACGCGCAGAATCGTCTTCAGGCCGCAGTTGCGGAAGATGTCGGTCGCCTTCGACGACCACGGGCTGATCGTGCCCTTGCGCGGCGTGACGAAGAAGTCCGCGCCGTCGCACGGCCCGTCGGCGTTCAGGAGGACGGCCGCGCGCTGCAGCTCCTCGGGCGAAAAGGCCGCATCCGCCATCTGGATGGCGTAGACCCACTTGGCGTCGATGGCGAGGCGGCCCAGCGTCGGGTCAATCTTCGCGATGGCGTCCTTGACGGCGTCCAGGCGGAACGGTGAATAGGCATCCGAACCAATCAGCAGAATCATATTTTCTCCTCAGACAGGTTGATCGTCGTGTTGAAACAGATAAGGAATAGTATATCACATCCACGGCCGCGCGTCAGCCGCTTTCACCCGATAGAATATCCCCAATTTGTGGCGCTTCGCGCCGGTCACGATGGGACGCGGCTATTGCGAAACAGGCGTCGTCCGGTAGAACATGGCGTCTGCCGCGCCGGTCGAGGCGGAACGCGCGACCAGGATGGCGACAGCCCGTCTCATGCGTCCGTTTTTCCTACAGGTTTCCGCGGTTGACGAAATAGACGGCGCCCACCATGCAGAGGAACGCCCAGAGGTAGTCCCACCGCCATTTCTCGCCGATGAAGAAGATCATGAACGGGACGAACACGCAGACGGTGATGACCTCCTGGATGATTTTCAGCTGCGCGACATTGAGGCCGGCCGACGCGCCGATCCTGTTCGCCGGCACGGCGATCATGTATTCGACGAGCGCAATGAGCCAGCTGACGACCACGATGGCCGCAAGCGGCCAGTGCGCCGCGCCCGGCTTCTGCAGCCGCAGATGCCAGTACCAGGCAAACGTCATGAACAGGTTGCTCGCCACGAGCATCCCGACCGTCAGCGCCACACGCATGTCACACTCCTTTCCCCTCTGTCACTTCTGCGGCGGGAGGGCGAGCGCGGCGCCCTTCAAATCCGTCCACAGCGTCCCTTCGCCCGCGTGGATCACGCGGATCGTCACGTCCGGGTTGAGCCGGTCGGCGAACGTCAGGTCCGCCCAGAGCGACGGATCCTTGAACGCCGACGCGCGCCGCTTGAGGCCGAGCGCCTCCTCGTTCTCGACGACGAACCGCGCCTGCACCTCCGCCGCGCCGCGCGTCTCGACGATCTGCGCCTGGATCTTCGCGCAGGCAAGGTCGATCTCCGCCGCCTTGAGCTTCGTGCCGGCGTCGATCTCGGCGACGTCCTTCTTCATCTCGGCGGCGACCGTCGCGACGAGCTTCACCGTCTCCTGCTCGACCTCGCGCTTGACCTGGTCGACGGTCGCAAGCGCCGTGTTGAGGTCGGCGCGCCGCTTCTCCGTCTCCTGCTGCGTCTTGTTCGTCAGATCCTGCTCCTTCGCGACCGCCGCCGACTGGATGGGCGCGAGAATCTCCTCAGGCACCTCGACGTGGCGGACGATGGCGTTCCTGACGAGGATGCTCTTTTCGCCCAGGACGCGCACGAGCTCGGCCGTCATCTCCTCCTGGAACTTCTGCCGCCCCTCGCCGTCGATGAAGTCGCGCGCCTTGTAGTCCGAGCCCTTCATGCGCGAGATCGAGAGGATCTGCGGCATGATGATCTTCGAGACGACCGCCGGCAGGTCGCCGTAGAGCATGAAGATGCGCGAAATCTTCTCCGGCAGCAGCTCGAACTCGACCGTCATGTCCAGCATGATCGAGAAGCCGTCCGACGACGGGAACTGCACGAACTGGTTCATGCCGAACGCGACCGAATCGTTCGCCGGCAGCTGCTGCGGCGGCAGCGGCGCGGCGGCGGCCTCCTCCAGTCGCGGGCTGCGCGAACCCGCCATCGCCCTCATCTTGATCGGTGCGCGCGCCAGCGAGCCGCCGACGGCCGACGACAGGTTCTGCGCGAAGGTGCGCGCCGAATCCTCGCCCACGATGCCGAGATCGGCGTTCTGCGTCACGTACTCCGCGCGCTTCTGCACCTGCTTCTGGAGCGTCATGCGCTGGAGCTCGTCCAGACCGTTCGCGCTCTGGCTCTGCGCCTTCGTGAGGACGACCGTGCCCGACTTGCCGACGATGGAGACCTGGTTCATGCCGATCTCGACGACGTCCACCTGGTACGCGCGCGGGTTGACGTAGTAGAGGCCCGGCTGCAGAACCTTCTCCATCACGCCCTTCTCGCCCGGCCCCGCGAAGAGCCCTTCGCCGGCGGGCCGCCCCGCCTGGCTCGTGACGACGCCGACGTAGCCGATCGGGATGTTGATCGCGCTCATCACCTTGACGTCGTACCCTTCGGGGTTGAGGCGGTAGGTGCCGGGCCCGAGGACGTCCTTCCACACGCCCTTTGAATCGCGGTCGGGCGCGAGGATCTCGCCGGGCGCGAGCTCGCGGCCGTTCTTCGACGTCACGACGCCGACGGAACCGGCCGGGATCGTCGTCACCGGCACGATGCGCCAGTCGTGCGTGATCGGGTTGCGGAAGTGGCGGCCCTCGGCGAGCGGCACGCGCTGGACGCCCTTCTGCCCGGGCTCGGCGAGAATCGCGCCGGGCGGCAGCGCGTCGCCGGTCTTGGACGTGACGATCGCCATCTCGCCGGGCCCCACGGAAATGCGGCAGCCGAACCAGACGAAGGCCGCCAGCGCGAGCGCGAGGACGGCGGCGGGCGCGGCGAGCGCGAACGCGAGCTTTCCGGAATTGTTCATTGCGCACCTCCCTTCCCGTTCGCGAATCCGCTTTTGGCGGGAATCCCCAGGGGTTCGAGCGGATCGTCCGCCGTGACGACCTCGGCGATGCGCGGCGCCGCCTTCTCGTAGAGCCGCGCGCGCAGGTAGTCGCGCTCGTCGGCGTAGACGGCGACCTCGCGCCGGAGGACTTCGGCCTCGGCGGTCGTGCGCGCCTCGACGAC
>JAFUEM010000153.1 GCA_017463935.1 Kiritimatiellia bacterium
CAGGTGCGCGAGCGCGGTCACGCCGCACGCCTCGACGAACGCGGCGACCTCGGCCGTGTGCGCGCCGGCGTTGCCGGCGGCGCCGTAGGTGACGGACATGAACGCGGGCCGCTGGCGGGCGAGCCGCGCGACCGTCTCCTTCACGGGCGCGAACGGCGTGTCTTTCCGGGGCGGAAAGATTTCGAACGAGACGGAAGGGCGTCCTTCCGCGAGGATGTCGCGTATCTTCATCGGCTTTTCTCCTGCTGGGCGACGGACATTATAGCATATTGCCCCCTCGGCGGAAACCGAAACCTGCTATCGGAAATGCCGATGGGAGACGTGCGCGGAAATATGTTATACTATCGGCGGCGCGGGCGCCGGAAAGTCCTGTGGAAACCAGGCACTGTCGCGCAGCCGTCACAGCCGGAATGCGGCGCCCGCCGACAACGACATCCAGTACCCTCGCAGGAGGGGGAAAGAGGTACAAATGAAGACAACGACACTCGCGGCGCTCGCCGCGTTGGGTGGCGCGTCGGCCTGGGGACAGGCCCCGCAGCCCGGTGAAGGGGAGGACGCGGCGGAACTGCCGCCCGTCATCGTCGAGGCGACGCGCCTGGACCTGACGGCGATGGAGACGCCGGCCGACGTGCAGGTCATCACGCGCGACGACATCGCCGCGAGCGGCGCGAAGGACCTGCCCGACCTTCTGGCGAAGACGGTGCCGACGCTGCACGTGTCCGGGCTCGGCGCGGGCAACCCGGCCCTCCGGCAGGTGTCGCTGCGCGGCTGGGGCGAGAACGGCTTCGGCCGCACGCTCGTGCTCGTCGACGGCGAGCGGCTCAACAACCCCGACATGTCCGCGCCCAATCTCGCGCAGGTCAACCTGGGCGCGGTGCGCAAGATCGAGATCCTCCACGGGCCGCAGACGGTCCTGCAGGGCGACGGCGCCAGCGCGGGCGTCATCAACATCGTGACCGACGCGGCGGCGGACGACTACGGCACGCACGGCACGTTCGAGGTGACGGGCGGCAGCTGGAACACGATCGCCACGCGCGCGTCGCTGCGCGGCGGCGACGAGGAGACGCGGTCGCGCTGGTGGACGGGCGGCGGCTGGGAGCACGGCGACGGCTACCGGCACCGCACGGGCTACGACATCTGGAACGCGAACGGCGGCATCCGGCAGGACTGGGAGAACGGCTCCTTCCTGCGCGCGAGCGTCTTCTACAACGACAGCGACTACGAGTTGCCGGGCGGACTGACGCGCGCACAGTGGCACGGACATCCCACCCAGGCGGGCCTGTACAGGGACGACTTCTACCGCCGCACGACCTACGGGCTGAACATGACGGGATCGTTCAAGGTCGATGACGCGAACGAGCTGCGGCTGATCGGCACCGCCTCGCGCCGCCACATGAAGAGCCGCACGTACAACTACTACACCGTCGACTACGACATGTATTCCTACGAGCTGACGCCCGAATGGATCTGCACGGCGGACGTGGGCGGGCTGGACAACACGCTCATCCTCGGCACGACGTACCGCTACGACCGGCTGCACGCGACGATGTACGGAACCGGCAAGTCGGCGCTCAACCGCCAGTCGATGGCGTTCTTCGGGCAGGACACGCTGAACCTCACCGACAGCGTCGCGCTGCAGGCGGGGCTGCGCTACCAGCGCGGCTGGAGCGAGAACACGCAGCTCCGTTCGCCGCGCCGCGCCGACGACCTCTTCGCGGGCGAGGCCGCGCTGCTCTTCACACCCCACGAGGATCTCAAGACCTACGTGAAGTTCGCGCGCTTCTTCCGCTCGCCGTTCCTCGACGAGTATGTCTCGCTCTACAACCCCGCCACCTTCGCCTATTCGTCGGATTCGATGCTCGCGCCCGAAAAGGGCTGGTCGGTCGACGTCGGCGCCGCGTGGACGTTCCTCGATGAATGCGACTTCGCGGCGAACGCCTACGTCACCCGGACGAAGCACGAGGTCATGTACGATCCGTGGTACCGCGTCAACAACATCAACTACCGCGGCGACACCTTGCGCGAGGGCGTCGATCTGCGCCTGGCGTGGGAGCGCGACAGGGTGGCCGGACTCGCCTTCGCCTGCTCGTACGTCAAGGCCGAGTTCGACGGCGGCGACTACGACGGCAAGACGGTGCCGATGGTGCCGGAGACGACGGTGTCGCTCAACGGCAAGGTCTGGCTGTGGGACGACTGCTTCATCTTCGGCGGCTACCGCTACCAGAGCTACATGTGGAGCGTCTCGGACTTCCGCAACAACGGCGGCTACGCGGGCGACAAGTCGATGCGCGTGCCCGCCTACGGCCTCTTCCACGTCGGCGTCACCTACGCGCCCGGCTGCGACTGGCTCAAGGGCTGGAAGGCGACCTTCACCGTCGACAACCTCTTCGACCGCAACTACTGCGAATGGGCGAGCTACGGCACCAGCTACTATCCGGGTGCCGGGCGTTCCTACATGTTCACGCTCAGCTACGCGTTCTAAATGCGACTGCGGGATCTGGGCCTGTCGCTGGCGCTGCACGGCGTCCTCTGCGGCGCGGTGGTGACGGCGGGGTGGCTGTCGTCGCCGTCGCCCCGACCCCTGGTCATCCCTCTTGCGTTTGAGCTGGTCGAGGCGTCGCTGCCCGTCGCGCCATCCGCCGAGCCGGGGCCTGTCCCCACGGAGGAGCCGGAAGAATCGGGGTCTGTCCCCGTCGAGGAAGGGCCTGTCCCCACGGAAGAACCGCCGATGGAACCGCCAGAAGAGCTGGGGACAGACCCCGCGTCGGTGGGAACAGACCCCGAAAAAGAGCTGGGGACAGACCCCGAGGCGGTGGGGACAGACCCCGAGGCGGTGGAGACAGACCCTAAAAATGTTGAAGAAATTTGCGAAAATCATTCGGAAGGCGAGGAAAGCGCGCCTGTGGAAAGCGCGCCGGTGGAACAGGCCCATGTCGTTTCCGACCCCGTTGCGCTGAATCGGATCGTCCCGGTCTACCCGCGCGCGGCGCGGCGGAAGGGGCATGAGGGGTGCGTCACGGTGGCGGCCGTCGTGACCGAGACGGGCGTCGTCGCGTCGGCGGACGTCGTCGCGTCGAGCGGCCATGCGGAACTGGATGATGCGGCGCTGGCGGCGGTGCGTACCGCTCGGTTCGCGCCCGCGACCGAGGAGGGGGTCTGCGTCAGCGGGCGCGTGCGCCTCGTGATCGCCTTCAAGCTGAAAGGAGGCCGCTGATGAATGGATTTGCAAGGAACGCGCTCCTCCTCTTCCTCGCCTTGCGCCTGGGCGATCTCGTCACGCTCGCCGCCGGCATGTGGTTCGTGCCGCGCTACGTGTCCCCGGCGGAAATCGGCGCGGTGCTGCCGGTGACCTCGTTCGCCACGTTCCTTTCCCTGCCGATGTTCGCGTTCGCGATGACGGTGATGAAGGAGTCGGCGGGCCTCGCGGCGGCCGGCGAACGCGGGCAGGTGAGGTCCCTCCTGCGCGGCGTCTTTCTGGCGGTGGCGGCGATTCTGGTCCTCGTCCTCGCGACGGCGGCGGTGGCCGCGCCGCACTTCCTGAAGGCGATGCGCGTCACGGACGCCGCGGCCGGCACGCTGGTCGTCGC
>JAFUEM010000154.1 GCA_017463935.1 Kiritimatiellia bacterium
GAGCCGGTTCAGGATGCGCGTCAGCGCAGGCATCGACAGTTCACAGCTGAGATAGTCCGTCGCTATCGATTCGAGGTTGTGCGCCTCGTCCAGGACGAGCCGGCCGTAGGCGGGCAGGATCGCGCCCGCGCCGCTCGTCGCCTCGGCGAGGACGAGCGCGTGGTTGGCGATGACGAGGTGCGCCGCCGCCGCGTTCTTGCGCGCGCGGTAGACGAAGCAGCGCGTGTAGTAGGGGCAGCGCCGGCCGCCGCATTCCTCGCCGGGGCACGTCAGGAGGCTGCGCGGGAGCCCTTCGTACTGATCGAGGTCGCCGTCGGGCGTGGACGTGAGCCAGTCGATGAAGTGCGGCATCTCGTCCTGCTCGGCCTTTTCCATCGTCCAGAAGCCCGCCGCGAAGAAGTCGCCGAGCGCACGCAGGCAGAGGTAGTTGCCGCGCCCCTTGAGGAGCGCCGTCCTGAAGTTCGCCGCATTGTCGCCCAGCACGGCGAGCGCCCGCGGGATGTCGGACTGGATGAGCTGGCTCTGGAGGTTGCGCGTCGCGGTGGAGATGATGACGGGTGTATCGTTCGTCCACGCCCAGAGGATCGACGGGATCAAGTAGGCGAGCGACTTGCCCACGCCCGTGCCCGCCTCCACCATCAGGTGTTCGCGGCCGTTGTAGGCGCGGACGATCGCCTTGAGCATGTCGAGCTGGCCGGGGCGCTCCTCGTAGCCGGGCATCGACCCGAGCGTGCCGCCGCGCTGCAAGTGGCGGACGGCCGCCTCCGCGTCGAGCTGCGCGCAGTCCTCGTGCGTCGGCAGGTGGCGCCGGGACGCGCCTTCCGCCGTCTCGGGCAGGAAGTCCGCCCAGTTGGGATTGTCGATAAAAGCCGCCGGGGACATGGCGATAGTATATCAAATCTACCGCCCCTGCTGCGCACCCATTTGTCACGCCTTGCAGATGAACCCCCAAATCTTGAAAAAATACTTGGGAAGCATCATCGCGAAGCAGCAGAAGTACCCGTTCGCGCGGTTGGCGCGGACGTTCTCGACGTTGAGAAGCACGTTCGCGTGCCAGTTCCTCGTCGACTTGCCGCCCATACGCATCTTGACGACACATTCGGGCAGATAGACCGCGCGGATGCGATTGCGGCAAAGGTAGCGCACCATCAGCTCGAAATCCGCCGAAATCTGATAGCCGAGCCTGTAGCCGCCGAACTTCGCGAACAGCTCACGGCGAATGTAGACGCTTGGATGCGGCGGCATATAGCCCCAGTTGTGCATCCACGGCCGCCAATGCCGCGCACCATAGTAGCGCACCGTCGTCCGCAAGTCGTCCTTCACAAACCGAATGTCGGCATAGACGCACTCGACACCGGGCGCAAAGACCGCCGCAATGTGCGCCAGCGTGTCCGGCGCCTCCAAGAGGTCGTCCGCGTTCAGGATACCGACCACATCGCCCGTCGCCATTTTGATGCCTTTGTTGATGGCGTCATACATTCCGCTGTCTTCCTCCGAAAGCCAGCGGAATGTGAAGTTGAGAGTTGAGAGTTGAGAATTGAAAGTTTTATCGGCGTACTCTTTTATTAGATCGACCGTGCCATCGGTTGAGCCGCCGTCGACGACAATGTATTCCATATCCACGCCGCGCTGGGCGAGAACAGACTCGATCGCGGTCCTGATCGTCGCCGCGCTGTTGTAGCAAGCTGTTATAAGAGTGATTTTCATTAGACCGATCTCATTTGGATGCAAGACGCGAGACAAGGGATGTGAAGGCACACTTCAGCAGCTCAACGCGACGCTCCTTCGTGCCGTCTCGATAGCCCTTCAGATAAATCAGCCGGCCGTTATACCCGCTCCAAATCTCACCGCCTCTCAACTCTAAACTCTCAACTCTCAACTCTAAACTATTTTCCCAGGCCGGCGCGCCGTCGGTGGTGATGACGCGCTTGCCGCGCGCGAGCGCTTCGGCGACAACAAGACCAAAATTGTCGGAGAGGGTTGGCAGAACAAGAACGTCGCACCAGTTCCAGATGCGTTCGAGTTCTTCGCCAAAGGCATTGGATACAACACGGAGTGCCAATGCCGGTCGCACGGAAGTTTTTTGGACAGGATTTACAGGATTAACAGGATTGGAGTTGAGTTCTGCAAGCGCTGCCTCAAGATACTCCAGCCCTTTCAACGGATGGCGGCGACCGAGATAGAGAAGATGGATGGGGTCTCTTTGTTTCTTGTTTTCAACGCAGAGGCGCAGAGGCGCAGAGAGATCACGATCATGCTCTGCGCACTCTGCGACTCTGCGGCTCTGCGTTAAAACGCCGCCCTCTACACGCTCGACGCGTTTAAGATCGAAGAACCGCCTGACATCCGTCACCTCAACCGGCGGGCAACGGCGGCCGAGATACCGCTGGATCCAACCCTTCTCCGCCGCGCACGTCGCAACAATCTTCGCACACCGCCGCAAGCACCACCGCTCAACCGGCCCGACAAACCACTTCTTCCAGGCATGATACTTCAGCCGCACAGGATCGTAGCACCCCTCCGGCATCCACTTCAATACTCTCTCTGCGACTCTGCGTCTCTGCGTTAAATAACAAACCGCCGCCGCCCACCAGAGGCATGGCAGCCAGCCGCAGTGAATCCACACCTCATCCGCCGTGCGCAGCTCACGCACCGTCGCCCACGTCGCATACGACACCTTATGCCCTTCGCGGCGCTGCTCGTCCATAACCATCCGCGCAATATTCGCCGCGCCGTTCCAGGGTTGCCACCCGGCACAGATATGCAGAATTTTCATTGCCCGATTTCCCTCCAGTCGCGCCCCCGATAGCGTGCGGCATCCATCTTCCGTTTCAGCCAGCAACCGTCCAGCACACTCGCCGCCCGCGTCACATTCCGCCAGAAGCCGCCGGACGAAACGCCATGCTGCGCATCCACGCGGGCCCGTTCGTCCAGTTGCGCGCGGCGGTTGGCGGCCCCGCTTGTCTTTGAGTCCGCGTGCACGCGGAAACCCCATGCGTAGGAATTGAGGCTTTCAAAGCGGACGCCCGCCCGCGCCCACCGCGTCCACAGGTCAAGATCCAGGACATATTGAAGACGTGTGTTGAACCCGCCCAACCGCGCCCACAGCTCGCGCCGGAAGAACGCGCTCGGCCCGCCCGTCCAGACGCCCAGATGATGCCCGAACCACGGACGCCACTTCGCATCCGTCCGCACATCGCGGACCCGGCCCTGCTCATCCAGATAAACCGTGTCCCCCGCAAGCCACGATACGTCCGTCGCCCTTTCGCCCTTTACGGCAAGGAAATCCCTGACACGCCCCAACGCACCCGGCAGCAGCACATCGTCGGCGTTGAGCCAGAACAGCCACGCGCCCTTCGCCTTGGCAAAGCCCTTGTTCAAGGCGTCGCCCTGCCCGGCATCCGGTTCGACATCGCCATCCTGAACAACCACTTCCAGCTCATCGCCCACCCCTTGCGCGGCAAGACTGGCCAACGCCGCATCCAGATACGGACGCGCCCCCTTCACCGGCACCACGCAGCTAAAGAATGGACGTTTCATTTACACCTTTTCAGCCGGCCGATTTCAACATCCACAATCCACCGATACCACAGTCCTTGCCAGAAGTGCCACATCCAACCAGCATAGCCGTCAAGGAAGCCTAGAAGGAGGAAATAACGGATTGAGAAGTAGATGAAAGCTCGAAAATAGGGTGGGAAGTGGTAGTAAAGCCCCTTCGATGTCTTGAACTTCTCGCCAGCGAGCGCATCGACAGCCTCGCGCTTGGCATAACCACGATGCTTCTCCCGCCACCAGTCCATTGTGTTGAGATTGTCGTCCGCGAACTCGCCCTTAAGCCGGTAATCAACACCCTCACTTGTGATGATATGTTCGTCCATCGCACGATCCTGACAACGCCCGATGCCATACTTGAAGAACCGCACCATCGGTATATGAGCCGTTCCGCCAAATCTGATTTTGCGACCGCAAAAAACTCGC
>JAFUEM010000155.1 GCA_017463935.1 Kiritimatiellia bacterium
GCAGCGGACGGCCGGCGGCCGCAAGCGCCGCGCAGAGCCACAGAAGCGGCGCCTGGCCGTGCGGATCGCCGTTGGCCTTCGGCCGCGTCAGGTAGTGGTGGCGGTCGTTTTTCCAGCCCGTGCCCACGCACACGTCCGGGAGATTGCCATAGTCGTCCAGCCGTGCGACGAGCGCGCGATACGCCCGCCCGGCCGCGACGCGATAGTCGTCGCCCAGCACGCCGGCGTTCACGCCCTCCGCAAACGCGTAGGCGAACATCGCCGTCGCGCTCGTCTCGTCGTAGCTGTCCGGGTCGTCAACCAGCTGCCCCCAGAGCCCGTTCGGGCGCTGCCAGCGCAGGAGCGCGGCCATCATCCGCCGGTAGCCGGCGAGAATCGGCGCGCGCCATTCGGAATCGGCGGGCAGGTATTTGAGATTCATCGCCATCGCCGCCGCGAGCCAGCCGTTCCCGCGCCCCCACACGAACGGTGCCTGTGGCGCATGGTTGAACAGGCCGTCGGGCCGCGGCAGGCGTTCCAGATAGAGACACATCTCCTTCGCAGCGCGTTCGATGTATTTCCGCTCGCCCGTGAGCCGGTACGCCTGACTTTGCAGAAGCGTAATCATGTACATGTCGTCCAGCCACAGGCGCGTTTCGGGCGTGTACCCCTTCTCCCACCAGGCATGGCGCTCGGCGAGCGGAATCTTATCATACCACCTGTCGCCCCAATCCAGCCCCTCGCGCGGTGCCTCCCACTGGCGATCGGCATAGCGAAGCCCCAGTTTCTTCGCGCGTTCGTCGCCGGTCAGGATCGCGATTTCAAGCGGAATCGCCCCGACGATCGACAGGTCGACATGACGGTACTCGTTCATCCAGATCTTCTTCTCGCCGTACGCCGGTTCAAACGCCGCGATCAGCCGCCGCTCCAGGTCGGCGTCGCCCGCCGCGTGCGCGCACTCCAGCGCGTTGACCCAGAGCGAGACGACGGAATAATGGATCAGTTGCCGTCCGCCATACGCCTTCGGCGCGCGGTAGCCCGCCGGCCGGTAGAGGTCGGGTTCGGTCGACAGGAACAGATTCGCGAGTTTCGCCGCGACCTCGACGGGCGACGGACCGTCCGGCAGGCGACTGCGCGCGGAATCGGGACGGTCCCCCGCGAAAAGCGGCGCACCGCCGCCGCAGACCGCAGCGAGCATCATGACTGCGACTGCACATGCTGTCTTATCCATCTTGTCATCTCCTCTTTACTGTCGTTGTATTATAGCACATCTCAATCGTGAACACAGTACCCACTTGGGTAGGAAAGGGGCGTTGTGTGGTAACGAAGCGACTGAGGATAGTTCCGAGATAAGCTCAAACTGACGCGCACGGTTGAGATTTGATATACTGTTTTCATGCCTGTGACACCGGAGAAAGATCCGAACTACATCTACGCGCATCCGTACGCGACGCTGATCGCGGACGAATACCGTATGCGCGGCGGCTACCGCATCGTGCGCCCGGGCGGCACGGACGACCATCTGATGCTGCTGACGCGCACCGGGCGCGGCCTCTTCCGCACGCCGCGCGGCGACACCGTGCCGCTCGCGGCGGGCTCCCTCGCGGTCATTCCGCCGGGCGTTCCGCACGACTACGGCACCGACCCGGCCGTGGGAAAATGGCATTTCCTCTGGGTCCACGTCCACGCGCCGAAGGACTGGCAGCCCTTCCTCGGCATCCCCTTCGGCCGCGGACGCCTGACCGTCTTCGCTCGCGGCGCGCACGGCCTCGCGCCGGACGCATTCCGCCGGATCCAGTCCCTCTTCCGCGACGTCGTCGCGCACACGCAGCGCGGCACGGCGCTCGACCGCGCCTTCGCGATGAACGCGCTGGAGAACATCTGCCTCAGGCTCTGCGCCGCGATCCGGCGCGAGGACGCGCGCCCCGACGCGTTCGTCGACACAGTCAACGCCTTCATCCGCGAACATCTTTCCGAACGCCTCACCGTCGCGCGGCTCGCCGCCGCCACGGGCGCGCTCTCGCCGTCGCGCTTCGCGCACACGTTCACGGCGGCGTTCGGCGTCTCGCCGCAGGCATACGTCGAAAGCTGCCGCCTGGAATACGCCAAGCGGCTTCTGGAGACGACGAACGCCTCCGTGAAGGAGGCGTCGTACGCGGCCGGCTTTGCCGATCCGCTCTACTTCTCGCGGCGGTTCCGCCGCGCCTACGGCCTGCCGCCGCGCGAGATTGCAAAGCGTTGACAGTCTTTGGAGACGCGGCTTCCAGCCGCGTCATGCCCCATCAATTCTTTTACTTTCCTTCAATCACCGACAGTCCCTTCCCGGCGAGGGACTTGAGGTTTTCCATCTGCGCGTTCTTGACGGCTTCGAGATCGTCCTCGAAGATCAGGAGAAGCGGCAGCGATGTCGCGAAGTAGTCGATCTTGAACGGCGTGGCGAGCCCCTTCTCCGCGAACGCACGCATGCCCTCGAAGAGCGCCTTCGCCTCGTCAATGCGTCCGAGTTCCGCGAGGGCGAGTCCACGGTAATACGAAAGCTCCGAATACGCCGTGACCGCCATCGACTGGAAATCACCCGCCTCCGCCGCGCACGCCGCGAACGCCGCCCGCGCCGCGTCGGCGCGCCCGAGCCCCTGCAGC
>JAFUEM010000156.1 GCA_017463935.1 Kiritimatiellia bacterium
AAGGGCCGGGCGGCGAAGGTGCTGGCGCGCACGGCGAGCGAACCGGCGCGCGACTTCCTGACCCGGAGCGGCATCGCGCTGGAGGCGAAGGTCGTCGTGCCGAACATCCTGAACCGCGATCTGACGGGCGTCTGCCCGCTCGAAGCGAGCCTCGTCGCGCTGAACGGCGCCGGTCCCGACGCGCTCGTCGCGCAGGCGTACGCGACGCTCGACGGGCTGCGCCGCCGTCCCGTGGCGTGAGGCGGCGGCGAAATCGCCCTTGAAACGCGCGGCGGAAAAAGGTATACTATCCCTCAATGGCGAAGATTAAACTGACAAAGACCGAGCTCAAGGCGCAGACGGACGCGCTCAAGCGCTTCCAGCGCTTTCTGCCGATGCTGCAGCTGAAAAAGCAGCAGCTCCAGAGCGAGATCGCGCAGATCGTCGCCAAGGCCGAGGCGGTCGGCGCCCGCGAGCGCGCGGCGCGCGAAGACCTCAACCGCTGGGTGGGGCTCATCGCGACCGACGAGCCGCTCGTGGCGGGACTTGTGAAGGTGAAGAGCGTCAACACGGGCGAGGCCAACATCGCGGGCGTGCCGATTCCGACGTTCGAGTCGATCGAGACGGATGTCAAGGAAGTCGACCTGTGGGCGACGCCGGCGTGGGTCGACAGCGCCGTGGACGTGACGACGAAGATCCTGTCGCTCCAGTGCGAGCGCGCGATCTACGACGAGCAGCGCCGGCGCGTGACGGCGGAGCTGCAGACGACGAGCCAGCGCGTCAACCTGTTTGAGAAGGTGAAGATTCCCGAATGCAGGGAGGCGATCCGCGTCATCAAGATCGCCCTCGGCGACGAGCAGACGGCGGCGGTGACGCGCGGCAAGATCGCGAAGTCGCGCGTGCCGGACAGCGAGGAGGTGAGCGTATGATCGTCCCGATGAAACACCTCGACCTGCTCTGCATCGCGGCGGAAAAGGACGCGACGCTCGAACAGCTGCGCGCACTGGGCGCGGTGCATCTCGATCTCGCGTCGGCCCATGGCGCGGCGGTCGCGGCCGCGAAGGGCGAAATCGCCGACGCGGAAAAGGCCGTGCGCCTCATCGAAAAATTCCGCAAGGAGCTCGGCGCGGACGACGGGAGCCGCCGCCCCCTCGCGGTCGCGGATGTCCTTTCCCTCGCGCGCGATCTCGACGCGCTCAAATCGTCGGCCGACGAGCTCGCGCGCCTGGTCAAGGCGTATGCGCCGTACGGCGACTTCGATCCCGCGCTCGCGCAGAAGCTCCTCGATCAGGGCGTCGATCTCGCGTCCGTCGCGGAGCTGCCGGAGAAGCTGCCGCCGAAGCGGCTGAGCGAACTGGAGAAGGAGCTGGCCGACACGCGCGCGCAGATCGCGGCGCGCACGGCGGAGCTGGCGGCGGCGGACGACGCGGCGATTCTCGCGGCGTATCCCGCGCTCGCGGACCGGTTGGCGTTCGACGCGGCAAGGGAGCTGATGTCGACGCAGGGCGCGATCGCGTTCATCGACGGGTGGGTGCCGGCGCCGAAGGC
>JAFUEM010000157.1 GCA_017463935.1 Kiritimatiellia bacterium
CCGGCGCGCCGAGCGCATAGCCCTGCGCGAACGCGAGCGCCGCGCGGATGCCCGCGAACGAGCCGGGGCCCGTCCCCACGACGATGCGCTGCGGCCGTTCCGTCAGGTCCGTCTCCGCCCGCCAGTCGCAGATGCGGTGCGTGCCCGTCGAATGTTCAAGGTAGATCGTCTTCATCGCGCCGTCGCTCCCGCTTTCAGATACTGCTCCTGCCCGTAGGGGAAATCGCTCGGAATGTAGTTTTCGACCGTCGGCCGCACGAGCGTGTACGACTTCGGGAAATGCGTGTAGATCCACGGGCAGTCCTCGCGCAGGATCGCCTGGCACGCGCGCCAGTGGACGTTGCGCGCGGCCGCGTCGGGCGCGGCCATCGCCGCCTCGTATTCGGCGTCGAACGCTGCGTTCGCGTAGTTGGAGTGGTTGGGCCCCGGGCTCGCGTTCTTCGAATAGAAGAGCTGAAGGAAGTTCTCCGCGTCGGGATAGTCGCCGACCCAGCCCATCATGTAGAGCTGCACGCGCCCCTCGTTCACCGACTTGAGGAACGTCCCCCACGTGCTGAACGCGAGCTCCAGCCGCACGCCGATGCGCTCGAAGAAGCTGGCCAGCAGCTCCCCCTGCTCGCGGCTGTCCTGGCTCGCGCGGCCGATCGACAGCGTGAGCGTCAGCCGCCGCCCCGTCGCGGGGTCGAGGCCGTCCGCGTAGCCCGCCTCCGCGAGCAGCGCTTTCGCGCGGTCGAGGTCGAACGGATACGGGAACGGCGTCTCCAGCCGGCCGTCCACGCCGTGCGGCACGGGGCCGTCCGCGAAATCGACGCGCCCGTTGTAGAACTTGCGCCACGCCGCGAAGTCGAACGCGCACGTGAGCGCCTGGCGGAGCTTCCGGTTCGGCCCCAGCACGGGATCGCGCATGTTCATGCCGATGTAGCGCACGTCGAGCGACGGCGTGCCGTAGAGCCGCACCCCTTCCGCCGCGAGGCGCGGGTCGAGCGTGCCGTCGTCGGCGACGACGGCGTCCCAGTTGTCGCGCGCGATCTCGCCGAGGAAGTCGAGCTCGCCCCGGAGGAACATCAGCCACTGCGTCGAGACGTCGTTGATGACGAGGTAGCGGATCGTGTCGAAGCCGCCCGGGACCGGCGTGCGGCGCGTGAAGACCATCTCGTGGTTCTTGCGCCACGACGCGAGCCGGTAGGGGCCTGTCCCCGTGCCGTCCGCGCGCCGGACCGCCGTGTAGCTCATCGCCATCATCCACGGGAAGACGTGGCTCGGCTCCTTGAGCGTGACGACGAGCGTGTCATCGTCGGGCGTCGCGAAGGACGCAACCGCCTTCATCGTCCAGCCGCCGGGCGAGGCGTTGGCCGGGTCGCGCAGCCGTTCGAGGCACCGCGCCACGTCGCGGCTCGTCAGCGGTGCGTCGCCATCACCATTCCCAACCCTCAACTCTCCACTCTCCACTCTCGACTCTCCACTCTCAACTCTCAACTCTCCACTCTCAACTCTCAACTCTCCACTCTCAACTCTCAACTTTTCCCGCATCCGGAAGACGTACGTGCGGCCGTCCGCCGACACTTCCGGCAGCTCGCAGAGGCCCGGCACGAGCCGGTAGGGGCGCGCGACGTAGTCGATCGCGAGGGGCGTCTCGTAGACGAGCAGCACGGCGCGCGAATCGTAGATCGACTGTGCGCGGATCGGATCCATCGAATTGACCCGTTCGAGCGGCCGCGTGAACGTCGCCGCCAGGAGAAGCGCCGCCGCTACCATGACCGGATCTCCAGCCGGAGGTCGATCTTCTTCGGCGCGTCCGGGAGCGCGGCGAGCGTGCGCCGGACGGCGGCGAGCTTCGGGCGCATCAGGTAGAGGGTGGGCGCGTTGGCGACGTAGAGGAAGATCTTGCCGTCGTCGTAGCGGCCGGGCCGCGCCGGCAGGTTCGGGAACAGTTTCGGCCAGCGGTCGGCGAGCGAATCGAAGAACGGCTCGTGGACGGTCGTCAGATCCGCGAACGCCGCCGTCACCGCCGAGGCGAACGACGCGTGCCGCCCGCGCCTGTCCGGCTCTTTCGGCCAGTAGCGCGGCAGCGGCGCACCGAATTCATCGCGATAGCGGTCGTTCCCGTCCATAGGATTAATAGTATATCATATCCGCGCGGCCGCCGCGCAGATCCGATGGACGCGGCGGCGCGATTTTTGGTATACTACACCGCATGAAAACTACTCCGTACATCGTCGTTGCCGCTGGCCTGCTCGCGCTCGCAGGCTGCAAGTCCACCCTCACGTCCTGGCTGCGCGCCGAGGCCGTTCCGCTGACGGACTTCGTGCCGCACCACGAAAAGCTCCAGCGCATGCCCGCCGCGTGCCCCTTCCACTGGTACTGGGCCGATCTCGAGGCGCTCGAGGCCGCAAACCTCAAGCACATCTACATCGCCCCGGTGGAGACGGGCTATCTCCAGAAAGGCAGCTTCTGGCAGGAGATGGCGGAGAACATCGCGACAGCCGAAGAGGATCTGAAGGATCTTGCCGAGTACGCGCGCCTCGCCTATTACAAGGCGTTCAAGTCGCAGGAGAAGGCCATCGGCGTGACCGTCGTCGACAGCCCCGACGTGCCGAACACCCTCGTCGTGGAATCCGCGATCGTCGCGTTCGCGCCGACAAAGTCGAGCCTCTATGCGGCCGGCATGGTCGGCGACTTTTTCGTGCCGTGCCTCGGCATTGTCACGGATGCGATCTCATCCGGCACGATCGCCGTTGAAACGCGCGCGCGCATCGGCAAGGACGGCCCGATCGTCGCCATCCTGGCCGACACCGAAAACGATCCGGACGCGCTCTTTTCGCTCGCGAAGTTCAGCTGGACCACGCCGGCGAAGATCAACCTGAAGCGCATCGCCATGCAGACCGCCAGCAGCTGCACGGTGGACAAGATGGAAGACCTCGACCGCGGCTATCCGATCGAATTCATCTCCACCTTCTCGGATTCCGATCTCGACAACCTTTAATCCTCCGCCGCCTCTCCCGCGCGGGGGAGCGTCAGCGTGAAAATGCACCCGTGCGGCGCGTTGGCCTTGAGTGTCAGCGCGCCGCCCATCGTTTCGGCGAATTCGCGCGCGGTGCAGAGGCCGATTCCGAACCCGCCCTTGCCCGACTTCAGGACCGTCTGCGCGCGGTAGTAGCGGTCGAACGCCCGCGCCCGCTCGCGCGCCGTCATCCCCCTGCCCTCGTCGATGAACCGGACCTCCACCTGCGGCCCCGCCGCGCGGATGTCCACGCGCACGCGCCCGAACGGCGCGGCGTACTTGAGGTCGTTGTTCAGAAGGTTCCAGAGGACCTGCACCGTCATCGTCTCGTCGGCCCGCACCGTCACCGCGCCCGCGCCGTCCGCCGCGCCGGGCGCGACCGTCACCGCGACATCCGCGCCGTCGAAGAGGTCGCGGTAGTCCGCGCGGAAGAGCGCGTACGCCTCGCGGTAGGCCGCGAGGAGATCGAAGCATTCCCGCTTCGGCTGCGCGCGCCGCCCGCCGAGCCGCAGGAAATCCTTGATGTTCTCGACGAGCCGGATCATCCGCTCGTTCAGGTTCTTCGCCTCGGCGTCGTCGTAGCCGATCATCATCCGCATCGCCACGAGCGGCGTCGCGAGGTCGTGCGCCGTCGCCGCCATGAAGTCGTCGCGCGCGCGGACGTAGTTGACGAGAAAGCGCGCGCCGAGGAAGGTGATCGTGACGAGCACCAGGAGGAAGAGCGGCACGGACACATAGAAGAGCGTCGCGTAGTCGCGCGCCGCAAGCGTCGTCCACCGCGCGTAGACCGTTTCGACGTCCGCCTCGCCGACGCCGCGCGCCC
>JAFUEM010000158.1 GCA_017463935.1 Kiritimatiellia bacterium
GCGGTCAAGCCCGCGCTGCAGGCGGGCCCGGTGAAGGTGGGCCTGACGGCGGCCGGCTTCAAGCCGCTTCCGCACGCACCGGCGGGCTCGGGCGCGATCCGCATCACCGTCGCGGCGCAGCCGAAGGTGCGTCCGCCCAAGGTGGTGGACTACGATGACGACGACGGCACGAAGAAGGGCCGCAAGGGCAAGGACGCGCAGAAGGCGTTCGAGAAGCGCGTGCCGCACGGCACGCCCTCGGCGGCGTCCGTCGGCGGCAGCATCAAGGTCAACGAGGAATCGCGCGAGATCGCGATCCGCGGCGCGGTCGTCGTCAAGGATCTCGCGGCCAAGCTCAACATCAAGCCGAACCGCCTGATCGCCGATCTGATGGGCCTGAAGATTCTCGCGTCCATCAACCAGCGCGTCGAGCCGGACATCGCGACGCAGGTGGCGGCGAAGTACGGTTTCAAGGTGACGGTCGAGCACGCGCGCAACAAGGACGCGGCCAAGCCCGTCCTCAAGGCGATCGACGCGGACGACCTCATTCCCGAGGATCCGCCCGAGACGCTCAAGCCGCGCGCGCCGGTCGTGACGTTCCTCGGCCACGTCGACCACGGCAAGACGACGCTCATGGACTGGATCCGCAAGGAGCACGTCGCGGCGGGCGAGGCCGGCGGCATCACGCAGCAGATCTCCGCCTATCAGGTGAACATCGCCGGCCGTCTCATCACGTTCCTCGACACGCCCGGCCACGCCGCGTTCAGCGCGATGCGCGCGCGCGGTGCGCAGATCACCGACATCGCGATCCTCATCATCGCGGCGGACGACGGCATCATGCCGCAGACGGAGGAGTGCATCAAGGTCGCGCGCCAGACGGGCGTGCAGATCATGGTCGCGATCACGAAGGTCGACAAGCCGACGGCGAACATCGACCGCGTCAAGCAGCAGCTCCAGAAGCGCGGGTTGACGCCGGAGGACTGGGGCGGCGACATCATCTGCTGCCCCGTCTCGGGCGTGACCGGCGAGGGCGTGGATGCGCTCTTGGAAAACATCCTGGTCCAGGCGGAAGTCCTGGAACTCACCGCGAACCCCAACCGCCGCGCGAACGGCTACGTCATCGAAGCGGAGCTCCAGCAGGGCCTCGGCCCGTGCGCGACGCTCCTCGTGGAGGGCGGCACGCTGAAGGTGGGCGACGCGATCCTGATCGGCGAGCACTTCGGCAAGGTCCGCGCGCTCATCGACGACCACGGCCGCCGCATCAAGGAGGCGCCGCCGGCGATGCCCGTCAAGGTGACGGGCCTGTCGGGCGTGCCCGAGGCCGGCGCGGAGTTCCGCGTGATGCTCGACGAGAAGCGCGCGCGCACGCTCGCGGAGGAGACGGCGCGCGAACGCAAGGAGCAGGAGCTGTCGACGAGCAAGGCGGCGACGCTGGACGCGCTCATGTCGCGCATGGCGGCGGAGGGCAAGAAGGAGCTGAACGTCATCGTCAAGTCCGAGAACCGCGGCACGCTCGAGGCGGTCGTCGCGGCGCTGGAGGAGATCAAGTCCGAGAAGGTCGGCCTGAACGTGATCGGCACCGGGACGGGCAACGTCTCGATGACGGACGTCAAGTCGGCGGCGGCCGGCAAGGCCGTCATCGTCGGCTTCGACATCGCGAACGATTCGGGCGTCCAGAGCCAGGCGCGCCACGACGGCGTGCGGATCAACTCGTTCCGCATCATCTACGAGCTCATCGACTTCGTCAAGCAGTCGATGCTCGACCTGCTGCCGCCGGAGTACAAGGAGGTCGTCCTCGGCCACGCCGAGATCAAGGCCATCTACGACATCGGCAAGCTCGGCAAGATCGCCGGCTCGCAGATGAACGACGGCAAGCTCGTCGCCAAGGAGAAGTTCCGCATCCTGCGCAACAAGGCGGAGGTGTGGGACGGCAAGGTGCAGACGCTGCGCCACTTCAAGGACGAGGTCAAGGAGGTCACGGGCCAGCAGGAATGCGGCGTGTGCTTCGCGAACTACGAGGACTTCAAGGTCGGCGACATCATCGAGTGCTACCAGCTCGAGGAGCTGCCGAAGAGCCTGTAGGGACGGCGCGATGCGAACGGCGGTTGCGGCGCTCGCCCTCTTGCTGGCGGCGGGCGCGTGGGGCAGGAAATCCGGCTACGGCACGGATTACCCCGAACGGTACATTGCCAGCGACGGCGGCGAGATCCGGCTCCTGCCGGCGCTCCCGGCGAACGAGGTCGAGCAGGGCCACGTCAGCGGGCTGGCGGCGGTCGGCGGCTTCCTCTTCGATCTCGAATGGCGGGCGGGCCAGGTGACGAAGCTGCGCGTCTTCTCGAAGGACGGCGGCGTCTGCCGCATCCGCTCCGCCGGCGAAATCCGCTCGCCGATCCTGCGTACGTGCGCGTCCGACGGTGCGTCCGCGCCGTTCGGCTACGAATTTGACACGTCGCCCGGAGAGGTGGTGGAGCTGCACGGCGCAGTCGGGCAGGCGGACTGGCCGCGCGCCGCCCGCGCGTTCCCCGATCGTCTCCTCAAGACGGCGGAAGCCGCGCGCATCGCCGCGAACGTCCTCGCCGCCCAGCTGGACGTCGGCGGCTGGCCCGCGCACC
>JAFUEM010000159.1 GCA_017463935.1 Kiritimatiellia bacterium
CCTCGAGCAGCTGCACCGCGCGCGCGGCCGCCGGATGATCCACCGCCGTCGTCACCGCCGCGCCGAGCGCGCACGGCAGCAGGCACAGCGTCCCCAAAAGAATCTTCGCATTCATCATCATTCCCATTCGATGGTGGCGGGCGGCTTCGACGAGATGTCGTAGACGACGCGGTTGATGCCGCGCACCTCGTTGATGATGCGGTTCGACATCGTTGCAAGCGTCTCGTACGGCAGGTGCGTCCAGTCCGCCGTCATCGCATCGATCGAGTTGACGGAGCGGATCGCGCACGTGTACTCGTACGTGCGCTGGTCGCCCATCACGCCCACCGAGCGCACGGGCAGGAGCACCGCGAACGTCTGCCAGATCGTCTTGTAGTCGGGGAGCTTCCGCACCTCCTCCTGCACGCGCAGGTCCGCCTGCTGCAGCAGCCGCACCTTCTCCTCCGTCACCTCGCCCAGGATGCGCACGCCGAGCCCCGGCCCCGGGAACGGCTGGCGGTCTAGGAGCTCCGCGTCCATGCCGAGCACGCGCCCGACCGCGCGCACCTCGTCCTTGAAGAGGTCGCGGAGCGGCTCGACGAGCTCGAACTTCAGGTCCGGCGGCAGGCCGCCGACGTTGTGGTGGCTCTTGATCGTCTGCGACGGGCCGTTGACGGCGTGGGACGATTCGATCACGTCGGGGTAGATCGTCCCCTGGCCGAGGAACTTGCAGTTCTTGAACTTGCGCGCCTCCTCGGCGAAGACGTTGATGAATTCGCGGCCGATGATCTTGCGCTTCGCCTCCGGCTCCTCGACGCCCCTGAGCGCCGCGTAGAACCGCTGCGCCGCGCGCGCGACGTGGAGGTCCAGCCCGAGCTTCGCCCTGAACATCTCCTCCACCTGCACGTCCTCGCCGTGGCGCAGGAGCCCGTTGTCGACGAAGATGCAGTGGAGCCGCCGGCCGATCGCCCTGTGGAGCAGCACCGCGACGACGGACGAATCGACGCCGCCCGACAGGCCCAGCACCACCTCCTCGTCGCCGACCTGCTCCTTCAGGTGCGCGACCGTGTCCTCGATCCACGTCGACAGCTTCCAGTCGGCCTTGCAGCCGCAGATCTTGAAGAGGAAGTTGCCGAGGATCTGGCTGCCGTGCTGCGTGTGGACGACCTCGGGATGGAACTGGATCGCGTAGAAGCGCCGCGCTTCGTCGCGGATCGCCGCGTAGGGGCAGTTCGTGCTCGTCGCCGACACGCGGAAGCCGGCCGGGATCTCCGAGACGCGGTCGCCGTGGCTCATCCAGACGATGAAGCGCTCCGGCAGGCCCGCGAAGAGGGGGCTGTCCGGCTCGGTGCGCATCTCCGTCTTGCCGTATTCGCGGCTCTCGCCGGGCACGACCCGGCCGCCGAGCGTCTGCGACATCAGCTGCATGCCGTAGCACACGCCGAGGACCGGCACGCCGAGGTTGAAGATCTCCGGGTCGATCTGGGGCGCGCCCTTCTCGAAGACGCTGTTCGGTCCGCCCGAGAGGATGATGCCCTGCGGCAGGTTCGCGCGGAGCGCCGCCGCCGTCGTGTCGAAACGGATGATCTCGCTGTAGACCTGCTGCTCGCGGATGCGCCGCGCGATGAGCTGCGTGTACTGCGAACCGTAGTCGAGGATCACGATCCGCTGGAATTTCCTGTGGTCAGTCGCCATTGTTCACGTCCTTTCAGATCAGTAGCTCAGGCGCGTCGGCACGCCCGCGGCGTGCATCACCCGCTTGATGTCGGCGATCGTGTACGCGCCCGTGTGGATCATGCCCGCGACGATGGCCGCGTCGGCCGCCGCCTCCTTGAAGACCGTCACGAGATGTTCGGGCCTTCCCGCGCCGCCCGACGCCACGACCGGCACGCCGACCGCCTCGGCGATGAGCCGCGTCAGCTCCAGCGCGAAGCCGGCGCGCGTGCCGTCCGCGTCGACGGAATTGACGACGATCTCGCCCGCGCCAAGGTCCGCCGCGCGCCGCGCCCAGTCGACCGCGTCCATGCCGGTGAACTCGCGGAAGCCGCGCGTCGTGATCTCGTAGCCCGACGGGCACGCGGGGTTTTCGCTCTTGACGGGATCCATGCCGAGGACGATGCACTGGCGGCCGAACGCGCGCGCGCCCTCGGCGATGATCGACGGATTCTTCACGGCGAGCGAATTGACGCTCACCTTCTCCGCGCCCGCGAGGATGACGCGCTCCATGTCCGCGACGGTCGAGATGCCGCCGCCGACCGCAAACGGGATGCGGATCGCGCGCGCGACCGCCGCGACCATGCCGATGTCGATCGGCCGCCGCTCCGCCGACGCGGTGATGTCGTAGAAGACGAGCTCGTCCGCGCCGCCGTCGGAATAGCGGACGGCCATCTCCACGGGGTCGCCGAGATCGATGTTGTTCTTGAACTTCACACCCTTGGTGACGCGCCCCTGCCGCACGTCCAGGCACGGTATCACGCGCTTGGTCAGCATGGGCGGATCTCCCGGAGAGAAATGTCTATGCGCATAAGTAGCGCGTATTATATCAAAATTACGCCCGCGGCGGTCAGATGTTCACGTCCACGCCGACGTCGGTCTTCTTCAGGACTTCGCGCGCGTCGACCTTCGGCCGGTAGTTGAAGCGCGGCGGGTTGATGCCGATGCCGTAGCCGACCTTCTCGAACGTCTGCTTCTGGCGCTCCGAGAGCGGCACCGTCGTGAAGATCGGCCACTTCGGACGGCCGTCGGGCATCCGGTCGTAGGCAACGCCCTCCTCCTCGATGCACAGGAGCCCGCCGACCGCGCCGCCCGGCTTCTCGCCGCACGCGATGTCGAGCTGCACCGTCCGGCCCGCCTTGAACGTCACCCAGTCACCGACGATCATCCGGCACGCCGCCTGCGGCGCGGCGAACCGGCTCGCCGCCGGATCGGGCGACTTCCAGCCCGTCGTCACCGACCGCGCGGCCGGGTCCATCGCCCAGTGGACGTCCAGCACCACCCTGCCGTCGACGGCGACCACGAGGAGGTCGTCGAAGTAGCCGATGAATCGGCAGCGCATGTCCTTCGGCGGCGTGAGGCTTCCCCAGTAGTGCGCGACCCAGTATTTCGGCTCCATCAACTTGTCGGCGCCGAACGCCGCGGGCCCGTTGTCGGCGCTCTGCGGCGGCACCCACAGGCTCGTCAGCGCCACGCGCATCGGCAGGCGGTAGACCTCGCGGCACGCTTCCGGGCTGAAGCGCCCCCGGAACATCTCGTTCACGCGCTCCCAGTAGTCGCGCGTCGCGTGGAGGCTGCCCAGCGCCGCCGTGCGGTCTTCGCCCTTCGCGTTGCGCTTCAGGTCGATGATCTCGCCGAGGAGCGCGCCTTCAGGCAGGC
>JAFUEM010000160.1 GCA_017463935.1 Kiritimatiellia bacterium
ACCGGCCTTCTGGCTGGTGGCCATAGAGGGGCTGAAATACCCGTTCCCATTCCGAACACGGCAGTCAAGCGCCCCATCGCCGAGGGTAGTGTGGGGCCCGCCCATGCGAGAGTAGGACGCCGCCAGCCTTTTTTGTTTTTTTGCGCGCACCGCGCGCAAAAAACAAAAAAGCTCGGCGGCCCTTGACGCCATCAGACCAGATTTGATACACTACACATTCCTGCTTTTCGTGGGGCCTGTCGCTCCACATGGAAAGCGGAAGGAAAGGTAAAAGAAAAATGGAAGCATACGCAGTACTCGAAACCGGCGGCAAGCAGGTGCTTGTCAAGGTCGGCGACAAGATCGAGATTGAAAAGCTCTCGGTCGAAGCGGGTCAGGACACGACGCTCACGACGGTTTGCGCCGTCAGCGACGGAACGACCCTCAAGGTGGGCAAGCCCTATGTCGACGGCGCGTCCGTGACGCTCACGATCGACGGCCACAAGCGCGGCAAGAAGGTCATCAACTTCAAGGCGAAGCGCCGGAAAGGCGAGCGCCGGAAAGTCGGCCACCGCCAGGATCTGACCGTCGCCACCGTCAAGGCTATCGCGTAAAGAGGAGGTATTGAGATATGGCAACATCTGCATCTGCACGCAACGGCCGCGACTCCAACCCGAAGTATCTCGGCGTCAAGGCTTATGACGGCCAGTTCCTCACCACCGGTTCGATCATCGTCCGCCAGCGCGGTACCAAGATCCATCCCGGCAAGAACGTCGGCCAGGGCCGCGACTTCACGCTGTTCGCCCTCAAGGACGGCAAGGTGAAGTTCATCAAGGACGGCAAGGTCGTCACCATCGTCGAGGCCGAGGCCTCCAAGTAAGGAAGGAAGGTTTACAATGGGTACAGGTCGTACACTCCGCAAGGAATCCCACGTTCGTCCGTGCAAGACGCCCGCCGGCAAGGCCCGCAAGAACAAGGCCCAGCGCGCGCGTCTCGTCAAGTTCGGCATGGCCGCCGACGAAGTCGCGGCGATGGGCGACGAGGACGTCCGCGTTCTCGTCCAGCGCCCGGCGCTCGTCAAGAAGCTGGTCGCCAAGAAGGCCGCCCGGTAACATGACGCGCGTCTTCTGTTCGGTCGACGAGCAGCTGGTGAATCCCCTCTTCGAAGTTTTCGACGGAGGGGATTTCATTTTATCCTCGTATCACGACATCGAAGCGACGACGACCGAGGTCGGCATCTACTTCGAGGATGCGGCGCGCACGGACGACGCGCGCGCGGCGCTCCAGTCGGCGCTCGCGATCGTCGGCGCGGACGCGCCGATCGAGGTCGCCGACATTCCCGACGAGGACTGGCGCTTCAGCTACCGCCGCCACTTCAAGACCGAGCAGGTGAGCCCGCGCATCTTCACGCATCCGCCGTGGGAGGAGCTCCCGGCGACGCCGAACGGCGAGATCGTGCTGACGCTCGACCCGGGCCTCGCGTTCGGCACCGGCAAGCACGAGACGACGAAGGCGTGCCTCCAGTTCATCGACGCGCTCGCCGCGGACGGCGGCTCGTTCCTCGACATGGGCTGCGGCAGCGGCATCCTGTCGATCGCGGCCGCGAAGCTGGGCTTTGCGCCCGTCGCCGGGTTCGACATCGACGAGGAGGCCGTCGCCGCCGCGCGCGAAAACGCCGCTGCCAACGGCGTGACGGTCGACTACCGCGTTTTTGCGCTCGGCAAAGGCGCGGTGACGCTCGACGCCTCCATCGAGGCCGCGAAGGGGCTCTATCCCGATCTCGCGCTGAACGACGGCCGCGTGCAAGCGGCGCAGACGGCCGCGTTCGCGCCCGCCGATGTCGTCGTCGCCAACATCCTCGGCCCGCTCCTCATCGCCTTTGCGGACGAGATCGTCGGCTACGCGAAAAAGACGCTCGTCGTCTCGGGCATCCTGAACGAGCTCTATCCCGAGGTGCGCGCGGCGTTCGCGGCGCGCGGCTTCCGCGAGGTCGCGCACAAGACGCTCGGCGAGTGGACGACCGGCCACCTGACGAGGGGCGGCTGATGCGCACGGTCCTCTTTTTCGTCTATTCCAACAAGTACATCTGTGCGAACCGCATCGATGGCATCCGGCGGTACGCCGAAAAGGCCCGTTGGCGGATCCAGGTCATCGAGCGCAACGGCGGCGGGCACGCGCTGGACGTGAAGGGCGTCGTCGATTTCTGGAATCCGATCGGCGTCATCGCGGAGTGCGGCGGCGGGATGCCGGAGATTTCCCGTCGGACGCTCGGCGATCTCCCCGTCGTCTATCTGGACGAAGATCCCGCCGATCCGCGCAAGGCGCCGGGGCTGTTCGTGAACTCCGATTCCGTGGCGATCGGGGAAGCCGCCGCGAAGGAGCTGCTGTCGCTCAACCTGCCGCATTTCGCCTTTGTCGGGTGGAAGCGCAAGCGCTACTGGAGCACGGACCGCCAAGCTGCGTTTACGCGCATCTTGCGCCTTCACGGCTACGAGGTCGCCGTCTTCGACGGTGCGGCGGCGACGGACGACCTCGCGCGCCGCGAGCGGCTCCGGCGCTGGCTGAAGGCGCTCCCGAAACCGTGCGGCATCTTTGCGGTCCACGATCCCGTGGGCGCCGACATCCTCGAGCTGGCGGCGCTGGAGGGCATCGCCGTTCCCGGCGAACTGGCCGTGATCGGGGTGGATGACGATCCGCTGATCTGCGAACGGGCCCAGCCGTCGCTGTCGTCGATCGGCGTCGATTTCGAGCAGGGCGGGTATCTGTGCGCCGAACTGCTCGACCGTGCCATCGGGGATGCGACCTTCTCGGACGCCGCGGTTCGCTACGGCGTGGCCGGGGTGTCGCGCCGGGAATCGACGCGGCTGCTGGCGCTGGCCGACTGGCGTGTCGCCAAGGCGGTGGAGTTCATCCGCCGCAACGCCGCGTACGCCGTCGACGTCGCCGACGTCGCCAAGACGATGGGACTGGCGCGACGCATGGCCGAGATCGCGTTCAAGCGGCACACCGGCCATACCATCCACGAAGAATTGACGAATGTGCGCCTGGAGAAGGCGGAGCGCCTCCTGCGCAATCCGCGCCAGGACATCTGCGTCATCGCCGGGCTGTGCGGCTGGTCGTCGGGATCGGTCCTGCGCAAGATCTTCAAGGAGCGCCACGGCGGGCTGTCGATGCGGGAGTGGCGCGCCCGGGCCGCGGCCGACGCGTCCGGCGCGCCGTGCGCGAAACCGTCTGTTTCCGTTGCGCGCGAACGGCGATCGGCACGCGGTTGATTTGATATACTGCCGGCATGATGAAAAAAAGTCTGCTGGCAATCTTCCTTTCCTTGTCCGCCGGGTCGTCCCTGCTGGCGGCGGAGTGGATCTCGGTTCCGGACGCGCCCGTCTTCGACGGCATCGTTCAGGAGAGCGCGGAGGCGCTCGATCGTGCCGCCGACGGCACCAGCTGGTTCGCCAGCACCTTCACCAACGGGAGCGAGATCGTCTCGGCCCGGTGGACCGTCGCCGGGCTCGGCGTGTTCGAGGTGTTCGTCAACGGCGCGCGCGTCGGCGACGATTTTCTCAAGCCGGGCTACACCCACTGGGCCAAGACCCGGTATTCGTTCGCGTACGACGTGACGCCGCTGCTGAAACGCGGCCGGGGCGAGGTGAACACGCTGGCGGCGGAGGTGTCCGCCGGCTGGTGGCGCGACAAGATCCTCACGCCGGGCGGCCATCGCGGCTTCATGGGCGCGAAGAGCGCGTTCCGCGCCCGGCTGGACATCGTCTATGCCGACGGCTCGACGGAATGCCGGGAGACCGGGCCGGAGGGGTGGCGGTGCGGCGTCGCGGGCGCGGTCGTCCATGCCGCGATCTTTGACGGGGAGGAGTACGACGCGCGGGTGGCCGATCCCGTCACGGGCGACGGCCTGGCGCAGACGCCGGAGATCAACGGCGAATTCACCGGCGCGATCCTTCCGTCGTGCGGCGGCGAGGTGGCGCTGCGCCGTGACCTCGCCCTGTCGCGCGGCCCGTTTTCGCTCAGGAAAGGCGTGCCGCAGGTCGTGGATTTCGGCCAGAACGCATCGGCCGTCCCGTCGTTCCGCTTCCGTGCGCCGCGCGGCACGGTGCTGACGGTCCTTCCGGCGGAAATGCTGAACGACGCCGACGCGCCGGCGCGCGGCTGCGACGGGGCGAAGGGCACCGTCTACCGCGCCAACCTGCGCGTGCCGGACGACGGCATGCGCCTGGTCTACACGTTCGCGGGCGGCGTCGTCGAGACGTACATGCCGCGCTTTACGTACTTCGGCTACCGGTATCTCTCCCTTGTCGCGACGGACGACGTGGAGATCGAGCGCATCGAGTCCATCCCGGTGTCCTCCATCAAGGCCGACATGGAACTCGGCTCCCTCGAGACCGGCGATGCCGCGCTCAACCGGTTCATCCGGAACGTCTACTGGGGACAGCTGTCCAACTACCTGAGCGTGCCGACGGACTGCCCGCAGCGCAACGAGCGGCTCGGATGGATGGCCGACACGCAGATCTTCTGCGAGGCGGGCGCGTTCAACGCGGACACGCGGAGCTTCTTCCGGAAGTTCACGCGCGACATGCGCGACAGCCAGTCGCCGGAGGGCGGCTATCCCGCTGTCGCGCCGTTCGCCCAATACGGCAACGAGGCGTTCTGCTTCGGCTGGGCGGACGCCGGCGTCATCGTGCCGTGGACGATCTGGCGGCAGTTCGGCGACACCCGGATCGTCGACGAGAACTGGGCGGCGATGTCGGCGTTCGTCCGCCGCCTCGACGAGACGAAATACGACTTCGAGGACTCCCTCGCCTACATCTATGCCGACTGGCTGTCGTACGAGACGTTCGAGACGTGCGGCAACCGGTTCGGCGACTGGACGACGTGGCGGCACGACGCCGACGCGAAGAACTACCGCCTCTTCCTCGCCGCGTGCTACTGGCTCTACGATGCGCAGCTGATGGCCGAGATGGGGCGCGCCACCGGCCGCGCCGAGGAGGCACGGTGGTTTGCGCGCAGCGCGGCGCGCGCGCGGGCGTACATCCGCGGACGCTTCCTCGAAGACGACGGGCTTCTGCTCCGCCCGCTGCGCCCGCTCCAGACGGCGTGCGTCTTCGCGCTGAAGCACGGCATCGTCGAAGGGGCGGCGCGGGAGGAGACGAAGAATCTCCTCGTCGCGTCGATCCGCGAACACGGCGGCTGCCTGCAGACGGGATTCCTCGGCACCAGCTTCATCATGGACGCGCTCACGGAAAGCGGTGCGGTGGAGGAGGCCTATTCGCTGCTCCTGCAGCACAAAAATCCGAGCTGGCTCTATTCCGTGGACCAGGGCGCGACGACGGTCTGGGAGCGCTGGAACAGCTACACGAAGGCGGACGGATTCGGACCCGTGGGCATGAACAGCTTCAACCACTATGCGTATGGTGCGGTTCTCGCCTGGCTGTACCGCACGGCGGCGGGCATCGGGCCGGACTTTCGCGACGGCACCGCGCCGCGCATCGTTCTCGCGCCCCGGCCGGACCGCCGCCTCGGGTTCGTCAAGGCCCGCTACCGTACGCCCGCCGGGACCGTCACAAGCGAGTGGCGCTACGCGGGCGACAGGTGGGTGTGGCGGTTTTCGGTCCCGGACGGCGTCAAGGCCGTCGTCACGCTGCCGGGGGAAAGCGTCGCCCGCGACTATCCGTGCGGTGCGCATGAAATCGTCCTGTAGGTCCGCGCCGCGCGCGGGCCGCAACGGGCCGATGCGCGAAAGCGGCGATGTCCCGTGCGCAATAAAGGCGTTGACAAGTTGCGAAATATGATATAATCCTGCCGTGATGAAAAAGTCAGAAAGACAAGGTGGCCGTCTCGTTCGTGCCGTTGCGCTTCTGCTGGGCGTGACGGCTGCGGCGGTTGCGGCGGGCGAGGGGTTCGTTTCGACACGGCAGGATGCGGACGGCCGCTGGTGGCTCGTCGATCCGGACGGGCGTGACCTGTTTCTGCGCGGCATCGACCATGCGAACTGGAACGGGCATTTCTGCGAGGCGCTGGGCGTCAACCCCTATCGCGAAAGCAACAAGCGGAACTACCGTTCGCCCGGCGAGTGGGAAGACGAGACCCTGGCGCGCCTGAAGGCGTGGGGATTCAACGCCCTGGGCGCGGGCTGTTCGCCCGAACTGCGCCGGCGCGGGCTCTTCCATATCGAGTTTCTCGGCGTCGGACAGGCATTCTGCGGCAAAGGCGGCGCGTTCGCCATCAGTCGGTTCGAGGGCATTCCGGGAACGGCGTTCCCGAACGTGTTCCATCCCGATTTCGCCGCGTTCGCGGACGCGCTCGCCCGAAAGATGTGCGCGCCGCAGAAGGACGACCGCTCGATTCTCGGCTACTTCTTCGACAACGAGCTGGCCTGGGAGGCGAAGGGCGCATCGTCCACTGGGATGTTCGACGCCGTTGCCCGAATGCCGCCGTCGCATCCGGCCCGCCAGGCGCTCGACGCCTTTCTCGCCCAGCGCGGCCGGACCGTCGGCGCGGTCGTGCCCGAGGAGACGAAGACCGCGTTCCTGCGCCTCGCCGCCCGGCGCTACTTCGAGATCATTTCCGCCGCCGTCCGCCGCCACGACCCGAACCATCTGCTGCTCGGCGCGCGCTTCGCCGGCCTTTCGTCCGCGCACCAGGTGGTGTGGGAAGAGGCCGGCAAATATTGCGACATCCTGACCTTCAACAACTACCCGTGGGCGGATCTCGACGAGAATGTCGTCTACTTCTCGCGCAAGGACGCGATCCGGGCGGCCGACGCCTACGCGCTTCGGTACAGCTGGGCGCAGAAGCCCCTGATCATCACCGAGTGGAGCTTTCCGGCGCTCGACGCGGGGCTGCCGTGCTCCAGCGGCGCGGGCCAGCGCTTCCGCACGCAGCGCGAACGGACGCGGGCGACCGAGCTTTTCGCGCGCACGCTGCTCGCGCTGCCGTTCATGGTCGGCTACGACTACTTCATGTGGGTGGACGAGCCGGAGCTGGGCATCAGCCGCAAATTCCCGGAAGATTCCAACTACGGGCTCGTCAACGAGCGCGGCGAGCCGTATCCCGAAATCACGCAGATGTTCGCGCGCCTCAATCCGCAGGCCGAGTCGCTCCATGCGAAGGGCGAGCTCCCGCCGGCGCGCGCCGTCGATCGCGCGGCCGAGGCCCGGGCGGCGGTTTTCCCGTCGGCTGCGTCCGCCGCGTCCGCGCACGCCGTCTTCACGCGCGTCGGCGACGACTATCGGCTGGAGGTGCCGACGGGCCTGGTCCTCGCGGGCCGGGTCGGCGGACACGCGGCGTTTGACACGGTCGCCGTGAACGGTCTCGCATGCGGTCCGTTTACGTTTATGCTCTACCACGGCGACTATCAGGATATCGACCGCGTCGAGTCGGTCGAGTGGATTCCGTCGCGCGGCGCGTTGCGCATCGCGGGCGTCGGCACGAAGGGGCGAAAGTCGTTCCGGCTCGTCTACGACGTGATACCGTTCGTCCGCCGTCCGTGGTTCGCCGCGAGCGTGGTGAGCGTCGAGAACACGGGCGCGGAAGATTTCACCGATCTGAAGGTTTTCTTCCGCCAATATGCGCCGTGGGCCGGCGACTGGTCGAAAGGCGGCCACAAGGCGCCGCAGAACGTCTGGAAGGCGCCGTCGTCGGCCGTCTGGATCCGCTCCGCCGACGGCGCGTGGTGCGGCGGCGCGACCTACGCGCGGACGGTCCGTCATTTCATCTACTGGATTTCCGGCGACGGCGCGCCGCATCCGGACGCCATGTTTTCGCCGATCGGCTCGACGCATCTCGCCGCCGGTGCCACGTGGGCGCCGCAGGGTCAGGTGTGGATGGTCGCGGCGGCGGGGCGCGGCGGCGCGGACGGCTGGCAAAAGTTTCTGGACGAGTTCATCGCGACACAATCCTCCGGCGTTGATCTCGATTTCAAATAGTCAACCGCAGCAAGAAGGAGAACGACCATGAATACGATTAAAGCAGGAATGGCGCGGGCCGGCGTGCTCGGCGTCGCCGTCGTCTTGGGCACTTCGGCATTCGCCGGGTTGCTCTATGAGCCGTCCAACTATGCCGCGCAGGATCATCTCGTGCTGCAGCTCGACGGTATCCGCAACGCCGGCGCCCTCAAGGCCCACGACAACACGGCGAATGCATGGGTCGATTTGAAATCCGCCAGCCGCAAAGCCGACATCAAGGCCATTTCATCCATCTCGGGCCGCTCCGTCCCGGAGACATCGCTTAAGGAAGGTACGGCAGAATGGAAAGACGATGGATACTATTTCGACGGCATCACATTTCTCCTGATGAGCGACACGTTGACGCTCGGCAATACCTACACGATCCAGGTCGTCTGCGACGTCGACACCGACAAGTTCCAGACGCGCTTCACCGCGTCGCAATCCGTCGCAGGCCCGCCCAGCAACGACAGAGAGCTTAAATGGCCCGGCTTCGTCGGTTCGACGGACACGGACGGCAAGGACTACTGCAACATCTACTACCATTGCACCGACAATCGCGTCAACGCCAAGATGGGTAACGGCAACTTTGACATTTTCGTCGCCAAGGCCGACTGGAACAACCGCTACTTGACGGCATGGGCGAATGGTACGCAGGCATCGCTCTTCGACGGCGCGGCCGTCGGGACGAAAACGAGCAAGGATCTCACGGTCGGCACGCGCACGCTGACCTTCGGCGCGTCCTACGGATCCACGACCTACGGCGCATGGAGGCGTTCGCTCGTCGGCACGATAAAGGCCGTGCGCATCTACAACAAGGCGCTTTCGGATGACGAGCTCGCCGCGAACCGCGCTCTCGACGAGACGCGTTTCTTCGCCGCAGCTCCCGTCCACGCCGTCGTAACGACGTCCATCGCGGGACTTGAGGGCAACGAAGCGGGCGAATACGCCTTCGACGCCGAAGGCTATACGTTCACCGCGCCGGCGCAGGCGACTCTTGCGGGGCAGGTCTACGACTGCACTGGCTACACGCTCGAGACGGCGGACGGCGAAACGTGGGGCGAAGCGGTTTCATATGACGGCACGTCGTGCCTGCTCGCGGATACCACGAAGAAAGTGCGCCTCACATGGCAGTGGAAGCCTGCCGAGATCGTCGCGCAGGACTACACGTGGATGGCGTCGCCCGCCAACGCGACGTGGGACGCCTCTTCCGCCAACTGGAACGGCGGCGCGGCGTGGGCGGACGGCAACAACGCCATTTTCGGCGCGTCGTCGCAAACGGCGCTGACGGTTCCTTCCGAACGCCTCGTGAACGACCTCACGATCAACAATGTCGCCTATACGTTCAACGGCGCCGGCCCTCTGCGCGTCAAGGGCACGATCACGCCCGTTGGCGCGAAGGATCAGCACTTCAACGTACCGCTCGCGAGCGGACGCGACGACGGTGCGCTCCGTTTCTACTCGACGGGCGTCGACTGGAGAAGCGCGTATCTGGACAGCATCAACAACCTCCAGACGAAGACGGTGCTCGCCGGAACGGTCTTCCTGATGGCAAAAGGCGACGGCTCGTTCGGCCCCGCGCCCGCCGCGCCCGCGGAGAACATCGTCATCGAGAGCGGCAATCCGACGATATACGGAAACGGGACTGTCACAGTCAATGCAAACCGCATCGTCAAGCTCGCCTCCGGCGCGGCGCTCTGGACCGGCTCGAACAGCCCGTTCACCTACAAGTCGCAAATCGTCGCAGAGCCGGACGCGGGTTCGGACTACAGCCAGGATACGTACGTCAAGATTCGCACCAACTGGGGAGGCCTCGTCACGTTCGACCCCGGCGAGAACCGCACGAACGCCTTTGGACGGCTTGTGATCGACACACGCCGCCTCAAGCTCGCGAGCGGCACAACCGTCGTGACGGGGCCGGCCACCAGCATCGGCGAGAGCGCGATCCTCTACGTAAAGGGCAACGGTTCTGCGTTCTCCACCGAACGCGGCTATCTCCTCGTCGACGGCGGCGAGCTTTATTCGCCGAAGATGACGGGCGGCGATCGCTATGTCGATGTCGGTGCGTACGGACAGGTCGTCGTCACGAACGGCGGCAAGGTTGTGATGGCCGAGGGCGTTCAGTGGCTCAACGGCCTCACGACTCCGGGCAAGCTCACGGTCGCCAAGGACGGCAGCTTCACCGTGGAGCAGCTGCGCATCAGCCAATCAGGTTCGAGTCCGTCGGAAGTGCATTTGGACGAGGGCGGGCTCATGGCGGTTCACCAGCTGCGTATGGACAACGCTTCGACCGGACTCTTTGCGTTCAACGGCGGCTGCCTGCAGGCGATAAAGGAAAACGAAAACAGAGCGTTCTATGCCGGAGCGGCCGCGAACTGGGAGAACGTCACCTTCACGGTCGGCGAGAAGGGTGCCGGATTCGACCTTTCCAACGGTGTGAACCTCTGGTGGGGCAAGCCGCTCACGAGCGGCGCGGAGTCCGACGGCGGCCTCTTCAAGAAAGGTTCGGGCATCCTCGTGCTGCTTTCTGTGAACAACTACAACGGCCCGACGGTCATCGAGAGCGGCCGCATCCAGGCGCGCGTCGACCATGCGATACCGGACGGCACGGTTCTGCGCCTGGTCGGCGGAGAGGGAACGCGCCTGACGGCGAGCTGCTACGATTCGGAAACTGTTCGCCGCGACACGGTGCAGATGATCGGACGCGTCGAAGGCAGCGGAGAGCTTGACGACATGGGAGCCTCTTCCGTGGGCGGCGTCGCGCCGACGGTTGGCGGAACAATCAATTTCATGACAACATGTTCGCTTTCCGGCGACTACGAAGTGACGATCGGCGAAGAGGGCGCTTGCAGCCTCCTCAAGGTCGCCGCCGGGCAGGACATTTCGGGTCTCAAAGTCAAAATCATGAACGCCGAGGCTCTCGACAGGGAAACGAAATACACGATTCTGGACGCGGCCAGCGGGTATGTCGGGAAGTTTGACGAGAGCACCAGCACCCTGCCGGACGGCTGGGGAGTCAAGTACACAGCCGATGGCGCTTGTCTGCGCTACAACAAGGGACTGGTGATCATTCTGCGCTGAGGACGGAAATGGACAGACGGTGCTTTCTGAAAAGCGTGCTCTGCACGGCGGCTGGCGGCGCGCTTGTTTCGCCGCGCGCGGTGCTGGCGCTGGAGCGGCCGTTGCGCACTGAGGCCCTCCCGCCCGCGTCCGAGATGATGTACTTCGGCGGCGGCTGGCAGATGCACATGTACGCCGGCCGTACGACGGACATCAGTCTTTCGACGCTCTTCCGCTCGCCCTCGGGCCGGCTCGTGATGGTCGACGGCGGATGGGGCGCGGACGGCGAGTTCCTGCTGGGCGAGCTCAAGCGCCTGGGCGGCGAGGTGGATACGTGGTTTCTCACTCATGCCCACAGCGACCACTACCGGGCGCTCGGCGAGATCGTCAAGAAACCGGGCTGCGGCGGACTCAAGATCGGCCGCGTTGTCCACAACTTCGTCCCGCTGGACTTCATCGCCGAGGTTTCTCCGTCGAGTCTGTCGCACGTCGAGGCGTTTCTGGGCGATCTGGCGAAGAGCGGACTGAAGGTCGCGCGGCCCGCCGTCGGACAGGTGTACGACTTCGGCGAGGGGCTGTCCTTCGAGTGTCTGAACGATTACGATCTTTCGATGCGGCGCGACGCGATCAACAATTCCAGCATCTGCTACCGCGTGACGAACGCGGGCAAGTCGATCCTCGTCACCGGCGACGTCAGCGAAGAAATGGGCGCGAAGATGGTGCGGACGCTGCCGCCTGAAAAGCTCAAGAGCGACGTGTGCTTCATGGCGCATCACGGTCAGGCGGGGGCCGACAAGGCGTTTTACGCGGCGGTGCGGCCCGAGGTGTGCATCTGGCCGACGCCGCAGTGGCTGTGGGACAACGACTTCGGCGGCACGCACGGGCCGGGTTCCGGCGAGTTTCTCACGAACTACGTGAAATGCTGGATGCAGGATCTCGGCGTCAAGCGCCAGATTCTGCTCGTGCGCGACTGGCGGATGGTCTGACCGGAGCGGCCGCCGTCCGAGGGCTTTTTCGCCGGCCCGTGCGGCCGTGCCGTTCCCCGCGCGCAATTCCCTCACATCGGGTGATGGACGGACGGGGTGAATTTGTTGTATAATATGCGGCAACGCTTTGACGTCAACACACAAACGACAACACAACACGCAAAGAAAGCACGCAAGATGAAAACGATGAAAGACTATGAATTCTGGTTCGTGGTGGGCTCGCAGTTCCTCTACGGACCCGAGGTCCTCGAAACCGTCGCGACGCGCGCCGCCGAAATGGCCGCGCAGCTGAACGCGAGCGGCCGGCTCCCCTGCAAGATCGTCTACAAGACGACGGTCAAGACGCCCGAGGAGGCGACCGAGACGATCAAGGCGGCGAACTACGACGATGCGTGCGCGGGCGTGATCACCTGGTGCCACACGTTCAGCCCCAGCAAGATGTGGCTCAACGGCCTCAAGCTCCTGCAGAAGCCGTACTGCCACCTCGCGACGCAGTACAACCGCTCGATCCCCGACACCGAGATCGACATGGATTTCATGAACCTCAACCAGGCGGCGCACGGCGACCGCGAGCACGGCTTCATCGCGGCGCGCCTGCGGACGCCGCGCAAGGTCATCGCGGGCTACTGGCAGGACGCCGACGTGCAGAAGCGCCTCGGCGACTGGATGCGCGTGGCGGTGGGCGTCGCGTTCTCGAAGAGCCTGAAGGTCATGCGCTTCGGCGACAACATGCGCAACGTGGCCGTCACGGAAGGCGACAAGGTGGGCGTGCAGGAAGTCCTCGGCTGGCAGGTCAACACGTGGCCGGTCGGCAAGCTCGTCGAGCACATCAACGCCGTGACCGATGCGGAGGTCGATGCGCTGATGGCGGAGTACAGGGAAAAGTATGACATCGCCACCGACAACCTCGCGTCCGTCCGCTACCAGGCGAAGGAGGAGATCGCGATGAAGAAGATGCTGGACGCGGAAGGCTGCAAGGCGTTCACCAACACCTTCGAGGATCTCTACGGCATGGAGCAGCTGCCGGGCCTCGCGTCGCAGCGGCTGATGGAGGCGGGCTACGGCTACGGCGGCGAGGGCGACTGGAAGGTCAGCGCGATGACGGCGGTGATGAAGGCGATGTCGGAAGGCCAGACCGGCGGTACGGCGTTCATGGAGGACTACACCTACGAGCTCGCCGAAGGCAAGGAATATTCGCTCGGCGCGCATATGCTGGAGGTCTGCCCGTCGGTCGCGGCCGCGAAGCCGCGCATCGAGGTCCACCCGCTCGGCATCGGCGGCAAGGCGGATCCGGCGCGTCTCGTCTTCGAGGGGCGCGCGGGCGCGGCCATCGTCGTCTCGCTCGTGGACATGGGCGGGCGTCTGCGCCTGATCGTCCAGGACATCGAATGCGTCAAGCCGATCTACGCGATGCCGAACCTGCCGGTCGCGCGCGTGATGTGGCGCGCGATGCCCGACCTCAAGACGGGCGTGGAATGCTGGATCACGGCGGGCGGCGCGCACCACACGACGCTCAGCTACGACGTGACCGCCGAGCAGATGCGCGACTTCGCGCGGATCCTCGGCATCGAGTTCGTGCACATCACGAAGGAGACGACGGTCGAGAAGCTGGAGCAGGAGCTCTTCCTCAACGACCTCGCGTGGAAACTGCGCTGAAGCGGACAAGGGGATTGATGACGATGAAGAAGATGAACATGGTGATCGCCCAGTCGGGCGGCCCGTCGATGGTGATCAACGAGTCGCTCGTGGGCGCGGTCCTCGAGGCGCGGCAGTCCACGAAGGTCGGCAGGATCCTCGGCGCGCGGCACGGCATCCTCGGCATTCTCGGAAATGACTACATCGACCTGCGCAAGCCCTCGGTCAAGAAGCTGGAGGCGATCGCCGAAACGCCGTCGAGCGCGCTCGGCAGCTGCCGAAAGAAACCGACGGCCGACGACTGCAGGGCCATCTTCGAGGCGTTCCGCGCGCGCGACGTCGGCTACTTCTTCTACATCGGCGGCAACGATTCCGCCGACGCCGCGCGCATCGTGGCGGAGGAGGCCGAGAAGGCGGGCTATCCGCTCGTCGTCTACCACATCCCGAAGACGATCGACAACGACCTGCGCAGCTGCGACCACACGCCCGGCTTCGGCTCGGCGGCGCGTTTCGTCGCGAGCGCGATCAAGGGCGACGACCTCGACAACCGCGCGCTCGGCGGCGTGAAGATCGACGTCATCATGGGGCGCGACGCGGGCTTCCTGACGGCGGCGGCGGCGCTCGCGCGCGTCCGCGAGGACGACGGCCCGCACCTCATCTACCTGCCCGAGGTCCCGTTCTCCGAGGCGACGTTCGTCAAGGACGTCCAGGCGGTCATGAAGAAGCGCGGCCGCTGCGTCATCGCGGTGTCGGAAGGCATCCGCGGCAAGGACGGCGTGCCGATCGGCGCGAAGCTCGGCAGCGGAGAGACGGATTCGCACGGCAACGTCCAGATGTCCGGCACGGGCGCGCTGGGCGACGCGCTCGCGAAGATCCTCAAGGAGAAGGCGGCGGTCAAGCGCGTGCGCGCCGATACGTTCGGCTACCTCCAGCGCTCGTTCCCCGGCATCGCCTCGAAGGTGGACCAGGCGGAGGCGCGCGCGGCGGGCGCGGCGGCCGTGAAGGCGGCGCTCAAGGGCGAGCTCACGAAGGGCACGATCGCCATCGTCCGCGAAAACGCCAAGAAGTACAAGGTGGCGTTCGCGCCGGTGCCGATCCAGAACGCGGCGAAATTCACGCGCTCGGTGCCGAAGGAGTACATCGCCCGGAACGGTCACGACGTGACGCCGGCGTTCATCGCCTACGCGAAGCCCATCGTCGGCGAGCTGCCGGCGTGCGAAATCTTCTGAGGATGAACGACGACTTCCTCCCGCTGATCGAGCGGACGCTCGACGAGGTGCTGCCGGCCGCGACGGAACGGCCGGCGGAGTTGAGCGCGGCGATGCGCTACGCCGTCGGCAGCGGCGGCAAGCGCATCCGCCCGCTGATCTGCTTCGGCGCGGCGCGCGCC
>JAFUEM010000161.1 GCA_017463935.1 Kiritimatiellia bacterium
CGCCGCCGGGGGGACGAACGACGGCCGTTCGCTCAGGTCCGCTGCGCGGTGGCTCGTGCGGCGGCGGACGCTCGGCGAGCTCGCGACGTTCGGGCGCGATCCCGTTCTGCGCGTCCTGGACGGTGTCAAGCGTTGCATCGACGGGCGGCTTCCGCTCCCGCCCGCCCTCAAACGCGACTGGGAAATCTTCAATTAAAAATCATGAATGGAACTCCGATGATTAAAGCTCTCGCTACCGCTTCGCAGCTTCGCCGTGCTCAATCGGCGAGTGTGTTTGAGGCTGGGGGCTTCCCCCTGACCCCCCAACGTCGGAGCGTTAGCGGAGACTTCGGATGAATCGGAGTTAAAACTTCAAACTTCAAATAGTAGGAAAGGAACGAAAACATGGCATGGACAATATCGGGTGACGAAAAGATGCTCAAGGTGGCGGTGGACGGCCGTCTCGTGGCGGCGGTCGCGCCCTCGCTGCGCGAAGAGCTGCTCTCCAAGATGCAGAACGGCACGAACGTGCTCTTCGATCTCGGCAAGATGGTGCACATCGATTCGAGCGGCCTCGGCGTGCTCGTCCAGGTGCTCCAGAAATCGAAGGCGGGCGGCGGCAAGGTCGTGCTCGCGGCGCTCCAGCCGGGACCGAAGATCGTCTTTGACATCACGAAGGTGAGCCGCGTGTTCGAAATCGTGCCGACGGTCGCCGACGCGCAGTTCTGAGCGCGCGCCGCGCGCGGCCTGTTACAAAAAAAGCGAGGTTGTCATGAGAAATGCTGAAATGGCCGTTCGAGCCATTATCGCCTGTTTTCTGTTTTTCCTGCTGCCGTCGGCGACGGCCCGGGCCGAGACCGTCGCGGTCGCCGACTGCGTGCGCGATCCCCGTCTGGACGTCTGGGCGGCGGCGGACTGCCGTGTGTCGACGGCGATCATGGAGGAGGTCTTCCGCGCCGCGGGCGTGACGGCGGCGCGCGTCCCGTACAGGGAGGACGGCACGGTCGATCCGACGAACGCCGAGGTCATCTGCTCGGCCTTCCGCACGCCGGAGCTGGAGGCGCACTACCGCTTCCCGCTCCAGCCGCTCGGCTGCATGCACTTCGGGCTCTACGCGACGCCGTCGCACGCGATGTCGATGATGGCGACCAAGATTTCGGAGTGGCCGCGCATGATCGTCGGCTTCTCGCCGGTCTCACTGGGGCCGAGCGACGACCGCGTGAACTTCTTCACGAACGCCCGGCTCACGCCGAAGTATCAGTCGTTTCCGACGAGCGCCGGCGCGGTGGAGGCGCTCCACGCCGGCGCGATCGACGCGCTCTTCCTGTACACGCCGTTCGGCAAGCGGCCCGAGGGCGTCGTGGAGGTCGTGCCGATCGGCGACCGGAACATCTACTTCGCGGTCCGGAAGGACCGGCCGGAGCTCTTCGAGCGTCTCAGCCGGGCGTACCGCACCTTCTATATCGACCACATCGACCAGATCGACGAATGGCGCGCCGCGCTCCTCGGCATCGCGAAGCCGACAAACCGCGTCAGGGTCGCGGCGTACCGCCGCGGCGACCTCTTCGACGTCACGGCCGACGGCTCGCGTTCGGGCTCGCTGAAGAACTGGCTCAAGACGATCTGCGGCTACACGCACTGGACGCTCGACTACGTCTACGGCGGCTACGACGAATCGCTCGAAGCCGTCCGGGACGGGCGGCTCGACATCATCGGCGGCATCGGCTTCTCGCCGACGCGGCGCAAGAACTTCCTCTTCCCGCATACGCCCATCGGCATGCTCCGCGTGTTCCTGTGGACGCATCCCGGCAGCCCCTACAAGCCCGGCGCGCCGTCCACGTGGAACGGCATGCGCGTGGGGCTCCTTTCGGCGACGGTCAGCGGCGAGCGCGCCAAGCGCCAGTTCAAAGAGGACGGCAATGACATCACGTACCGGGAGTTTTCGACCGACAAGGAGATGCTCGCGGCCTACTTCGGCGGCGAGATCGACGCCTGCATCGACGTAGAGATGCACGAGCTGCGCAACGAGGTCGCGCTCCACGTCTATACGGCGCATCCGATGTACATCTGCACGGCCAAGGACCGGAACGACCTCTTCGCCGAGCTGGAGGAGGCGATGGAGTCGATCTGCGACGACTTCCCCAAGTACCAGCGCATGATCAGCGAGCGCCACTACGGCAAGCACAGCGAGATGGCGGCGCTCTCGCTCGACGAGGCGGAGTGGCTGGCCCGGCGCGTCACGGACGCCACGCCGGTGGAGATCGACTTCTCGCCGTGGCCGTTCCCGATCTTCGACGACGACGGTCGCCCCCAGGGATTCGTCGCGAAACTGCTCGCCGAGTTCTCGAAGCGGACGGGGCTCGTCTTCGTGCCGCGCGAGCAGACGCCGCCGCCGACCGCCGCCGCGCGTTTCCTCCGGGGCGAGACCGACTTCTGGATTCCGTATCCCGCCAATCCGGGCGAGGCGGCCGGCGCGGCCGTGTCCGTCTTCACGCTGCCTGTGCCGCAGGATTCCGCCGCGGAGCTCGGCGTGGAGGATTCACAGCTGGAGTTCGAGATGTTCGCCGGCCGCCACGTGCCCGAGGAGCTGGTCTCGATCATGCGCAAGGTCGGCAACGACATCGGCTCGGCCCGCGTGCAGGAGCTGTTCCTGGCGGCGATGGCGGAGCGGTCTGTCCAGTACAGGCTCTTCGGCTACACGGCGGACAAGCTCAAGCATCTCCTGCTGAAGATCGCCGTCGGCATCGCGCTGTTCATCACCCTGTTCGCCACGGTCATGGGGATACTCCTCAAGAGGCAGGCGAACCGCGCCAATGCCGCGGCGGCGATCGCCGAGGACCATGCGCAGGCAAAGACGCGCTTTCTCGCGATGATGTCGCACGAGCTCCGCACGCCGCTCAACGCCGTCATCGGCTTTGCCGAGTTCCTGTCCCGGGAGGAGACGGACGAGCGCCGGCGCGCCGAATACACCACCGGCATCCTGCTCAGCTCGCACGCGCTCCTCGAACTCATCAACGACATTCTCGACCTCTCGAAGCTGGAGGCCGGCGCGATGGAGATGCGCGAAGGCATCTGCGACATGGACCAGCTGCTGACGGAGCTGCCCGCGATCTTCGGCTACCGGGTGCGGCGCCACGGCGTCGCGCTGAAGATCGAGCGCGCGGCGGAGGCGATTCCGCACGTCCGCCTGTCGCAGCAGGGGATGCGGCAGATTCTCATCAACCTCGTCGGCAACGCCGCCAAGTTCACCGAATCGGGATCGATCACCGTCCGGACGGTCTGGCGCGCCGAGACGCGCACGCTCCATCTGGAGGTCGCCGACACGGGCTGCGGCATGTCCGACGAGAAGATGGCGCACCTGTTCGATCCCTTCGTGCAGGATATCGCCAGCCGCATGAAGACCGGCGACGGCCCGAACAAGGGCACGGGCCTGGGGCTGCCGATCGTCAAGCGCCTGGTCGAGGCCGCGCGCGGCACGATCACCGCGCAGAGCACCGTCGGCGTCGGCACGACGTTCCTGATCGACCTGCCGGATCTGGAACTGGCGCAGCGGCCGAAGTCCGCGCGCGCGGCGGAGCGGTCGCTCAACATGGCGCGGCCGGAGCGCGTGCTTGTCGTGGACGACATGGCGATGAACCGGAAGATCCTCGGTATCCACCTCACCAACCTCCAGGTGCCGGACATCCGCTATGCGGAGAACGGCGCGAAGGCGCTGGAGGTGATGGCCGAGTGGCGGCCGGATCTCGTCCTCACCGACATGTGGATGCCGGAAATGGACGGCACGCAGCTCGCCGAGGCGATGCGCCGGGACCGCGCGCTCGCCGAGATCCCCATCGTCGCGGTGACGGCCGATGTCGACGTCGGCTCCACGTACGACATGTCGCTGTTCGCGAAGATCCTGTCCAAACCGGTCACCCACGCGAAACTCAAGGCGCTCTTCGGAGTGGAGTGAACATGAAACTGCTCGTCTCCTGCATCCCCTACGACCACGGCAAAAGCGGCATCTCCGTGTATGTGCGCGAAGTCGTGCGCGCGCTGGCGGCGGCGGGACACGAGCTGACGCTGCTGGTCGAACCGGGGACGAGCGTTGCGCCGCAGGTCCGCCAGATCGCGGCGCCCGTCTGGACGCGCCGCGCCGTCTTCAGCATGGCGTGGCACCTCTTCGTGCTGCCGTTCTGGATCCGCCGCCACCGGCGCGACTTCGACGGGTTCGTCATCTGCGCGGCGAACCGCCGCGTGTGCGCGTGGTATCCGCTGCCGACGACCGCGACCGTCCACGACCTCGCGAACTTCCACATTCCGGGCAAGTATTCGCGCCTCCGGATGTTCTACCTCGCGCACGTCCTGCCGCATTTTGCGAAGAAGGCGCAGCGCCTCGTCGCCGTGAGCGCGGCGACGAAGGCCGACATGGAGACGTTCTGGCACTGCCGCGAAGAGGACGTCACGGTGCTTTACAACGGACTTCCGACTTCGGACGTCGGACGTCGGAGACAATCTGGAAGTCCGAAGTCGGAAGGTCGAGGTCTGCTCTACATCTCGCGCATCGAGCATCCCGGCAAGAACCATGTGCGGCTCATCGAGGCGTATGCGCGTCTGCCGCGCGCGCTCGCCGAACAGCACCCGCTCGTGCTCGCGGGCGCGGACTGGAAGGATGCCGAGGTCGTCCATGCGGCGGCGGCCGCCTCGCCGCACGCGGACCTGATCCGTTTCACGGGCTTTGTGGATGACGTGGAAACGCTCTGGCGCGACGCGGGCTTCTACATCTTCCCCAGTCTTTTCGAGGGCTTC
>JAFUEM010000162.1 GCA_017463935.1 Kiritimatiellia bacterium
GGCAACCCCGTCGGCGATCTGACGGACGCGCTCGGGCTGACCGGCCACGACGCCGTCTACGAATACGACGAGCCCGCCCCCGACGGCGCGGTCGCGTTCGCGGGCTTACCGCGCCGCACGGGCGCACCCTGCCCCGCCGACATCCAGGTGCTCGACCGCGGCGAATTCATCGTCGGCTGGTCGCCGAAGCTGAAGCATCCCGTCTGGGTCGCCTACCACGTTCCCGCCACCGCCCCGTTCGCGGCGGACGAGCGGCCGAACTTCCGGAAGGACAAGGCGGTTCCCTCGTCACCCGCCGCGGCTGCCTACGACCGCTCGGGCTACGACCGCGGGCACATGGCGCCCAACTACGCCATCGCCACGCGCTTCGGCGCGGCGGCGCAGGAGCTCACCTTCCTCATGACGAACATCGCGCCGCAGAGCCCCCTTCTGAACCGCGGCGTCTGGCGCGATCTCGAGCACCGCATCGCGGAGCTGTGGACGGCGCGCTACGGCGAGATCTGGGTCGTCGTCGGCACCCTTTCGCGCGGCGGCGGCGAGACGTTGAGCGGCACCGACATCGACGTGCCCGAGCAGCTGTACCAGGTCGTCGTCGCGCAGGAGGGGCTCGACATCCGCGCGTTCGCCGTCCTCATCGACCAGACCGTGCCGTGGGGCGCGTGGCCGACGCGCTACCTCATCACCATCGACGAGCTCGAGGAATTGACGGGACTGGACTTCCTCCCGGACCTGCCCGAGTTCATCCAGAGCCCGCTCGAATCAGAACTGCCCTCGCGCCTGTGGCCCATCCGCCGCATCGACGCGCTGAAGCAGATTTTCCTGCATCTCGACTAGTTGCGCGGGATCGCGACCGTCTCCGGCCGCACGCCGCCGTACGCGCCCGTCAGCCGGATCGGCCGGCCCGAACCGAACAGCCGCCGGAACGCCACCACCGCCACGCCGTCCGCGAGCGAGCCGTGCACCGCCAGGATCTCGCCCGGGCCGTCGATTGAAAACGTCACCTCGCCGTCGGCGCGCGCGAGCGGCAGCCAGTCGAAGTCCACGAGCCGCGCGTGCGCAAACCCCACCTCGCCGTCCGCGAGCGCTTTCGCCTCCGGCTCGATCTTCACCATGAACGCGGCCTCGGACGAAAATTCGTACGGCCGCGCCCAGCGGTAGTTGCGCGTCTTCACGTCCGTCTCGTTTCCGTCCGCGTCGAAGAAGCGCAGCTCGACCGTCGCCAGCTCCGGCTCGACCGACGTGAACGCGACCGTCACCTTCTCGTGCGCGCGCCGCGCCGCCGCTTCCGCCTGAACCGCCTCCGCCGCGATGATCGACTGCACCTGTCCTTCGACAAGCGCCTTCGTCTCCGCGTCGGGCGCGACCACGTAGCCGCGCAGCGTGTACGGCATCCAGCCCTTCGTCCACGACGTGTCGGTGAACGCCGCCTCGAAGAGCCCCGGCGCCGGCAGCACATCGTCGCTCGTGCCGGCGAGGCCGTCCGCGCCCTTTGAATAGAGCGTCGGATCCGCACCCTCGCCGTTGCAGACGTAGACGTAGTCATGTCCCCACGGATCCTTCACGACCTTGCGGATGTACGGCCCGTCCCAGCCGCGCCGGATCACCTTCGTCGACGCGAGCTGCTCCAGCCCTTCCGCGCTCGTCGGGTACGTACCGACGTGGTAGCGGTAGCGCCCCAGCGCCGTCGCGAGCGCGTCGACCGACTTCTGCGCCTGAATCTGCGCCTTGGAGACCGGCGCGCGCCCGCCGCGTCCCGTCGCCGAGAGAACGAGCCCGCCGAGCATCAAAAGGCCGATGATGACGACCGTGTAGAAGACGAGGCCCTTCTTCATGACCGGCGCGCCGAAACCCTCCAGCTCCGCCTTCTTGCGCTCGTACTCGCGCGCGATCGCCTTGATCGCGGCCGTCTTGCGCTTGCGCGCCGGGTTCTTCACCGGAAACTTCTTCCGCAGCTCATTGTAGTCGACCATCACGCGATCCTTTCCAAGATGAGGCTGTCCGGCTCGGCGGCCTCCGGCCGGATGTCGAACGCCTTGTACAGCTCCGCCGCCGCCTTCTCCAGCCCGTCCGGCCCCGACGACTTCTCCAGCGTCGCGAGCGGCGAGCCGGTCCCTACGCGCGCGCCGACCTGCACGGCGAGCGTCACGCCCGCGCGCGGATCGATGCGGTCGCCCGCCGTGAGCCGCC
>JAFUEM010000163.1 GCA_017463935.1 Kiritimatiellia bacterium
CTCCGCCGTGCCGTCGGCCCTGATCGCGAAGTTCGCGAAATCCTTCGACCAGCACAGCGCGTAGCACTCGCCGTCGAGGACGGTCGTGCCGTCCGCGTAGCAGTCGGGGCCCTTCGTCGAGAAGGTGACGAGCGCGTCGTTCTGCGCGGCGAATGCCGCGAGGGAGAGCGCGAGGGCGCAGGCAGCTGTCAGAAGCTTGTTCATGTCAATGTTCCTTTCGTTCGTTTTGAGATTTTTAACGCAGAGGCGCAGAGGCGCAGAGGACGCAGAGCCTTTACGCCCTCCTTTTGCGACGGAGGGCGAGGCCGGCCATGCCGAGCAGCAGCAGAAGCCCGCTCGTCGGCTCGGGGACGACGCCCGTGACCGTCAGAGGCGTGCCGCCGCTCGCAGAGGGCTTATCAGACTGCCATATACTGCTGGCGACGGCGCTCGCGCTGTACGACTGCCAGCCGACGCGGTTGTTGCCAGAGTCCCACAGCTCAACGAGGAAGGATGTGACAGAATCTGATGCGAATGTGCCAGCATACGCTGCCTTAGTAGAGACAGCGCTACCTTCCATGGTGTATGCTTGCCAATATTCTGTAGCGCCATCATTATCATAGATGTTGAGATGCGTAGCGCCACCATCGATGCTGACCGATGCATAGGCGAATTCAATCGGCTCGCCATTCTTGCCGCTCAGTTCATTGCCGACCGCGTTGCTGACCTGCCAGTAAAGAAGGTCAGCCGAAGCGGTCGCAGCCGCAAGCGCCAGAGCCACCGACGAAACTGTCTTGAGAATATTCATTGTCATGTTCCTTTTTAAGAGTTTTTCCCGTGTCGCGCCTGCCTCAGTCACCTTCCTCCTCGGCACCGCCCTCTTCGGCGGATGTCCAGTCGACCTCTTTGGCGGCACCCGAGTTGAGGTACCAGAAGCCCGTACCAGCCGGCACTTTCGCATCGCCAGTCTTACGGATTGGCCGGACACCAACCTGCACACCGTTGATGATGACAGGCTCCGTGGTGCTGTACCCCCACGCCTCGTTCTGGTATGTGTAGTTCTTCGGCGCGCCGTCCGTCGGCACGACGATTCGGTCATTCTCGTTGGGGCTGCTGAACTTTTCGCTGATGTCCAGTTCTTCAACCGACGGCGACGCGACCATGTTCCAGGCGGGAGCGTTTTCAGTGCCTTCTTCAAGTGCCGTCTTCGCGGTGCCTGTGCCGACCTCGCCCACAAGATAAACAGGCTTCGAGGCATCCTGGCGCTTCAGCCACACGGCCGATCCGCGCGGAATCGTGACGGCGGTCGCATCCGAGCCTTCCGTCATGCTGCTGTCAGAAACGTTCGTCGAAGCCTCCCATTCGCCATTTCCATTGAGCGTCCACGACTTGAACTTGCCGTCCTTGTAGTAGTGCAGCTCGTCGCCCACCGTGAGGTTCGCCGTACGCACGAGGTTCGCGGCGGAAATGGCGCCGTCACCGTCAAGAGCCGCCCACGGCACGGCGATCATCGCCGTCTTCGGCGCGGACGCGACCTTCAGCACGCCGATCTTGTTGTCGGCGGGGACCTCAACCGAGACGCTCGAGCCATCGGTGGCCGTAATCACCGCCGTCGTCTTGTAGTAGGCGACCGCACCGTCCATCCCTGAAAGGTCGAGCGGGATGACAGTCGAATCCTGCGCCGTGCCCGTGGCCTCTGTCGCGCCTGCGGCAGTAACCTTATCGAGACGGTACTGGACCTTGAAGCCGGTATCGACAACGGGCGTCTGCGCGGAGCTCTTCACGGGCATCGCCTCAATCGACCCCTGCAGAGCGTTCGCAGAAAGCTTCGCCGTCGGTTCCTGACCCAGCACGTAATTCTCCCACTTCTTGAGGCCGTTGGAGTCGGTCTGTGCAAGCGCGTCCCGAATCGCGTCCGCCTTCTCTTCCTCGGTTGCATCCGAGCCGATTTCGACTTTATCTGCAATCCACGCATCCGTCACAGTGATCTCGGCGGTTTTCGCAGATTCGGTAATCGTCACCTTCTGTGCGCCAACCCATGTCGCGGTGAAGGCAATGTCACCTTCCGTTCCTGCGGGAAGCGCGGAAACCGCATCGCCCTCGCCGTTGACCTTCCAGCCGGCGAAGGTCTTGACCGTCGAAGTGTACGTAGGCTTCGGAAGCGCGGCTTCGGCAGGATTGCCGGACGGGTACGTCAGGGCTTCAGGAGCAGCCGCGCCGGCGGGCGCACCCTCCCCAAGCGCAAACGTCACCGTCGCAGCAGGAACGACCTGGTAGTACCCATTCGCCACCGGCACCGTCGTGCAGAGATAGCCAGAAGCGACATACCCCGCGGCAGGCTCACTCGTGTAATAGCCGCCGGTGAGAAGATAGGGAACATTATGATGCGCCGTTCCACTTCCAAGCGTCAATCCGCCATTTGCAGCGAATGCAAATTTGCCGCCGCTGATTGCAAAAGCAGGTGACGCGTCGTCTTCGAGACCATCCGTGTAATCTGTTCTTACGCGAATCCTGCATTCGGTGAATGTCCCACCGCTGATTTTGACCTCTGTGTTGTAGGGGTGGCGGACGCTGTAGTCGAACAGCCCGTTGATCGTGCCTCCGGAGATGTCGACGACCGTCTTGATGTTCTCGCCGGTATAGGATGCCAAATCCCATCCTGTGGTATACAGGAATCCGTCAAGCCAAATGCCGGTATCGACAATCGTGCCGCCGGAGATGTTGACGTAGTTCTGGCAAGTGTAATTCTCATTCTGCGTTGCGGCGCAATTCTGATATACGCGCAATGCCTGGTCGCCATTCGGGCACGACACGCTGCCGCCAGTCATGTTGAACGTGGAGACAATGTACTGGTCCCACGAATTGGAACTGTTGACGATTGCATATGCGCAATACCCGCTCAGGTTCTCGATGCAACCGCCTTCCAGCGTGAACGTGCCGCCCTCGTTGTAGATGGTGACGTTCTGCCTGCCATAGGAATTATCGGAATCTGCCGTGGTCATCGTAATCTTTCCGGTGCCTGCGGCGCTGGAATCCTTGACAGTTAAGGTTCCATGGTTCTTGATAAAATCTCGTTCCGCAGTCTTGGATTCTGCAAACGTGCCGCTGACGGTATGCCCGGCAAGGTCGATGACGACATTCTGCGTACTTGCAATCGTCATGGCCGTTTCGGCAGCCTCGATGGAATCCGCGATCATCTGGATTGTCGTCTCCGTGCCGTCCGCCGGAACCGCCGCTATCGCATCTGCGAGGGTGGCGTACTTGATCGTGCCGATCTGCGCGACGTAGACCTTGCGGACGAGTGTGGTGACATCGTTCTCGGTGACGAACTTCCAGCCTTCCGGCGCGACCATCGTCTCATTGTAGTTGATCACCGTAATCGTGACTTCCTCGTCGGAGAGTTCTGCATCATCGATCGCATCCTCGAATGTGGCGTAGTAGGTGGTCTCGTCATCAATCGTGATGCTCGCAACCGCCGGAACAACGGCATAGGGATAGGCATCCTTTGTAGCTGGATCAGTATTACCTGTCAACACAAAACCGGGTGCAATATATCTCTGCTCGTCATCGTAGATGCCACCTCTGACAAACGCCTCTGAAGTATATGCCGCAAACTGGTAAGGCCCGCCATAGGAAAACGCTCCGCCTGTCACCGACCAGTCAAGCGAACTTGCTGTCGAATAAAACACTGCAAAGCCATAGAAGACACCGCCGGAAATATGGGACTTCTTACCATAAGCCATGACCGAATACACAGTACTACCGCCATATCCACCATTGAACGCGCCATCAGAAATGTCGAGTTCCGAATTCGTGAAGAGGAACCCGTTAAACGTTCCGCCAGTTATAGTGGTCTTTGCATTACTTCCGGATGATTCGTTCTGTATGGAATACTGCTGCCCGCTCACCAAACCACCAGATATGTTCACGGTCGAGTTCCCGTTTTTGTTGGAATCTTGCACCAATATTGCACGTTGGGCAGGCGATACCGCCACAACACTTCCTCCAGAGATATTCAACGCACTTTGTGTGGAATTGTCAACCCTCATGCGAATCATAGTACAGCACGCGGAAGTGAGCTTTCCGCCTTTTATATTGACAACTCCGCCAGGCGCACTGTCAATGGCAAACGATGCGGAAATTACCGTGCCTGCCGGATTGATGACTTCAAGCAAGCCGCTCTCAACAGAAACGGTACCGTTGTTCAATATGAGGTTGCTCGCGTAACTACCGCTGTAATCGCCATCAACACCGCTCCAGTTCCAAGAAGGAGATGCGCTGTACGCCAGTTTTCCAGCGCCAGTGCCATCGTCATTCACATCAGAGGAATCCACAATGGTCAATGTTCCATTGTTCAAAATCAATGCAGAATTTTCACCAGTGCCGCAGAAACCGACAACCTGGAATCCGTTGAGGTCAAGAACGACATTCTTGCTGGCCACAATCACCAAAGCATCCCCGGCTATGTCAATTGCTTCGTTCGCGATCATCGTGATTGTCGTCTCAGCGCCAGTCGTCGGCACCGCCGCGATGGCATCAGCTAGCGACTCGTACTTCGTCGTGCCGATCTGCGCGACGTACGAACCGGTCTTGACCGTGTAGAGGCCCGTCTCGGAATCCTGCTCCGCATTCGGGATGTAGCCCGTGGCGCAGTATGCTTCAGGTACCGGATTCTCGAACGAACCGCCGGAAACCGAGATGCCTCCATCCTCCGTCACCTTGTTTTCTGCGAATATGGTCCCGTGGAACGTGCCGCCACTAATCTCAATGACGCTGTCAACAGGAGTGTTCACGTCACTGCCAATGTGGACAGATTGCGTGTTGCCGGTAAACTCGCCGCCGGAGACTGTGACCTGAGCCTTCGCCGCCGTACCCGTGCCGTCATTGGAGACATACAGGCCATAGTATTCGGTGGAACTGAATCTGCCACCCGTCACGGTTGCAGTACCAGAATCGACCGCCAGACCGCCATGCGCACCAGCCACGATCACGTCATCGTCTTTAGCAGGGTTGATCGTAATCGCACCACTCGAGATAATCGCATAGGTGCGCTTGTTGGCACTTTGAATGTCGGCCTTCGTAATCGTCGCAGTACCCTGGTTGTTCAGTGCACCCGGGCCATACGTGTCGCTCGACGAACCGACATGGGTGACTCTGAGCACACCGCCGTTCATCGTCAATGTCCCCTCGTTCCAGATGGCCGCGCCGCCGTTCGTATCAATCGCCTCGATGATACCACCGTCTACTATCATCACGCCATTTCCAAGATTCTCAATTCCGCGTGCTCGGATTTTGCCCGTCTGTGATTCGCTTGAATCTTTCAACGTAAATGTCCCGTAGTTATCGATTGCGTAATAATGACGCCCGGCTTGCTTCAGCCCCGCTTCTATCGTATGCCCATTAAGGTCGAGCGCGACATTCTGACCGGCATTTACTGTAACTGTAGAAAGATCAGAAATATCCGCAATCAGCGTCACCGTGTCGCCCGCGGCGGCGGCTTCTATGGCTGCGGCGAGAGTGGCGTAGCCCTGCTTGAGCGCGCCGTTCTCGTCGAGGACAATCGCCACATACGGTCCGCCGATGGTCAGCGGATAGGAGGCGTTGGTGTCGGTGTCGGGATTGTCGGTCGTGATGTAGCCTGAGGCTATGGCCGAGGCTGGAAGGTTCTCGAAAATGCCGCCCGTCACCTTGCCGCTTTCGTCGAAGGATACATCAGCGCCAATTATAGCGTAGTCAGCTCTATTCGCGCTTCCAAGTTGCGCTGTAACCGCAGCTCCCGCAGCGGTGGCAGTTGTATCATAGACCTTATTGTCGGCGAGAACGGTCATCGCCGCGCTGTTTAGATATCCAGCAACCACTCCACTATATGCCGTAGATGCATTCGCCGCCGTCACAGTTGCATTCGAAACAACGCATCCATTGATTGTGCTTCCGCCACCAACATCTCCAGCTATCGCACCAATGCGAAATGTCCCGGTTGAAATTGTCACGTTAGACACAGTACAGTCGGAAATCGATCCCGAGCCAAGATAACCAATCATTGCGCCCACGCACTGTGCCGAAGAAGCAACAGTTCCGTTGCCACCCATTGTGCAGTTAGTTATGGTGCAATAACCATGCCCCGCAATACCGCCCATGAACCTATAGCCAGAGATGTTGATCGTTCCATTCACATGGCAGTTTTCGACAATGACATTGCCACCGGTGCCAGGCTGCCCGACAACCGCGCCGATGTAGTCATAGGCATGAATATTTACATTCTCAATCGTAAGGTTCTTGATTGCCGCGCTCCCCTGAATACGCCCGAAGAAACCCGCGATGTACCCTTTGGTCGTAGTCGAATCCGTATAAACATACAGATTCGATACCGTGTGTGTGCCAATCAAATTGTTGCCGCCATCATATATACCTGCATCGAATGTCCCGTAGAATGTGTTTTTCGTTACGCTCGTACCGAGAACCGTGGCGTTGCCCTGCGAATATCCGATAGGCGTCCATTGCTCATTGTTGAGGTCTATGTCCACCATGAGATGAACAGTCATCCCACTGAAAACGTTACCTTGATGCCACGACGCAACTGCCGCGCCGGTTTCATTTCCAACGGAAACAAAACGGGAAACATAGTTCGTGCTTGCGATTTCAGCTCCATTGACAATATCGCGGAAGTATTTCAGACCGTTGAGGTTGGTGATGTAGAAGTCGGTGGAAGCGGCGTAGGTGGCGGCGTTCTGGTAGAAGCCGTCCGCGACCTTCACATAGGCGGCGTAGGGATCGGCAGCCACAGTGTACGTGCCGTTGCCGTTCTCGGTGATGGTGCTGCTTGAGGCAATAAGAGTGTTGGCCGAGCCGGTATAAAGCTTCGTGAAACTGCCGCTTACAATCTGGCCGGCATCATTCAGCACTATGTCACTGCCAACGGCATAAGAAGTATTGCTCTTGCCACTTTCTTTCAGCTCTATAAGGTCTTTCGCCTCATCTGTTGTGCTGCATGAATCCAAAATAAGGCTAACCGACTGCACATTGTCGTTTTTTACATAAAGCGCACCCTTGTTATCTGTGGAAGTGGCGTCCTTCGGGTTGAAAGTGCAGTCTTTCGCGTAAACATTCCACGATACCTCGCCTCCTTCGTTGTACATATGTATGCATTTGCTGATATAATTGAAGGTGCAACGAATGTACGAAACCGTGGAAATGTCGTAAATCCACATGAAATAGTAATTCGCGGTTTGAGTAAACGTGCAATCCTCAAATATTGTCGAAGCCTTGTAGATCGAGAACAGACCCGAAAAAGAGCAGTTCTTGAACACCATTGCTCCATCACTAGGGTTCGCTTTCTGCCACGCACGATACGGATAACCAGTAGAATCGCCACTATTCATCCCTCCCATATTAAATGTGATGTTGGAGAATGTAACGCCATGAGGGACTAAACCAAAACTGTCGGAAGTGTGATTGGGGACATCTACCGTCGAGTAATCCAGCACCACGCCGTCAACAGCACCCCGGATTGTGATGTTTTTCAAGATTGACATGCCACTGGCGGGAATCGTGTATGTCCCTGCTGCGGCGACCTCGATGATGTCACCCGTATCAGCAGCGTCCACAGCGGCCTTCAACGCCTCAAAGGTGGCGGTGGTCACCTGTGTCGTTGCCCCCCACGCGCTGCTTATACAAACGGTCGCGAGCAGACATGCCGCCCACTTGACCGCCGTGTTCCTCAGCCCGCTTACGAGGCCGCGGAGAATCTGTGTTCTCATCAGGTTTTTCCTTCCGTGCATTCCCCTTGTTGCGTTCGGGCGCGGTGCGGGAATTGTGACACCTCCCCCGTAGCATCAGGTGAGGTGCTTAGGAATACCTTGGATGATACACGCGAAGGAGGCGAACTGCACGGACCGGCAGTGTCCTTTTCTTTGCGCCATCCAGATGATAGTTTCCTAAGCTTTCACCTGACGCAACCCCAGTCGAGGTCGTTGACTACTCCTCTTCGCCAACTTCCACGCGGGAAATCTAGCGCTTGACATCAAGGCGACGCGCGCCGCCTTTTCAGCCAAACGCGCGAATTATAGCAAATTATACGCACCGCGCGCAAGGGGGAAATGTTAAAATGTCGCGTAGTTTTCAAAAGCGGAAAATTTGTAGTTAGCAAAAGCGGAATGGCCTTCAGCCTCTTTTCACCCTCGGATTGGTCGTGAAGACCACCTGTGGAGTGGTCGACAAGTCCGGTTTGTTGAGGACGAGCGAGATA
>JAFUEM010000164.1 GCA_017463935.1 Kiritimatiellia bacterium
GATCAGCCGGCAGACGCGCTTCGCGCTCTCGCGCACCGCGTCCACCGTCAGATAGTCGCGCTCCAGCATGGCCTGGGCCATGTCCGTGCCGAACCCCTCCGCAACGAGCGGATCCTCCTTGTCGCAGCGGTCGTTCGGCATCTTCACATCATTGCCGGCCGCGACCTCGCGCCAGAGCGGAACCGTCGTGTGCCAGTCGGTCATCACGAGCCCCTCGAACCCCCATTCCGCGCGCAGAATGCCCGTCAGGAGACCGTAATGTTCCGAGCAGTTGTAGCCGTTCACACCGTTGTAGGCCGTCATGATCGCCCACGGCTGCGCCTCCTTCACGGCCCGCTCGAAGCCCCTCAGGTAGATTTCGCGGAAGGCCCGCTCGCTGACGATGTCGAGCTCGTACTTGCGCGTCGTCTCGCGGTTGTTGCCCGCGAAGTGCTTGAGCGTCGCGCCCACGCCGCGCGACTGCACGCCCTTGACATACTGCGCCGCCGAGACGCCCGCGACGAGCGGATCCTCGCCGAAGTACTCGAAGTTGCGCCCGCACAGCGGATGGCGGTGGATGCAGAGCCCCGGCGCGAGCAGGATGTCGAAGTCCGTCTCCACCGCCTCGTCGCCCAGCGCTTCGCCGACCTCGCGGAGCAGCGCGGGATCGAACGACGAGGCCAGCAGCGCCGCGCACGGGAAGTAGGTCGATTCCACGGAGCGGCGGATCCCCGCCGGCCCGTCGCATGTCTGCGCGGCCGAAATGCCGAACTTCTCGCTCGCGCCGATCGAGCCCGTGCCGGACGGATCGACCTTCGGGTGTCCGTAGAGGAGGAAAGTCATCTCCTTGAACGTCATCTGGTCAAGGAGCTCGTCCAGCGTCGCCCGGCCGTCCGCGACATCGTCCAGCGTGACGGCCGGCCTCTCGACGGCGTCCGTCCGACAGGCGGCCCGCCCGGGACGGCCGAGCCGCGTCGGATAGGCGAGCGGCAGCGTCGCATACGTGCCGTCGGCGTTCAGGCGCCGCGCCAGCACGTCGGCCTTCAGCTTGAAGCCGGGCGTCTCCAGCACCTGTGCGGCGGCGACCTCGAACGATCCGGCCTTCTCGACGTCCCGGACGCTGCCGCCGACAAAGACTTCATAGACGCCCCTGTCCAGCACCCAGGCGCCCGGCTGCCCGCTCGTGCCGTCTTCGTCAAAATAGGCGAGGTCGCGCTTCGCGAACGCGAGCGGCAGCGTCTCGCTTTCGCCGGGCTGCAGGAGACGCGTCTTGGCGTAGGCCCGCAGCTCGATCGCCGGATGCTGCGCCGCGCCGCCCTTCACGGACGTGTAGCAGAGCACCGAGCGCCGGCCGGGCACCTTGCCCGTGTTCGTCACACGCACCGTCAGCCTCACCTCTCCACTCTCCACTCTCAACTCTCCACTCTCAACTCTCCACGTTGTGTAGCTCAGCCCGTGCCCGAACGGATAGACCACCTTCTCCTTCGCGCCGGGAATCGTCTCGAAATAGCGGTAGCCGACGAAGATGCCTTCCTCGTAGGGAACGACGCCGCGCGCCAGCCGGAAGCCGTCGTTGCTCGGCCAGTCCGCGACCGTGCGCGCCAGCGTGTCGGCCAGGCGTCCCGACGGATTGACCTTGCCGGACAGGATGTCGCCCACCGCCGCGCCGCCTTCGCCGCCCGGGTACCACGTCCAGAGAATCGCCCCGACGGCCGGATCGTCCGCCAGCGGCGCGAGGTTGATCGCGTGGCCGCAGTTGCAGACGACGACAATCTTCCCGAACCCGTCGGCCTTGAGCTGGGCCAGCGTCTCGCGCTCACGGTCTGAAAGGTCGAATGCCGCATCCGAATTGTCGCGGCCTTCCGACGAGCGGCGGCCGAGAATGAGGACGGCCGTCTCGCGGCTTTCGGGCGCGATCACGAACCCCGCCTCCGCCAGGCCGGACGGAATATCGGCGATCCGCACAGCCTTGACGTTGGACGATCCGCCGCCGCCGGGCAGATATTTTTCGGACAGGTCGAACACCGCGAGGCGATGCCCCGGCGCAAGCGGCAGCACGCCGTCGTTCTTCAGCAGGGCCATGCCTTCCGCCGCGGCCCGCCGCGCGAGCGCCGCATGACGCTGAACCGTCGCGCTGTCCAGCTTGACGGCCGCCGGCACCTCCGTCCGGCGATGCTCGTCCAGCAACTTCTTCGCGCAGTTGGTCGTCACCGTCTGCGCGCCGCGCCGGAACGCCTCCCGTGCGTTCGCGAGGTCGTCCACCGTCCAGACGTGGAACTCAAAGCCCGCGTCGCGGATCGACTGGATGAAATCAGCCGACACCACCGCCGGATCGTAGCAGCAATCCACGCCGTCCGCGCCGATCTCCGACAGCGTCTTGACGATGTCCGCCGATGTGACCGGCCGCTTGTCCCCCCCGCGCTGCCTCGCGACCGTCAGCCAGTACACCTTGTAGGCCGGCATCTGCGCCTTCAGTTCCTTGCACGTCCTGGCGTTGAACGAGATGAAGAGGACGTTCTGCGGCGTCGCGGTCGTCTGCGCGTCAAACACCTTCTTGATATGCGGCACGATCTCGGGCCCGGGCTTCACCTCCACGTAGATCCGGCGCCCGTCGCGCGCGAGCGCCAGCACTTCCTCGAGCAGCGCCGGGCGCGTGCCCGCGAACTTCGAGCCCTTCCACTTGCCCCACGATCCCACGTCGACCGTCTCCAGCTCCGCCCATGTCACGTCGGCGCATTTCTTCGTATTGGCCCCGGCCGTCGTGCGCGTGAGGTTCTGGTCGTGGAACGTGAAGACGCGCCCGTCCTTCGACAGGTACACGTCGCACTCGAAGCCGAAGCCGCGTTCCACCGCCGTCTTGTAGGCGGGAAGCGTGTTCTCCGGCGCATCGACCGATTCGCCGCGGTGGGCGATCAGCGTGTCGTACGCGGGCTCGGCGGCGAACGCCGTGAACGAGGCGAGCAGCGCGCCGGCGGCGGCGCCTGCCAGACGCGCTGTCATTTTCACAACTGTATTCTTCTGCATTGTCTGATTCATTTTTTGACCCCCTTTTCGTGACAGGCTGTATTATAGCACATCGCAACGCCAGCTTTCAATTGTAATTTTTTCACGCGACTTGTGTTTTTCGCTCAAAGTATGATATACTGCGCGTCATGACGACCAAGAACATCCTCCTCCTGATCACGCCCTCGTCGCCCGGACGGCTCAAGGGCATCTCCGTCTACGCGCGCTCGCACAACTGGCACCTGACGGTCTCCGACCGCCTGACGCACATGCTCGACGGCTGGGACGGCGACGGCGCGCTCGTCACGCTGCGCGACGACGAAGGAATGCTGCGGCAGGTCCGCGACCTGCGCCGGAAGCGCATCCCGGTCGTCGACCTGAGCTTCACCCGCCCGGACATCCATCTGCCGCGCGTCGCGAGCGACAACGTCGCGATCGGGCGTCTGGCCGCCGCGCACTTCGCGGACAAGCGCTTCCGCCACACGGCCTGGTTCTCCACCGGCTGGGGCCATCAGCACGAACTGCGCTTCAACAGCTTCGCCGCCGCGCTCGCCGAGACGCCGCACCGCTGGGCCTGGGCGCTCGATCCGGAGCGGACCAAGGCGGACGACTGGCATTCGCTCTCGCGGTGGCTGGAGAACCGGATCGCCGACGCGCCCAAGCCGCTCGGCATCTTCTGCTTCGACGACGCGGACGCCTCGCGCGCCGAGTCCGTCGCCCTGTCCGTCGGCTGTTCCATACCCGACGACGTCGCCATCCTCGGCGCGGGCGACGACGAGCCCATCTGCGAAAGCCAGATCGTTCCCGTCGCCTCCGTCCAGAACAACATGACGCGCAACGGCTATGCGGGCGCGGCCCTGCTCGACCGTCTCATGTCCGGGGGACGCGCGCCGCGCCGGCCGCTCCTCATTCCGCCGCGCGGGATCGCCGAGCGACGCTCGACCGACACGCTGGCGGCGCCGCACGGCCTGGTGCGCGACGCGCGCGACATCTACATGGCCGAGCTCGCCCATCCGCCGACGACCAGAGCGCTCGCCGAACGGCTCGGCATTTCGCGCCCCACGCTCGACCGCGCCTTCGCGTCTGAAATCGGGATTTCGCCCGCGCGCTTTCTGGCGCGGCTCCGGCTGGACGAAGCCAAGCGCCTTCTGCGTGCCTCTGCGCTTCCGGCCACGGACATCGCCCGGCAGCTCGGCTACTGCAACAGCGCCTACTTTTCCAACCTCTTCCGCGAAACCTTCGGCCTCTCGCCCCGGGAATGGCGCCGGCAGCGGGCGCGCTGACGCGGGCGGCGGCTAGTCCAGCTCGACCCTGCGGCGGGCGGCCTTCTTTTCGGCGTGCGCGTGCTTGTCGTCGAGCATCCGCTGCTTCTGGCGGCGCGACCGGCGGCGCTTCTGGCGGCGGCGCTTTTCGCGCGCCTGCTGCTCCGCCGACTTGCGGCCCTGCTCGCGCTGGAGGATGAGCTCGGCGAGCGCCCGGCGCGCAAGCCAGCGGTTCGTCTCGCGGCTGCGCGTCTCGCCGCAGCGCACCATCAGGCCGCTCGGCCCGTGCGCGAGGCGGACGACGTTCGACGTCTTGTTCGTCTTCTGTCCGCCCGGCCCGCCGCCGAGAATGTAGCTTTCCTCGAGGTCGTCCTCGAAGACCGACGCCGCAGCCATCAGCTCGCGGATCTGCGCGATCTTTTCCGGCGAGATCATGCGGCCGCCGCCTTCTTTTTCTTCTCCTTCTTCTCCGCCCGCGCGCGGTAGACGACGACGAGGCGCTTCACCGTGAAGTAGGCAATTGGCGTCAGGATGATCGCGAGCAGGAAGCCGCCGAGGAAGAACGACGCGACCACCTCCACGCCGAGCCGGCGGATCGCGCGCCACGTCCATTCCGTCTCCATCAGCTTCGTGTAGGTGAGCGAGCCGCCGAAGAGCAGCTTGTTGACGATGAACGTCTGCGCGGGGTAGATGACGAAAATCGTCGCGGGGTTGGTGATGAACGTGCCGACCGTCGCGCCGAGGCGCGAGACGCGCAGCATCAGCGCGAGCGGAATCGCGATGACGAGCTGCATCCCGAACGGGATCGCGCAGCCGACGAAGACGCCGAGCGCCCAGCCGCCGGCGATGTTCTCGGGCGGGAGCGGCTCCTTGACGATCTTCCGCTTCAGCCGCCCCCAGAACAACGCCGCTCGCCGCCCGACCGTCACTTGACCCGATGGATGAAGAGGCCCGAGCGCAGCTTCGGCTCGAACCAGGTTGACTTCGGCGGCATGATCGCGCCCGCGTCGGCGATCGCCATCATCTCCTCGACCGTGACCGGCTCCATCGCGAACGCGACGGCGGCCTCGCCCGCATCGACCTTCGCGGCCAGCGCCGCGTCGCCGCGGATGCCGCCCATGAACGAGATGCGCGGATCGGTGCGCGGGTCGGCGATGCCGAGGACGGGCGCGAGCAGATTGTCCTGGAGATACGACACGTCCAGCGACGAGACGACGTCCGCGCCCGCGGGCACCGTCCAGCCGAGATCCGTCCAGCGGCCGCGGAAATACATGCGGCAGCCTCTCGCGCCCTTCGCGCCGACGGTGAAGCGCGACGCGACCTGCGCGAGGAACGCCTCGTCGCTCAGGCCGTTCAGGTCGGCGACGAGGCGGTTGTAGGCGAGAATCTTCAGCTGGCTCGCCGGGAAGATGACGGCCATGAACCAGCGCGACTCGCCCGCGAAACCGTGCGATTCGGCGTAGCGCGCCGCCGCCGCGCTGCGGTGGTGGCCGTCGGCGATGTAGGCGACGGGGATGCGCGCGAAGAGCTCCTGGAGCTCGTCGCCGAGGCAGCTCGCGCCCGTCGCGATCTCCCAGACCGTGTGGCCGATGCCGTCCGGCGCGACGAAGTCACAGAGCGGCGTCGTGCGGCACGCCGCGCGGACGATCTCGTCAATCGCCCGGTCGTCGCGGTAGGTGAGGAACGCAGGGCCCGTGTGCGCCGCCAGGGTCTCGATGTGGCGCGTGCGGTCGTCCTCCTTGTCCTTGCGCGTCTTCTCGTGCTGCTTGAGAACGCCCGCGCGGTAGTCCTGCGTGTCGAAGCACGCGACGATGCCCGTCTGCGCGTGCGCGCCCATCGTCTGGCGGTAGGCGTAGTACTTCGGCTCCGCGTCCGGCACGAGCGTGCCGTCCGCGATCAGCGCGTCGAGCGCCCGCTTCGCCTGCGCGTAGGCCGCCGGCGAAGAGCAGTCGGTGCCGTCGGGCATGTCGATCTCGGGGCGCGAGACGTGCAGGAAGCTCTTGGGGTTGCCCGCCGCGAGCGCCTTCGCCTCGGCGGTGTCGACCACATCGTAAGGAACGGACGCGACCGAAGCCGCGTCCTTCTCGTTCGGCCGTACGGCCGCAAAGGGATGGATGTTCATCGCCGCCTCAGAAGCCGACGTTGACGAGCGGGCAGAACGTCAGCTCCGCGTCGCGGATGACGTTGATGACGCCGACCTGGAAGCCGTACATCTCCTCCGCGCGGTTGATGAGGCCCACCTGGAAGCCCTGCGCGATGCCGGCCGTGTTGACGAGGCCGACCTGGAAGCCGCGGATCGAACCCACCTCGTTCCAGAGACCGACCTGCAAGCCGAGCATGTCCGCCTGGCCGGCCGAGTTGTAGAGGCCCACCTGGATGCCCGAGAGCTCGTCACGGACGTCGTTGCGGAAGATGTTGAGCATGAAGCCCTCGAAGTACTGCGCGCGCCCCCACAGGCCAATGTCGAAGCCCGTCACGTTCTCGTGCTTCGTCGAATAGGGGATCGTGAGCCTGAGGCCGATAACGTCGGGCGCGACGTTGGTCGAGGGAATCTCGCCGATCGCGAAGAACGCGGGCCAGACGCCGACCTGCTTCGGCGGTGCGTCGACGACCTCGGTCTCGACGGCGTTTTCGTCGGTTTCGCCCGCATCGGCGGCGCGGATCGCACCGGCACACGCGACGGCAAGGGCGGCGGCAAAAAGAATCTTCTTCATGTTTCGATGACTCCTTGTTTCAGTGTTGGGGCTATTATACGATTTTCTGCGGAATTTTGCAAGCCTCAGCCGACAGATACTTTTTTGATGACGACCGCCTCCTCGGGCACGTTCTGGTGCGGCCCCGAGAACCCGGTCTTCACCTTGGCGATCGCGTCCACGACCTCCATGCCGTCCGTCACCTGCCCGAAAACGGCGTACCCGAAGCCCTGCGGCGTCGGCGCGGTGAAGTCGAGGAAGTCATTGTCGACGAGGTTGATGAAGAACTGGCTCGTCGCCGAATCGACGACCATCGTGCGGGCCATCGCGATGGTGCCGCGCGCGTTCTTGAGCCCGTTCATCGCCTCGTTGCGGATGGGCGCGTGCGTCGGCTTCTGGTTCATGTCCTTCGTGAACCCGCCGCCCTGGATCATGAAGCCGTCGATGACGCGGTGGAAGATCGTGCCGTCGTAGTGGCCCTCCTTCGCGTACGCGACGAAGTTGCGCACCGTCTCGGGCGCCTTCGCCTCGTTGAGTTCCAGCGTGATCGTGCCCATCGAAGTTTCCAGCAGGACTTTCATTTCGTTTCCTCCGTTAGTGAAGATCGTTGCGCGTGCCGACGAGGTCCTCGAACGCCTTGCAGGCCTTGAGGAGCGTCGTCTCCTCGAACGCCCCGCCGATGAACTGCACGCCCACCGGCAGACCCGCGCGCGTGAAGCCCGCCGGCACCGACGCGGCGCAGACGCCCGCGAGCGCGGACGGGATCGTGAAGAGGTCGTTGAGGTACATGGTCAGCGGGTCCTGCAGCTCGCCGAGCTTGAAGGCGGGCGTCGGCGCGCACGGCGTCAGCAGGACGTCCACCTGCCCGAACGCCGCGTCGAAGTCGCGCTTGATGAGCGTGCGCACCTTCTGCGCGCGGCCGTAGTAGGCGTCGTAGTAGCCGCTCGAGAGCACATACGTGCCCATGATGATGCGGCGCTTGACCTCCGGGCCGAACCCTTCCGCGCGGCTCTTGACGTAGAGCGAGTAGACGTCCTTCGCCGCCGCGCTGCGGTGGCCGTAGCGCACGCCGTCGAAGCGCGCGAGGTTGGCGCTCGCCTCCGCCGGCGCGATGATGTAGTAGACCGCCATCGCGTACTCGGTGTGCGGCAGCGACACCTCCACGAGCTCCGCGCCCGCCGCCGCGCATTTCGCGACGGCCGCGTCGGTGATGCGCTTGACCTCGGGATCGAGCCCCGCGACGTCGAAATATTCCTTCGGCAGACCCACCTTCACGCCCTTGAGCGTGGCGCGCGGCAGTTCCGCCGCGTAGTCGGGGACGGGATCGGTCGGCGTCGTGCCGTCCATCTCGTCGTGGCCCGCGAGCGCGCGGAGAAGGATCGCCGCGTCCTCGACCGTCTTCGTCATGGGGCCGACCTGGTCGAGCGACGAGGCGAACGCCGTCACGCCGAAGCGCGAGACGCGCCCGTAGCTGGGCTTCACGCCCACGCAGTTGCAGAAGCTCGCCGGCTGGCGGATCGACCCGCCCGTGTCGGTGCCGAGCGCCGCGAGGCAGAGGTCGCCGCCCACCGCCGCCGCGCTGCCGCCCGA
>JAFUEM010000165.1 GCA_017463935.1 Kiritimatiellia bacterium
GAAGCGCCGCGCGGCGTCGAGCATCGCGGCGACGTCGGTGATGTCGGGCACGTTGACGAGCGTCACGGGCTGATCGGTCAGGAGCGCCGCCGCGATCATCGGCAGCGCCGCGTTCTTGTTGCCCGCGACCGCGTGCACGCCGGCGATCGTCCGGCCGCCCTGGATGACGAGCCGCGCCATGCTACGACAGCTCGTCCAGCTTGCGCGTCTCGCCGAAGACGATCAGCTTGTCGTCCGGCTGCAGGACGGAATCGGCCTGGGGGATGACGACCGTGCGCGGCTTCATGGGATCGGCGGCGGCGCGGCGGATGCAGAGCACCGTCATGCCCGTCGCGCTGCGGAAGTTCGCCTCCGCGAGCGTCTTGCCGCGCAGCGCCTCGGGCACGTCGATCTCGGCGATCGAATAGCCGTCGGAGATCTCCAGGAAGTCGATGACGTCGTGGTTGGCGATCGCGCGCGCGAGGCGGTGCGCCGAATCGCGGTCGGGATAGACGACCGTGTCCGCGCCGATGCGCCGCAGGATCTTGCCGTGCAGCTCGCTCGTCGCCTTCGCGACCACGTTGGGCACGCCCAGCTCCTTGCAGTTCGCCGTCACCATCATCGACGCCTCGATGTTGCTGCCGATGGCGACGACGACGAGGTCGCATTCGCCGAAGCCGGCCTCCTCCAGGACGTGCGGCTGCGTCGCGTCGCCCTGCAGCGCCGTCGCGAACTCGCTCGCGTTCTGCATGGCCGGGCGGTTGCGGTCGATGAGCAGGACTTCCGTGCCGGCGTTCGCCAGCGACTCCGCGAGCGCCATGCCGAAGCGCCCCGCGCCCACGATGCCGATGCGCTTCATGATTCCAGCTCCATCTTGCGCGCCTCGCGGACGAGCCCCTTCGAGTACGGATGGGTGGGCTCCGTGAAGAACTTCACCGGATCGTCCGACGTCTCCACGACGCGGCCGTCCTTCATGACGGCGAGCTTCGTCGCCATCTGCGAGACGACGCCGAGGTCGTGCGTGATGAGGAGCACGCCCGAGTTCGCGCGGTGGAGCTCGCGCATGAGGCGCAGCACCTGCGCCTGGATCGTCACGTCGAGCGCCGTCGTCGGCTCGTCGGCGATCACGAGGTCGGGGCCGAGCATGAGGCCCATCGCGATCATCACGCGCTGCTGCATGCCGCCGGAAAGCTCGTGCGGATAGGCGCGCGCGCGCACGGCGGGATCGGGGATGCCGACCTTGCCGAGCCATTCGAGCGCCAGCTCCTCCGCCGCCTTCTTCGACACGTCCTCGTGCAGCAGGACCGTCTCGACGAGCTGCGCGCCGATGCGGTGGAGCGGCGAGAGCGAGCCCATCGGGTCCTGGAAGATGACGCCGATCTTCTTGCCGCGGATCTTCCGCAGCGCCGGCAGCGGCAGCGTCAGCATGTCCTCGCCGTCGAGGAGGATGCGCCCCTTGGGGTAGAACGCGGGCGGGCTCGGCAGGAGCCGCGCGACGCTCATCGAAACCGAACTCTTGCCGGAACCCGATTCGCCGACGATGCCCAGCACCTCGCCGCGGTCCAGCGTCAGGTTGACGTCGACCGCCGCCGCGTTGACCTCGCCGTCGTCGTTCCGGAACGACACGCACAAATCCTCTATCTTCAGCAGCATGATGGATAGTATATCATAAATCGCCCGCCGCATTTTATGATATACTATCCGGCAATCATGGAAAAAATCGTCTACTTCGACAACAACGCCACCTCGCGCGTCGCGCCCGAGGTCGCGGACGTGATGCGCCCCTTCTTCGGCGAGCTCTACGGCAATCCGAGCTCGATGCACGCGTTCGGCGGCCAGGTGGCCAAGTTCGTCACGCGCGCCCGCGAGGAAGTCGCGGCGTTCCTCAACTGCTCGCCCGAGGAAGTCATCTTCACCTCCTGCGCCACCGAATCCGACAACGCCGCGATCCGCGGCACCGCCGACTGGTTCGGCACGGGCACGAAGGTCATCACGACGGCCGTCGAGCATCCCGCCGTCCTCCAGCCCTGCCGCCGCCTGAAGGCGCTCGGCCACACCGTCGTGGAACTGCCCGTCGACGGCGTCGGGCAGATCGACCTGGACCGGCTGCGCGCCGAGCTGAAAGGCACGCAGCACGCGCTCGTCTCGATCATGTGGGCCAACAACGAGACGGGCACCGTCTTCCCGATCGAGAAAATCGCCGACATCTGCAGGGAATACGGCGCCGTCTTCCATACCGACGCCGTGCAGGTCGCGGGCAAGATCCCCGTCGACGTCACGAAGGTCCCCGTCGACCTGCTCGCGATGTCGGGCCACAAGTTCCACGCGCCCAAGGGCATCGGCATCCTGTACGTCCGCAAGGGCACGAAGCTCAAGCCGTTCCTGCTCGGCGGCCATCAGGAGGCGGGCCGCCGCGCCGGCACCGAGAACGTCCCCTACATCGTCGGCCTCGCCAAGGCGTGCGAGCTCGCGCGCATCGGGATGGCCGAGGAGGCCGTGCAGATCACCGCGCTCCGCGACCGCCTGGAGGCCGGCATCCTCGCGAAGTGCCCCAACGTCCGCGTCAACGGCGACCGGAACCATCGCCTGCCGAACACACTCAACGTCAGCTTCGAGTACATCGAGGGCGAGGCGATCGCCTACCGTCTGAGCGACCTCGGCATCTGCATCTCGACGGGCTCGGCGTGCGCGTCGGGCTCGCTCGACCCCAGCCACGTCATCCGCGCGATGGGCGTCCCCTTCATCGCGGTGCACGGCTCGGTGCGCTTCTCGCTCTCGCGCTACAACACGATGGAGGAGGTCGACTACGTGCTGGACAGGCTCCCGCCCGTGATCCGGAACCTGCGCGAGCTGTCGCCCTTCGGCCCCGACACGGATCCCACCACCTTCAAGTGACATGAAAAAGACGCTCCTTACCGCAACGCTCGCCCTCGCCCTTTTCGGCTGCCGCCGCGCCGACGTGCGCACGGTGACGATCGAGATCCCCGACCTCGCGCCCGCGAACCAGGCGCAGGTCGTCGCCGCGCTGTCGAAGTACAACGGCGTCGAGAAAGATTCCTTCAAATGGGATTTTCAGGCGAAGACGGTGACGCTCGCCTACGATTCGCTGCAGGTGGCGCAGACGAACCTGCGCATGGCCATCGAGGCGAAGGGCCTCACGGTCGTCTACCCGCCGAACACGACCGGCCGCGCTGGCCACTGATCAACTCCCGCGGCTGTGGGGCTTCGGCGATGGAGTTGCTGAAGCGGCTATGGGGCGAAGGCGGTTGGGTCGAACGCTCGCCCCGTGGTTTCCGCTTCGCGAAAACGAACCTACGGGCTCGCTCGGTGAAGTTTCGCCGGATTGAAAACGATTCCATGCAGAACACGCGTGGCTCAACTTCAACGTCGCCCAACTGCCTCCGCCCCTTCGCCGCAGCCGGCCCCTCCTCTAGCCAATCTAGATCAGCAGCCAATAGGCCGCGTCCTCATTTAGCCAGCACCAATGGGCGGTCTAGAATCGCTAGAAGCTAAGCGGCGTCGGCCAACGCCGACGACGCTATGCGTACGGGTCGCAAAACGTCACCCAATGGCGAACTTCCTCCCCGCCGCCGCATTGCTTACGCCGCGCTGACGACCGTCGCCGTCTTGGGCAGGGAGACGCACTCCGTCTCGCCCTCGACGCGGGTGACGGTGAGCGTCACCTCGGTGCCGTCCTCGACGCCGCTCAGCTCGCCCGGC
>JAFUEM010000166.1 GCA_017463935.1 Kiritimatiellia bacterium
CGACTTCGTGCGCATGGCGCGGTGGCTGGGGCTCGCGGACCGGATCAAGGTCGTCACGCGCGACCGGAAGCTCCTGCGGCGCTGCACGCAGGCCGGCGCGGCGCCGGCGCGCCGCGGGGGTTGCCACAGTCGCCGCAGTTTTTGATATACTATCCGCCACTCATTTTTCCAAGGGGGGAGGTGGGTGGTGAATCGTTTGGGCTCGAAACAGGGTAACTCTGCCTATGAACAGGAACTGGATGGTCATGATGGTCGCGGCGGTCGGGGGACTCGCCGCCCTGTCGGCGTTCGGCATCTACGATGACGTCACGCTGGAAAAGTATCCCGACGCGGATTCGGTGCTGGTCGACAGCGCCGCGACGACGGAATTCCAGCCGGACGGCTCGTTCGTCGCCGTCGAGGAGCAGGCCATCAAGATCCTGACCGAGAAGGGGCGGATCGACGAAAGCACGATCTCGGTCGGCTTCAACCGCCGCTACGGCGTCGCGGAGATCGTGCGCGTCTCGGCCATCGGCCCGGACGGCGTCGAGCGCGCCATCGACGTCACGGCGACGACGAAGGAGACGACGGACAACGCCTCGGCGAGCGAGAACATCTACGACCCTGAGGCGCGCAAGGTCGTCTGCTCCGTCCCCGGGCTCAAGGTCGGCGACGTGCTGAAGTATGCGACGCGCCGCCAGAACTTCAAGTCGCGCGTCGAGAACCAGTTCGCCGACATCGCGGTGCTCGAATGGGCGGTGCCGATGCTCCATCGCACCATCACCTTCATCGCGCCGAAGGAGCGCCCGCTCGTCAACACCGCCGTGCGCCACCCGCTCGGCAACGTGGACTACGCGGAAGAGACGCTGCCGGACGGCCGCATCCGCTACACGTGGACGGTCACGGACGCGCCGCAGGCGTTCGAGGAGCCGGACATGCCGCCCTTTTACACGCAGGTGCAGCACGTGCGCGTCTCGACCGCGAAGGACTGGCCGACGCTCTCGAAGTGGTACTGGGACCTGAGCGTCCCGCACCTCGAGAAGACGACCGCCGGCATCACGAACAAGGTGGCGGAGATCCTGGCGGCGACGGACGCGGCGGAACTGCCGCGGATCGAGGCGCTCTACAAGTGGGTGGCGCAGGAGATCCGCTACATGGGCCTGACGATGGAGGACACTTCGCCCGGCTACGCGCCGCACGACGTGGAGATCACCTTCGGCAACCGCTACGGCGTCTGCCGCGACAAGGCGGCGCTCCTCGTGGCGATGCTGCGCATCGCGGGCCTCGAGGCGTATCCCGTCCTCATCCACGCCGGCGCGAAGATGGACCGGGAGGTGCCGCAGCCCTACTTCAACCACGCCATTGTCGCCGTGCGCGCGCCCGGTTCCGCGGCGGCGAACGGGGACGGCTTCATCCTGATGGACCCGACGAACGAATCGAGCCGCGACCTGATGCCGGCCTACCTCAGCGACCGCTCCTACCTCGTAGCGACGCCGTACGGCGAGGATCTGCACGTCTCGCAGGTGCCGTCCGCCGAGGCGAACAAGGTGCGGATCGTCTCGGACGGGTCGCTCGCCAAGGACGGCTCGGTGCTGCTCGACGCGCGCATCGACTTCCTCGGCTTCAACGACACGATCTACCGCGGCGTCTTCCTGCGCCAGAAGCCCGACGACCGCCGCCAGATGTTCGAGCGGCTCGTGCGCAACGCGGCGGCGGGTTCGGAGCTCCTGGACCTGACGATCGAGCCGGCGGATCTGCAGGACACGGCGCGGCCGCTCGCGGCGCGCATCCTCGTGAAGGTGCCGGAGACGCTCGTGCGCGGCGAGACGCGCGACGAGTTCGTCGCGCCCCTCCTCTCGCGCCAGTTCGGCGCGGCGAACTGGCTCCTCTCCGGCGCGACCTCGCTCGAGAAGCGCCGCTTCCCGCTCGACATCGATTCGACGGCGAAGGTCGAGGAGACGCTGACGGTCCGTCTCGGCGAGTCGGTGGGCGCGGTCCTGTCGCTGCCGGACGACATCGCGATCGAGGGCGGCTATGCGTTCAGCCGCACGTACCGCGTCGCGGACGGCGTCTTCACCGCGCGCCGCAGCCTCGCGATCGACACCGTGGAGATTTCGGCGGAGGACTACCCGGGCGTGCGCGAGAGCATCAAGCGCGTGGAGGCGGCGGAGCGCAAGCGGCCGGTCTTCGCGAAGGACGCGCTCGCCAACGCGAACGTCCGCTACCTCGACATCCGCGAGGAGGTCACGCTCCGGGACGCGTACAACTGGACGATCGAGCAGACGGTCGAGAAGGAGATCCTGACGTACGACGGCAAGAAGAACTCGTCGGAGCTGACGTTCCACTTCAACCCGACGTGGAAGAAGGTCGAGCTCGTCTCCGCGACGGTGACGAACAGGGACGGCACGGTCGCGACGGTCGGCGAGAAGGAGATCAACCTCTTCGACTGCGACTGGGCGTCGTCCGCGCCGCGCTATCCCGCGTCGAAGAAGCTCGTCGTGAACCTGCCGTCGGTCGAGGTCGGCAGCGTCATCACCTACACGACGCGCACGACGGTCACGAACGCGCCGGCGGCGTTCTACGCGCTGCGCTACTTCGACAGCTCCGAGCCCGTGGACTGCATGACGGTGATCATCGACGGCGCGGGCGAGCACTTCGCTTTCGACGCGATCCCCGATTCCATCAAGTCCGAGCCGATGCAGCCCGACGGCGTGCTGTGGCGCGACCACGTGATCGTCTCGAAGGGCGACTTCGCGCGCACGGCGGCGCGGCTCAAGCGCGCGGCGGACGTCCAGCCGCTCGCGGGCGCGGTCGAGGCGACGACGCTGGAGGAGATCCGCAACTGGATGGCGAAGCACGTCCGGCTCGCGGGGCCCGCCCTCTACGAACTGCCGCTCGCTGCGCAGCTGACCGATCCCGCCACCGTGCTCAGGGAGCGCTACGCGACGCGGCTCGACTACGTCCGCACGCTCTGCGCGCTCCTGAAGGGCGCGGGCTACGACGCCGACGTGGTGTTCGCCGCGCCGGACGCGAACGACGCGGCGGCGCTTCAGCGCCTCAACATGTTCGAGAAGCCGAAGGAGACGGCGTTCGCGGCGGCGCTCTGCCGCGTGACGGTGCGCGACGGCGGCTTCCTCGGATGGGGCGGGACGCGGACGACGTACTTCCTCGGCACCGAGAACGAATATACGCCCGTGGGCGCGACGGCCTACGACGGCGCGCACTACCTCGATCCCGCGACGGGCGCGTTCGGCGTCGTCGCGAAGAGCGCGGCCGACCTCGCGTCGGAATCCGTCGCCGAGATGACGATCACCGTGCGCGCGAACGGCGCGGCGGACGTCGACGTGGTGGAGACGACGTACGGCCCGGGCGTGGGCGCGTTCCGCAAGGAGTACGCGGAGATGCTCGCCGAGGAGCGCAGCCGCCACTTCCAGGCGCTGCTCGGGAACCTCGCGCAGGCGGCGAGCGCGACGCAGGATCTGGTGACGGACGTCGAGGGCTATCCCGCGCGGCTGTCGTACAGCGCGTACATCCCCGACTTCGCGACGGTGGCGGACGGCGCGATCACGCTGACGGTGCCGGCGTTCTACAAGCCGATCCTGCCGCTGACGGGCTCGGTGCGCACGACGCCGCTGATGGTCGGCGCGGCGGAGAAGTCGGTGACGAAGATCACGGTCGTCTTCCCCGAGGGCTACACGTGCGCCGAGCACCTGCCGGACGCGTACGGGTTCGTCAATCCGCTGAAGGCCGGCGAGCGCTGGCTCGACTTCGCGGTGACGAGCCGCACGGTCGACGGGCGGCTGACGGTGACGCTGACGCGCACGTCCGACAAGCATCCCGACGCGCTGCTCGCCAGGGGCTACTTCGCGCTCCTGAAGGACTGGACGCGCGAGGCGATGAGCCGGTCCAACCGCACGATCACCGTGCGCCGGCCCTAGGCTTTTCGGCCGCGGGGAAATATGGTAAAATATTCCCCGTGGCGACGAAAGGCAAGATCACAATCAACCTCGAATACGGCGCGCTCCGCTTCTTCTGCGGCGTCGTGCGCGTCATTCCGTACCGCGCGGCGATGCGGATCGCCGCGTTCATCGGGTGGTTCGCGACCGACGTCTGCCGCCTCAAGCGCGCGCGCACGATGGAGCGGCTGCGGCGCGTCTTCCCCGAAAAGGGCGACGCGGAGCTGCGGCGCATCGCGCGCCTCAGCTTCACCAACGTCCTCCAGACGGGCGTCGAGATGATCCGCGCGCCGTACCTCGACCGCGCGTGGATGGACCGCTACATCAAGGACGGCCGGCTCTACAAGGACCGGCTCCAGTCGTACGTCGACGAGGGCAGGGGCGTCGTCATCATGGTGCCGCACGCCGGCAACTGGTACATGGCGGCGTGGTCGATGGCGAAGTACGGCCTGCCGCTCGTCTCCATCGCGGCGAAGCAGCGCAACCCGAAGATCGATGCGTGGATGAAGCGCCAGTACGGCGACATCGAGGTGCTCGACCGCGGCAGCGCGCGCACGCTCGTCGACATCAAGGAGCGGCTCGCGGCCGGGCGCGCGTTCGCGATCCTGCCCGACCTGCGCGTGCCGCAGCCGGACGTGGCGGCGGAGTTCCTCGGCGGCACGGCGAACGTGAGCCACGCGGGCGCGATGTTCGCGGTCCGGTGCGGCTCGCCGATCGTCGTCGCGATGATGCGCCGCGAGGGCGGACGGCACGTCTTCGACCATATCGCGACGCTGCGCCCCGATCCCGCCGCCGTCGACAAGAAGGCGGAGGCCGCACGGCTGACGCGCGAGGCGATGAAGCTGCTGTCCGAGCGGGTGATGGCGCATCCCGAGCAGTGGTTCTGGTACAACAAGCGGTGGATTCTGCAACCGGTCTAGAGATGGAAACGGAAATCGAGGTTCTGGAAAACGGCCTGCGCGTCGTCCTGGCGCCGTGCGAGGCGCAGTCGGTCGCGTTCGGCGTCTTCGTCGCGAGCGGCAGCCGCCACGAGCCGAAGCGCCTGGCGGGCATTTCGCACTTCATCGAGCACATGCTCTTCAAGGGCACGCCCACGCGCACGCCGCTCGACATCACGCGCGCGATCGAGGGGCGCGGCGGCAACTTCAACGCCTGCACGGGCGAGGAGTCGACCGTCTATTTCGCGCACCTGCCGTACAACTATCTCGGCGAGGCGGTGGAGATCCTCGCGGACATGTACCTGCACGCGGCGATCCCCGCCGACGAGTTCGCGCGCGAGAAGGAGGTCGTCCTCGAGGAGATCAAGATGTACGCGGACGAGCCGGATTCCGTCGCGTTCGAGCGGCTGCAGCGCGGGCTCTTCCCGAAGAACGCGCTCGGCGCGCCC
>JAFUEM010000167.1 GCA_017463935.1 Kiritimatiellia bacterium
CCGCGCGACGCCGCGCATGAAATCTGCGCGGTGGGCGTGCCGATGCTCGCGATGCAGGGCGCAAGCTGCCTGTGGCTGTCCGCGGGCGACGACGACAGCCGCACGATCATCTGGGACAACTTCTTCCTGAACGGCGACACGAACGCGCCCGTCACGGCGCAGGTGACGCTGTGGCCGGATGGCGCCTTTGCCACGCAGTCGAACAACCTGCGCCGCGTTTACCGCCGCATCAATCCCGATGACTGGGACGGCGACGGGCTTGCCAATGAAATCGACCCCGCGCCGAAATCCCACGACGGCGACTGCTTCGGCACGGGCGTCGCCTGGCTGAACGCGAACTGCGGAAACGTTCTTTCGGCAACGACCAACGTACTCGGTGAAATTGAAACTGCGTGGAATGACGGCGTCTGCACGAACGCGTATTACTGGCTGACGTTCACAAGCCGTGCCGACAACAACTTCATTTCCGTGACCTGCGATGGCGACAGCGACCTCGGCAATCTGGCGATTGTCGCCAATTCCAACCAGACCTGCCGCGTGCCGCTCCTCATCGGCGCGGAATATGTGGTGCGCGCCGATGCGCCCCTGGAAGACATCGCGGCATCGGACGAGAACGCCGAGATCGTCTACTATGACAGCCCGGCGGCCCTGATGAACGGCGCGCCGCAGCTGCGCGCGGGGCGGCCCCGGCTTCTCGCGCAAGGCGGCGGGCCGTCGGCCAGCTTCAGCGTCCGCAACCCGCTGGAGTTTTCGTTCGAGCCCGACGGGAACGGCGGTTATGCGCTCTCGACCTCGCCGCGCGATGTCGGCGCGGTGCTGACAAACCTTGTCGGCGGATGCTGCTCGCCGGTCCTCTCCGCCAACGGCTTCCGGTGGACGTGCGCCGCCGATTGCGGGTGCAGCGGCGGGGAGCACGCCTTTGAAGTCTACGTGACGTACGAGGGCTACATGCTCTTCCAGTGGTGGGAAGGCTGGTGCGCGTGCCGCGACGAGGGCGACGTCACCGAGGCGGGGCGGCTGTCGCTGGATCTGCCCGACACGCTCTTTGAGAACACGGACAACGACGTTGTGACGAATGGATTCAACAACGACTTCGGCTCGCAGATCGTCTCGGGCGAGGACGATCTGGGGCGTGGACGCCTCCGCCTGGCGACGGGCGCGGGCGGCGGCACCCTGCGGTATGTCGGGACGTCCGGGTTCGTCGGCGATGTCTACGAAGGGGACGAGGCGGATGACGTGCTCGCCAACGGGACGGAGTGGGCGCTGCAGTCGGGCGCGGGCCTGTTCAAGGGCTTCTGGCTGGACGCGGGCGCGGTCTCGCCGAGTTACCGGCGCGGGCGGGTGACCGCGAGCTGGACGCCGGAGGGCGGCGCAATATCCACGGTGACGAAGCGCTTCACGGTGGTGCGCCCCGTGGCCGAGCCGATCTGCACCGAGACGAAGAGCGTGGAGGTGGACGGCGAGACGCATGAGTTCGTCTACAATCCCTGCGGCGTGGGCGTGGGGAAGGACGCGTACTTCAAGATTGCGGTGACGCCCGCCGACTACCCCGATGAGAAGATCGTCTGGACGAGCACGGTGCCGGGCGCGGTCGCGTTCGTCGGCGGCAGCACGGGGCGCGAAGTCCGCGTGCGCGGCCTCGTGCCGGGCTGGACGCGGCTGAGCGTGCAGATCGGCGAGTCGCCGTCCGAGCCGCCGCAGTTCCCGCTGAAGGTCGTGACGAACCGCGTCCTGCACCTGACGGCATGGATCGTTTCGGACGGGCGAAGGGTTGCAAGGGATGAGTTGGATGTGCGATCAATGATCCCATTTGTCAATGATGTATTCGTGCAGGTCGGCGTGGAAGTCGTGTTGGATAGTGTCGTCACAATTACCAACAGCGCAGCATATGAAGTTTACGAGCATTCCGACACGGGTGACGAGCAGAATCTCGGACTGGAGGAATTAAGGGCATTGGTGAGTAGCTCAAGTGACATCAACTGTTTCTTCATAAACGCTTTCGCCGAGGAAGATCCGGATGCCGTGGCAGTCCATTGGCAAAACGCCGTTGTCATGACGCGGGAAGCATCCGGCCTGGTGCTCGCCCATGAGTTGGGGCACCACCTTGGCGCAGTTGACATCTACGTCAGCGACAATGAAGGATCCATTTGGGTTGACGGTTATCGTTTCTGCTACGATTATGCGCCGGACGACTGGAGCAATGGTTGCATCAACGGCGGCCCGGGCTATTATGGACGGGACATGACCTGCGAAAGGATAATTGAACGTCTCCTGATGAACGGTAGGGGTGTCAGCGGGCGCGACATGACTGCGGGCCCGGTCTGGGGCATTCGGAAAGTTTCTAAGGACAATTACGAAAAGGATGACGCCGCGATAGGCTTCTTCCATCAAAAGAAAGGGCGAGAACAATGAAAAAGATGCCGATTTTGGTTGCGATGGCAGCGGTGCTTGCGGGCGGATCGTTTGGCGGAGAAAGCACGCTTCCCGATGCGCAGGTCAGACGCGCGCTGAACTGGATTTACGATTGTTTCGACGGCGATCATCAAAGCGATATGAATGCCTTGTTCGCGCGGACTATGAACTACGACACCAACCAGTTCGTCCGCGTTGCGAAGGAGATGGCGGAGTCCAACGAGCGGCCCCGTCAGATGCTGGCCATCATCAGCAAATACGACCTTCAGCAGGGCATCCCCTATCTCTACGGCTACACGACCAACGAAAACAGCAAGGTCGCATTTACCGCATGCCGCCTCATCTTGGGGCGGGAGGGCCTGACGTCCAATTCGGTGGCGGCTGTGGCGATGTTTCTTTCCTCTGATGCGCCGCAGTATGATATGGACAGGAAGGATCTTTGTCGTCAGATGCTGCGACAGGCGCGACAAGAGGGCGTCTCGGAAGAGATGCGCGACTTGGCCGGTCGGTGCGCCAAAGATTTCGCCGCGGCGGATTGTTCGTATGTAAAGGCGGTTGATGAAGCGATTGTCGCCTTTGACCCTGCCTATCAATACAGCACAAACCGCCTTGAGGTTTTGCGTGCGTCGCTCGGACAGGACATCAATGATTATCAGCGCAGCTACGTCACCAACGCCATCCACGAAATCGAGGCGCGGCCGCCTCAGGAGTGAGCCGGATTTCGCCCGCATGCTTTAGAGCCAGAAAAGGATCCGCGCATAAGGAAGGCGAGAGCATGGGCGGCCGCCTAAAATTCTCGGGCAGGTGCACCGATAGCCTGAAAAACGGGCAGCGCCACTGTCAAAAGTAAACGCACGTTCTGAAAGTAAACGCAAGAAAGTTAACTCCGAGCGTTTGGGCTCCCGCTAACGCTCCGCAGCTTTGCACTTCACAACGACTGTATATGTATCGGCAGAAGTGTTTTGGGATGCGACTGCGTCGCATAAATCGGCCGAAGGCCTCTATAAAAAACTGTGAATGGAGTCAATTGATCGTGGTTGAAAAGCGCGAAGCAGTGAAGCGGGAATGCGCCTGTCGCGGAGCGATCAGGTTGCCCGACGAGCAAAGCGAGGAGCCTTGCGAAGCAAGGTCGCAAGGCCGCGCGAGAGCCACACGGATCGGAGTTTATGAATCCGCCCAGGGTGGGCTTTCCCAAAAGTAAACGCGCGCCCCCTCCCTGTCTAGTTCGCTCGGGGAGGGAGTGAGGGATTTACCTTCACCATTAACAATAGCCAATCTTTACGGAGGGTAAACGAACGATAAAAGCGCGTTTACTTCTGGAGGCGGCCGCTGTGAAAAAACACGATTTTACCCCCTTGCGCAGGGCGGCGGCAATATGATATACTACTTGCGTTTTCGATTGGGGCTGTAGCTCAACTGGATAGAGCATCAGACTACGAATCTGAGGGTTATGGGTTCGACTCCCGTCAGCCCCGCCAGTCGGAGACCCAGATTGCGGGGTGGAGCAGCCTGGTAGCTCGTCAGGCTCATAACCTGAAGGTCGTTGGTTCAAATCCAGCCCCCGCTACCAAATTTCGTGGTGATCTGGCCCACGACGGCACGGCGGACCGTAGCGCAGCCTGGTAGCGCGTTTGCTTGGGGTGCAAAAGGTCACGAGTTCAAATCTCGTCGGTCCGACCAAAGCGGTAAAGTCGTGTTGATGGTTCGAAGGCAAATATGATATAATATGCGCCGACGAACGACGCAAGGTGGGTTAGCCAAGCGGTTAGGCAGAGGACTGCAAATCCTTCTAGGCCGGTTCGACTCCGGCACCTACCTCCAACCTTAAAGAGAAAATGATAACGATCTGGGGCTTGTTAATCGGTCTGCCGCTCCTCGCCTTCGGCGGGGTCTCTCTCTTTTCGCCCGAACGGGCCCGCCGTGCCGTCGCCCGGTTTGAGCAGTCGTCGGCCGCCGCGTGGGCGCTGACCGCCGCCGCGTGGCTCTGGACCGCCTACGAGTGCAGCACGATCGGCATCGATGTCTTCGACGCGGTGCTCTTCAAGGAGAAGACGGGCGGACTCTTCGTCTGGGTGATGGCGGGCATCCTCATCTATCTGACCGTCCAGTGGATGCCGAAGTGCCTGCCGATGCGCGCGCTCACGGGCCTTTTGATGCTGCTGCCGGCGGAGCTCTTCAAGACGACGCGCCTGCTCGTGCCGGCATCCGGCTTCGCGGCCGTCCACCTCTTCGTCCTGACCGCCTATGCGGGCGCGGTCATCGGCATGTACGGCATGTTCTATCCGTGGCGCCTCGAAGCGGCGCTCGACAAGATTCTGAGCCACGCCGCGGGCGCGCGCGTCCTGGGGGGGATGTGCGCCGCGCTCGGCCTTGCGCTGCTGATTGCGGGTGTCGGTCTCTAAAGGAACCTTTGGCGGCAAATCATGAAAGAGCTTTTCTCGATCCTGTGTACGGTGCTGGGGGGGCTGGGAATCTTCCTCCTCGGCATGAAGCATCTGTCGGAGGGGCTTCAGGCCACCGTCGGGGGAAGTCTGCGCAAGTTCATGTCACATGCGACGGGTCATCGCATCTACGGCGTCGGCACGGGCATCGTCTCGACGATTATTGTGCAGTCCTCGAGCATCATCACGGTGATGCTCGTCGGTTTCGTCTCGATGGCGCTGATGACGCTGCCGCAGGCGTTTTCCGTCCTGATCGGCGCGAACATCGGCACGACGGCGACCGTCTGGATCATGGCGTTTGCGCCGAAGCCCCAGTTCCTGGGTCTGGGCGGTGTCGCGCTGGGCGGCATTCTCTATTTCTTCTTCCGCGGCGAGCGGGTCCACAACTTCGGCCTGACGCTGATGGGCCTGGGGCTCGTGTTTCTCGGTCTGTTTTTCATGGGCGACGCGATGAGCGGGCTCAAGCCGACGCCCGAGATGATCGCCACGGGCAGGGTCACGGCGAGCCAGCAGCGCATTCTGGATTTCTTCTCGTCGCTCGAGGCGTCAACGTTCCTCGGCGCGGTGAAGGTCGCCTTCTTCTCGATGCTTCTGACGGCGGTCATCCAGAGCTCGGCGGCGACGATCCTGATTGCCATGACGCTCGCGACGACGGGGCTCATCAGCTACCAGGTTGCGGTGGCGGTTCTTTTCGGCGCGAACGTGGGCACGACGGCTACGGGCTGGATCGCCGCGATCGGCGGCACGGCGGACGCCAAGCGCACGGCGCTCTCGCATACGCTGTCGAACATCGTCGGTTCGGTCGTGCTGATGCCGCTGTTCTTCGTCTTCTTCGTCAACATCGGTCGGTGGATATTCCCCGACGTGATCACCGTGTGCGGCGACGGCGTGTGGATGACGAGCCACATGAAGCCGATTGCGGTGACGGATACGATCTTCGCCATCTGCCGCGGGCTCATCTTCTTCCCCGTTGTCCGGCCGTTCATGTCGCTCATCGAGAAGCTCGTCAAGCAGCCGGAGAACGAAAAGCCCCATCTGTCGGCGCTCAAGGTCGGCGCGAAGGCCTCGCCGGTCATCGCCTGCGACCAGGCGCTGACGGAGGTCATCTTCATGCGCGAGTCGAACCTCGACCTTCTGGACTGCGCGCGCAAGGTGCTCGCCGGCGAGTCCGACGACAAGGTTGAAACACACATCGTCCACCGCGAGGACATTCTCGACAACGTGCAGAGGGAGGTCACGGAGTTCCTCGGCGCGATCATGTCCAAGCGCCTCGCGTACGACGTGGCTGAGCGGGCCCAGCGGCTGCTGCGCTTCACGGACGAGCTCGAGTCGGTGTCGGACGAGGCGGCGGCGGTGCTGAAGGCCGTCAAGCGCCTGCGCAAGCAGAATCAGCGGATGTCGGACGTCTCGCGCCAGTTGCTGCTCTCGGTGCACGACCGTGTGGTGGCGTTTGCGCGCAGGGTCACGCCGTGGATCCGCTCGCCGCGCCCGGCGGTGGACATCAGGATGGTGCAGAACGAGTCGAAGAACATCCACGAGTTCATCCGCGACTGCCGCCGCACGCAGCTCGGGCGCGTCGGGCCGGAGGATCCCGGCTCGTCGATCCGCGTGCTGGCCGAGCTCGACATCATCAACGCCTACGAACGCATCCGCTCCTACTATCTCAACATCGCCGAGACGGTCGCCGGCGGCAAGCGGTAGGCGCGGCGCGGATTTCACAACGGACAACTAAAGAGAAGGGAAAGGAACGGTCATGTACGGAAAATTCCAGTCGCATCTGCAGGAGACGATCGCGGATCTGAAGGCGAAGAGCCTCTACAAGAGCGAAAAGGTGATCGCGACGCCCCAGGGCGCGCGCGTCGTCCTCGACAACGGCACGACGCTCCTGAACATGTGCGCGAACAACTACCTCGGTCTCGCGAACCATCCCGAGATTCTCGAGGCGAGCCGCGAGGCGACGGCGAAATACGGCTACGGCATGGGCTCGGTGCGGTTCATCTGCGGCACCGACAGCCTGCACAAGCAGCTCGAACGCACCGTTGCGGACTTCACGCAGACGGACGACTGCATCCTCTTCGGCTCGTGCTTCGACGCGAACGGCGGCGTCTTCGAGGCGCTGCTCACGGCCGAGGACGCGATCATCTCCGACGCGCTGAACCACGCGTCGATCATCGACGGGGTGCGGCTGTGCAAGGCGCAGCGCTACCGCTACGCGAACGGCGACATGGCCGACCTCGAACGGCAGCTGATCGCGGCGACGGAGGCGGGCGTCCGCTTCAAGCTGATCGTCACCGACGGCGTCTTCTCGATGGACGGCATCATCGCGCCGCTGAAGGAGATCTGCGACCTCGCCGACAGGTACGAGGCGCTCGTCATGGTCGACGATTCCCACGCCGTCGGCGTCCTCGGCGCGACGGGCGCGGGCTCGGTCGAGGACTGCGGCGTCACCGGCCGCGTCGACATCATCACCGGCACCTTCGGCAAGGCGCTCGGCGGCGCGTCGGGCGGCTACGTCGCGGCGCGTCAGGAGATCGTCGACATCCTCCGCCAGAAGGCGCGGCCCTACCTCTTCTCGAACGCGGTGCCGCCGCCGGTCGCGGCCGCGTCGATCAAGGCCATCGAGCTCGTGCGCACGCGCCCCGAGCTGCGCGCGCAGCTGAACGCGAACGCCCGGCAGTTCCGCACGGGCATGGCGGCGCTCGGCTTCGACCTCGTTCCCGGCCACCATCCGATCGTGCCGGTGATGCTGGGCGATGCGGCGGTCGCGGTGAAGATGAGCGAGAACCTGTACCGGAACGGCGTCTACGCGACGGGCTTCTTCTATCCCGTCGTGCCGATGGGCAAGGCGCGCATCCGCACGCAGATGTCGGCGGCGCACACGGCCGAGGACATCGCCTTTGCAATCGACGCGTTCGCGAAGAGCCGCGGCTGACGGACGATGAGGAAGATTGCGATCCTGCCGTCGCTCCTCGCGGCGGACTACGGGCGGCTCGCGGACGAGATCCGGCGCGCCGAGGCGTCGGGCGCGGACGCGCTGCACGTGGACATCATGGACCCGTCGTTCGTGCCGAACCTGTCGTTCGGGCCCGACATCGTCGCGCTCGCCCGCCGCACGGCGCCGAACTTCCACCGCAACGTCCACCTGATGATGCGCCGCCCCGACCTCTACCTGGAGGCGTTCGCGCGCGCGGGCGCGCAGACGCTGCAGATCCACATCGAGGCGGACTGCGACCTCCACACGGAGCTCGGGCGCATCCGCGCGCGCGGCCTGCGGCCGGCGCTCGTCCTCAATCCCGAAACGCCGGTCGAGCGGCTCGTGCCCTACCTGGGGGAGGTCGACGAGGTGCTCGTCATGACGGTGCATCCCGGGCGCGGCGGCCAGAAGTTCATCGACGCGTGCCTGCCGAAGATCGCGTGGCTGCGCGCGCGCTGTCCGGAGCTGGACATCATGATCGACGGCGGCGCGAACGCCGAGACGGTCGTCGCGGCGCACGCGGCGGGGGCCAACCAGTTTGTCGCGGGCAGCTACCTCTACGGTCAGGCGGACATGAAGGCGGCGGTCGCGGACCTGCGGGAAAGGATGGGTGTGAAATGAGACGGATTCTGCTGGGCGTGACGGGGTCGATCGCGGCATACAAGGCCGCGGAGCTGGTGCGGCTCTTCATCCGGAACGGCGACGAGGTGCAGGTCGTCATGACGCCGGCGGCGTGCGCGTTCGTGCAGCCGCTCACGTTCCAGACGCTGTCGCGCAATCCCGTCGCCGTCGAGCAGTTCGCGCCGCCGGCCGCCTGGAAGCCGGAGCACATTTCGCTCGCGGACTGGGCGGATCGGGTCGTCGTCGCGCCCGCGACGGCGAACACGCTCGCGAAGATGCGCTACGGGCTCGCGGACAACCTGCTGACGGCGACGCTCCTCGCGACGAAGGCGCCGGTCGTCGTCGCGCCGGCGATGAACACGGGCATGTGGGAGAGCGCGGTCACGCAGGAGAACCTGGCGGCGCTCCGGGCGCGCGGCGTGACGGTTGTCGAGCCGGGCGACGGCGAGCTCGCCTGCGGCGTGAAGGGCAAGGGGCGGATGATGGAGCCGGAGGCGATTTTCGCGGCGTGCGGGACGTGACGGCGCGCGCGGAGAGGAAACGGCGCGGAGCGGACGATGAAGACGATTGTTGTCATTCCGACGTATAACGAGAAGGAGAACGTGGCGGCGATGGCCGGCGCGATCCTGGCGCTGGGGCCGGACGTGGAGCTGCTCTTTGTCGACGACAATTCGCCCGACGGCACCGGCAACGTGATCGAGCAGCTGATCGCCGCGCGGCGCGCGCACGACGGCGCGCGTCTCCATGTGCTCCACCGCGAGAAGAAAGAGGGCTTGGGCCGCGCGTACGTGGCGGGGTTCCGGCGCGCGCGGGAGCTGGGCGCGGAACGGATCGTGCAGATGGATTGCGATTTCAGCCACGACCCGGCCGACGTGACGCGGCTCCTGGCCGAAGACGCGGATCTGGTGATCGGCTCGCGCTATGTCGCGGGCGGCGGCACGCCCGGCTGGCCGCTGAAGCGGCGGCTCATCTCGCGCGCGGGCGGGCTTTTCATCCGCGCGGTGACGGGGCTGCCGCTCCGGGATCCGACGGGCGGCTTCAAGGCGTGGACGGCGGCGGCGCTCGCGGCGGTCGATTTCGAGACGGTCGCGAGCGCGGGCTATTCGTTCCAGCTGGAGATGAACCACCGTGCGTGGAAGGCGGGGCTGACGATCCGGGAGATCCCGATCCGCTTTACCGACCGCCTGCGCGGCGTCTCGAAGATCACGCCCGCGATCGCGGCCGAATCGTTCAAGATCGCCCTGCGCCTCGGCCGGTTCGCCCGGGCATCGGCCTGACGTCTCGCGCCGCTGTACGCGCGATGAGAAAAACGCGGGACCTCCGTGACTGTAGGTTTTTTGATATACTACGCGACGACATGAAGACGAAAAAGACGATTACCGACAGCACCGTCGACCCCGACATCCTCGCCTACACGGTGGGCGACGACCCCGTGCTCGACCGCGACCTCGTCGTGTGGGACGCGATGGGCACGGCCGCGCACGTGACGATGCTCAGCGAAATGAAGCTGAAGCGCCCGGTCGTCACGAAGGCCGAGGCGGCGCGCGTGCGCCGGGAGCTCGGGCGCATCGCGGCGCAGGCGGAGAACGGCGCGTTTGAAATCCGCGTGGACGATCAGGATGTCCACATGGCCGTCGAGCGGGTGCTCACCGAGCGTCTGGGCGACCTCGGCAAGAAGATCCACACGGGCCGCTCGCGCAACGACCAGGTGGCGGTGGACGTGCGGCTGCACATGAAGGACGCGATCCTCCGCACCGAGGCCGAGCTCGTCGGGCTCGCGTCGCAGCTCGGCGCCTTCGGCTGCGCGTCCGGCCCGATTCCGCTCGTCGGGCGCACCCATCTGCAGCCCGCGATGCCGTCGTCAGTCGAGATGTGGGCGACGGGCCACGCGGAGATGATTCTCGACCAGCTGGAGAATCTCGAGGCCGCGTACCGGCTCGCGGACGCGAATCCGCTCGGGTCGGCGGCGGGCTACGGCGTGCCGCTGCCGCTCGACCGCGACCGCACGACGAAGCTGCTCGCGTTCGCGCGGCCGATCCACAACTGCTTCGGCGCGTCGATGGCGCGCGGCGAATGCGAGGCGGCGCTCCTGAGCGCGCTCGCCCAGCTGATGGCGGTCCTCTCCCGCCTCGCGGAGGATCTGATCCTCTTCTCGATGCCGGAATTCGCCTACTTCAAGCTGCCGCGCGCATACTGCACGGGCTCGTCGATCATGCCGCAGAAGTTCAATCCCGACGTGCTGGAGCTCGTGCGCTCGAAGGCCGCGCAGGTGCTGGGGCTCCAGACGGCCGCGCTCTCGCTCCTGCACGCGATGCCGGGCGGCTACAACCGCGATCTGCAGGACTGCAAGGGGCTCTACATGAAGGGGCTCGTCCTCACGCGCACGACGCTGCGCATCCTCACGAAGGTGGTGGCGGGCCTGACGGTGGACGCGGACCGGTGCCGCGCCGCGTTTACGCCCGGCGTGTTCGCGACGGACGTCGCGCTCGCGAAGGTCGCGGACGGCATGCCGTGGCGCGACGCCTATCACGCGGTCCGCGACCAGTTCGCCGCGCTCTACGACGGCCGGCCGGCCGAGGTCGCGTCGATCGATCCCGATGCGGCCGTCGCGGCCAAGCGCCACGAG
>JAFUEM010000168.1 GCA_017463935.1 Kiritimatiellia bacterium
ACGTCGAGCGCGACGGCGGCGGCGCGCTCGATCATCCGGCACTTCGCCCGGACGAGCGCGTCCGTCACCGCCGCCGCGAGCGCGGCGTAGTCGACCGTGTCCGTCAGCTCGTCCGTCACCGCCGCCGTCTCGTCGGGGAGCTCGAGCGCGAGGTCGAGCGTGAGCGTCTGCGGCGTCGTGCGCTCCTCCGGCCGCTCGCCGATGATGCAGACGACCTGCAGACCGTTCAGCGTCAGCGTCATCACATGTCCTGCGTGAGGAGTCCCGCCTTCACGAGCATGCGCGGGATGTGGAACGGGCCCTTGAAGATGTTGCCCTTCGCCGGCTGCGCCACCGTGCCGTCGCGGTGCAGGTAGCCGTACCACTCGGGATACTTCCGGTCCTTGAGGTGCGCCCACGCCCAGTCGCTGACGAGCTTGTGCCACTTCTGGTACTTTTTGTCGCCCGTCAGCTTGTACGCATACGCCGTCGCGATGATCGTCTCGCACTGCGGCCACCAGAACTTCATGTCCTGCTCGTAGCACTGCGGCGGCAGGTTGCGGCAGTCGCGGAACGAGATGATGCCGCCCCCGCCGCACTTCGCGTCCCAGCCCCACGCCCACGACCAGTCGAGGATCTGCAGGGCCGTCTTGAGGAGCTTGTCGTCCTTGCGCGCGACCGCGACGTCCATCAGGAACCAGCTCGTCTCGATGCAGTGGCCGGGGTTGATGACGCGGCCGGCGAGCGTGTCGATGAACTCGCCGTTCGGCCCCACCGTCTCGAGGAGCGCCTTGAACTCGGGATGGATGAAGTACTTCGTCAGCTTTGCGACGGACTCCGTGATCTGCTCGTCGAGGATCGGGTCGTCGGAGATCTGCTTGAGGACGTTCGCCACGTTGATGAGGATCATCGTCAGCGAGTGGCCCTGCGCCGCGACCGTCGGCTCGCACTTGGACGGCATCCACTTCGCGGGGTTCGCGGTGAACTTGCGGATGCGCCTGAAGAGCGCGAGCGCCTTGCGCCCCCACGCCTTGTCGCCGCTCGCGAGCGCATACTCCGCGTAGGCGATCGCGGCGAAGCATTCCGAAAAGACGTAGCGGCGCTTGCGCAGCCCGACGCCCTCGGCGGACACCTCGAAGTAGGCGCGCCCCGACTTGTCGAAGCAGTGCGCCTCCAGGAACTCGCAGCACGACTTCGACGCCGCGAGCCACTCCGGGTTCTTCTCGACGTGGTTGTAGGCGTAGGCCGTCATCCACCCGAAGCGCCCCTGGAACCAGACGGATTTCGTCGAATCCATCAGGCTCCCGTCGCGGTCGAGGCAGGTGTACACGCCGCCGTTCACGCGGTCGAACCCGTGCTTCATCCAGAACGGCAGGATGTTCTTCACCAGCTCGTTCCGGTACGTCTTGTTCCACTTCTGCCAATAGGCGGTCTTCATGCAGGTTTTTCCTTTCTTCTGTTTTTTCGAGTCGTGTGAGTCGTTACGGATGATAGAACAGCAGCACCGCGTTCTTGACCGAGACCATCAGCGTCTCGGCGCGGCAGGGCCCCGAAGTGACGGATTTCGAGCCGCGGTCGCCGCCTTCAGGGAACGTGACGTGCCACGTGCCGTCCGTGTCGTAGCCGTCGATGATCGCGATGTCGAGCGGATAGAGGCGGTCGGTCACGCCCGGCATGAAATCGTTCTCGCGCACGAGCAGGACGGGCCGGGACTGGTCGAGCCAGCGCTTGATCGCGCCCGCCTGCGCCTGGAGCGCCGCAGCCGTCTTCACCTCGACGAACGCGCCCTTCTCCTCCTTGGGCGGGATCTTCAGCGCGCGGGCGCACGTCTTCGCCCAGTCCGCCGTCCTGCCGCCGAAAGTGTGCGCGCGCAGGCCCGACGCCTCGGCGAACTTCTTCATCGCGCCGAAATACTCCTCGAACGCGGCCAGGCGGAACTTCGGGCGGCTGTCGCCCGGGTCCGTGTGCACCTGGCGCACGTCGAACCCGGACGCCTTCACCCCCGGCTTCACCGCGACGCCCGGCGTCACGCCGTAGTAGACGCCCAGGCTCATCAGCGTCAGGACCGGGTTCGCCGAATTGAAGTAGCCGTCCGCGTCCGTCGTGAAGTACCACCGCTTGACGTAGAAGTTGTCGAGGATGCGGTCGGTCAGCAACGGCGGCACCGCGTCCACCGCCTTGGGCGTCGTCACCTCGATCTCGCGCTTCGAGTAGGTGAGGCCGTTGGCGTTCCGCGCATACGCGCGCACGTAGTACTTCGTGCCCGGCTTCAGGCCCAGGATCCGCGCGTCCCAGCGGTCACGGTGGTAGAGCGGCAGCCGGTTCTTCCTGACGGTCGGGTTCTTCGCGACGTCCCAGACGAACCCGTATTCCTCGACGAGCGGCTCGCCCCGGTACATCATCTCGCACCGCGCGCGCACCGACGTCGGCAGCGCCTCCTCGACCTCCGTCAGGCGAATGCGCGGCAGGAGCGCGTCCTTCAGCTCCTTCGCGGTGCGCTTCTCTTTGGTGAACGTCAGCCGGAAGGTGCAGCGGCCGTCCGCCTCGCGGATGTCGGTGATCTCGATGCCGCCGGGAATGAGCGGCGGAATCCGCGCGGCCGGGTCGCTCGTCATCGTGAACGTGTCGCCCGCGCGCAGGAAGACGTCGGCGTCGGCGCTCTCGCCCTTCAGGAATTCGTCGCCCCGGCGGTAGGTGTAGCAGAGGTCGGGCGGCCCCATCGTCGGGTTCGCCATCGTGACGTTGATGACGTTGACGAGAAGGCCGTGCGCGCCCGCGACGCCGACGGGCGGCCGCTCGTCGCAGGCGTATTCCAGCTGGAAGACGTAGTGCGGATGCGACGACGGGATGAAGCAGCCGAGGACCGGCGGGGGCGCGGCGGGATCCGTGCGGTCGATCGTCGCCGAACGCGCGTCCAGCGTGTACTCGCCGTCCGCCGCATACGTCGGATACGTCTGGGCCGGCACGAACGCCTGGTAGATGTAGCGGCAGTAGGCCGGGCCCGTCGGCCCGTACGCCCACGGCAGCGCCGGCGCGCCCGCCACGCCGTCGTGCTCCTCGCTCGCGTGGTAGAAGTCGGGTGCGCCCAGGACGTGCCCCAGCTCGTGGATCAGCGTCGCGCCGTCCGCCGGATACGTGACCTGCACGATCGAATTCGGCCACAGCGGATCCGCCCACGGCAGCGGCGGGCGGTAGAGCGTCAGCTTGTCGAGCGCGCCGGGGTCGTCCGGCTTCGGCGGATAGAGCGGCCGCAGGATCTCCTCCCGCACCGCGTCGTTCAGCTGGTTGCAGTAGACGTAGCACGTCACGGCCCCCTTCTTCAGCCCCTTCGCGTTCTTCTGCGCGAAGGCGAGCGCGGCGGCCCGCAGCTGCTGCGCCCGCGCGGCCCCCTCCGCGCCGCCCTTGAAGCCGATGAGGTTGGCGAAGGTGTCGTACCGGCAGTAGTGGCCGTAGGGATGGGGCGCGACGTAGACGGCGGGATAGACGGCGAGCGACGGCCACGTGACGCCCTGCGAATACGTCTCGAAATACTCCTTCAGCGTCGCGCCGTGCGCCCGCGAAAGGCTCGCGCGGATCTCCTCCACGTCCGTCGGGCGGTCGCAGTCGGGGAAGGCGACGACGACGAGATTGACCTGGAATTCGCCGGTGAAGACGGGCTTCGTGCGCTTCGGGCCGAACGTCGCCGCCGTCACCTTCGCGTCCGCATCCGCCGCGCGGCCGTCGTTGGCGCGCGGGGCCGCGGGACCCTCCGGCGCGGCCCTGCCC
>JAFUEM010000169.1 GCA_017463935.1 Kiritimatiellia bacterium
CGCGCCGCGCGGAACGTGGCGTAATCGCCGCCCGCCGCGCGAAAGGCGTCGGCCGCGAGGACGTAGAGACCGTTCGTTTCCGAGCAGAGCGCATAGCCGGCAACGGCCGTACCGCCCACCGTGAGCGTCAGCGGCGCTTCCCAGATGTCGCCGTCGCGCAGCGTCAGGATCTTTCCGTCCGCCGGGAGATGCGCGAGCGCCACGCGCGCCGCGCCCGCGAACGCGACGCTCCACGCCGTCGCGAGGCCGTTCGTGAGAACGAGCGTTCGGCCGTCTTCGACCGTCACGTCGCCCACGTCCGCGCTGTCTGCTCCCAGCGTCACCGCGTCGCCGTCCGCCTCGCCGTAATCGTCATCGAGAAAGGCCGCCGTCCGCGCGCCAAGCGGCACCGCGCCGAGCGGGAGCGCCAGGCACGCACCCACCAGCACACAGGACAGAAGCTTGCTCATCGTCGTGTCCTCCGGCTACTCGGCGATGACCGCCAGTTTCTGGCGCGAGACGAGGAACGTCTCGTCCGCAAGGCGCGTCAGCGTCAGCAGGTTGAGCGACTGCGCGGGGAGCGTGAGCGGCTTCTTGCCCGCGGCCGCCACGTAGCGGTAGCCGTCGGGCAGCGTGAGCGTCACGGCGGTCGCCGCCGTGTTCTCGATGTAGACGAGCGCATCGTACACCTTGCCGTCGCGCAGCACGAACCGGTCGAGCGCCGCATCGCCGTCCACCGTCACGTGCGCGATCTTCTTGTCGGCGATTTCGTCCGACAGGTCGTACGCCGTATCGGCGAGCATCCGGTACCACTTCGACCAGAGCCGGTCGCACCCGGCAAATGTCGCCGCATTCAGCCCCGTGACATCCGGCGGAATCGTCAGATCCTCCAGCGCCGTCAGCTCCGCAAACGCGCCCTCCTCAATCGCCGTCACCGTCTCGGGAATCACGAGACGATGGAGGTTGGTGCAGCCCTCGAACGTGTGCGCGGTGATGCCGGTGACGTCCGGGGAAAGCGTGACGTCAACAAGGGATGCGGCCGCCGAGCGGAACACATTGGTGATCCCCCCTGTCGACGACAAGCTGCGGCACGGTCACGCGCGCCAGCTTTCGACATCCGTCGAACGCCGGCGCGCTGATGGAGCTCACGCTGTCGGGAATCGTCACCTGCGTCAAGGCTGTACACTCGGAAAACGCTCCCGTACCGTCGGCACCGATGCTCGTGACATTGGAATGCAAAACAAGATTTGTCAGTGAATAGCTCCTTGAAAAGACGCCGTATTCCAACGACGTCACCTTCGGCGGTATGACAAGGTCGGTGATTGCATTCTCCCTGAAGGCGAGATCTCTTATGCGCGACAGGCTTTGCGGGAACGTGACCTTTTTCAGGTTGGAACAAAAGCGAAAGGCGTAGCGGCCGATGGTCTTGACACCTTCTTCGATCACAACCTCTTCAAGTGCGTTGCAGCCATCAAAACAATAGTCCCCGCCAATCGTCTCGATGCTGCCCGGGATGACGACACGTGTCAGCCCGGAATATTGGAACGCAGACGAGCCAATCGACAGGACCGAGTTCGGGATTGAGACGCCCTTCAGGTTATTACACTTCTGGAACGCAGATGCGCTGATGGCCGTGACGCGGTAGTTCACGCCGCCCACGGTAAACGTCTCGGGGATGTCGAGCGTCAATTCCGTGTCGGTGCCGATGGCGGGCACGCCGGACACGCCGGTGCCGACCGCGACCGTGACGGGCGCGCGCGCCGCATCGGTGACCGTGTACGTCACGCCCGCGTACACGACCGTCTCGGCCGCTGCGCGACCGGCCGCGCAGAAGAGAATCGCCACCGCCAGCCATCGTGCTGTCGCTGTACCTGCCTCGGTTTTCATGGCTCGATCTTCCTTTCTTCTGCCGTCGCGGAAACGGCCGCCGGGTGCCGTGATCGCGCGTTCGATCCTCGGGCGTCTGGCGTGTAGTTTATCAATTTATCCCTGCCGCGCACAAGGACAAACTGCGCGCCGCGCGCGTCAGTCGAAGATTCGGCGGAAGTCGATGTCTTCGCCCGCCAGCACGAAGACCGGCTGCGGCACGCCGACGAGCGCGCCGCGCAGGTGCGCGAAATACGCGCCGTAATCCGCCGCCGATTCGTCCGCCGCCGGGGCGCGCAGCCCGATGAACGACAGCCGCGCGTCCGC
>JAFUEM010000170.1 GCA_017463935.1 Kiritimatiellia bacterium
GTCGCGCCGCGCTCCGTCACCGCAAACGGCGCGAGCGCTTCGCCGTCGAGCGTCACGCCGTCCGCCGCGGCCGCGAGCGTCAGCGCCGCGTCCGGGAGCGTCGCGTCCGCGAGCACGATGTCGCAGTCGTCCGACTTGCCCAGCGTGACGGCAACGCCTTCCGGCAGGGCGATCTCCGCCCCCGCGTTCGCACCGCGGACGATCTTCAGAACGAAACTCACAGTTTAAGCCTCCCCAGCGGTTGGATGTTGATCTCGGCGCTCAGCTCCTGGAACGACAGGACGGGCAGCTCGTACCAGTCCTTCTCGATCATCTTGCGGAAGTAGCGCCGGATGTCGACGGATACGATGATGACGGGCTTCTGCGGAATCTTCGCGAGGTCGCCGATCGTGCGCTTGACGACGGCGAGGATGGCGCGCACCGTCGCCGGATCCATCGCGAGATACGAGCCGGACGACGTCTGGCGCACGGACTTGCGGATCTTCTCCTCGAGCGACGGGTCCAGGAGGTACGCCGCGACGATGTTCTGCCCGCCCGAGAACTTGTAGGAGATGTAGCGGCTGAGGGCCGAGCGCACGTACTCGACGAGCAGCACGGCGTCCTTCTCCTTCTGGCCCCATTCGATGAGCGTCTGCGTGATGCGCTTCAGGTCGCGGATGCAGATGCCCTCCTGGACGAGGCGCTGGAGGACGTCGGTGATCTTCTGGAGCGGCAGCACGCGCTGGACCTCCTTGACGAGCTCCGGCGCCTCCTTCTCCATGTGGTCGAACAAGAGCCGCGTCTCCTGGAGCGACAGGAACTCGTGCGCGTAGCGCCGGAGCACGCTGGAGAGGTGGTACGAGAGGACGCCGCCCAGATCGAGCGAGCGCACGCCCGACTCGTCGAGCTTCGCCTTGTCCTCCTCCTTCACCCAGCACGTCTCGTAACCCGCGAGGAACGGCTTGCCGCCCTCGAAGGCGACGCCCGTCGCCGACAGGTTCTCCGGCGTCTCGAGCGCGAAGACGAAGCCCTTGCGGAGCGCCCCTTCGGACACGGGCACCTCGTTGACGAGCAGGCGGTAGCGCCCGTCCTTCAGGGAGGGATTGAGCGAGAGGTTGATGCCGGGGAACGGCACGCCGAGGTCGTGGTAGAGCGCGCGGCGGATCGACATGATCTGGTCGTTGAGCGCGTCGTAGGAGAGGGCGCCGCGGATGTCCGCGTCGATGTCGACCGTCAGCGGCGTCACCATCGAGAAGTCGTCGCCGTCCTTCTTCTTCGGGCGCGGAGCGTTCCCTTCCGACGGCGCGGCGGCCGCGAGCGGATCCTCGCCCTTCTCCGCACGCGCCTTCGCCAGCTTCACCTTGAGCATCAGGCTGTAGCCGACGGCCGCGACGAACACGGCGAGGCCGAAGATCTGGATTTTCGGGAAGCCGGGGATGAGGCCGATGGCGACGAGCATCACCGCGCCGAGCAGGATCGCCTTCGGCTGCGCGAAGAACTGGTCGATGATGTCCTGGCCGAGCGGCTTGTTGTCGACGTCGCCGACGCGCGTGACGATGACGCCCGACGTGATCGAGACGAGCAGCGCCGGGATCTGCGAGACGAGGCCGTCGCCGATCGTCAGGATGCCGTACTTCGTCACCGCCCAGCCGACGTCCTTGCCGTTCATGAACACGCCCACGCAGATGCCGCCGACGATGTTGATCGCCGTCATGATGAGGCCGGCGATCGCGTCGCCCTTGACGAACTTCATCGCGCCGTCCATCGCGCCGTAGAGCTGCGATTCCTTGGCGAGCTCGGTGCGCCGCCGCTTGGCCGTCTCCTGGTCGATCGCGCCCGCGCGCATGTCGGCGTCGATCGACATCTGCTTGCCGGGCATCGCGTCGAGGGTGAAGCGCGCGGCGACCTCCGAGACGCGCTCCGCGCCCTTGGCGATCACGACGAACTGGACGATCGTGATGATGAGGAAGATGACGGCGCCGACGACGAAGTTGCCGCCCACGACGAAGTTGCCGAACGTGTAGATGATCTCGCCCGCGTCCGCCTTGAGGAGGATGAGGCGCGTCGTCGTCACGTTCAGCGCGAGGCGGTAGAGCGTCGTGAAGAGCAGCATCGACGGGAACGTGGAGAACGCGAGCGCCCGCGGCAGGTAGAGCGAGAGCATCAGCATGACCGTCGAGATCATCAGGTTGATGGAGATCAGGAGGTCCACCATCGGCGTCGGCAGCGGGATGATCAGCAGGCCGATGATGCAGACCACGAGGAAGGCCAGCACCAGGTCGCCGAATCGGCTGAACACGTTGGAAAAGTTCGTCAGGTTCATCATGTCTCCAGAAGGGCCATGCGGTAGCGCTCGAAGAGGTCCGTGTCCGCGAGCAAC
>JAFUEM010000171.1 GCA_017463935.1 Kiritimatiellia bacterium
CGGCCGCACGACGACGAAGGATTCGCGCCGGAGCTGGACGTGGCCGTGGCGCGCGGCGCTGTGGGCGCGGCTCGGCGACGGCGACCGGGCGGGCGAGATGCTGGAAGGGCTGCTCGTTCACAACACGCTCGACAACCTTTTCGCCACGCATCCGCCGTTCCAGATCGACGGCAACCTCGGTATGGTCGCGGCCGTCTGCGAAATGCTCGTGCAGAGCCACGAGACGACGGCGGACGGGAAGGTGCTCGTGCGCCTGCTGCCGGGCCTGCCGGCGGCGTGGAAGACCGGCGCGGTGAAGGGCCTGTGCCTGCGCGGCGGCGCGACGGTCGATCTCGCCTGGGCGGACGGCCGCCTGACGGATTTCCGGCTGCACGCGGCCGATCCCGCGCGCTTTGAGATCATTCGACCGAACATAACAGGAGACTGACATGACCGACGCATCCGCCCCCGTCGTTCCGCGCCGCTACCTCGCGATCTTCACGCTGCTCGTCAGCTGCTTCGCGCTGTGGGGGCTCTTGAACAACATGACGGACAACCTCGTGCCCGCCTTCCAGAAGATCTTCCGGACGAGCCAGTCGACGGCGGGCTACGTGCAGGTGTCGTTCTACGGCGCGTATTCGGTGATCGCGCTCTTCGCCTCGCTGCTTATCCAGCGCGCAGGCTACCGCGTCGGCGTGCTTGTGGGGCTCGGCGTCTACTGCGTCGGCGCGCTCCTCTACGTGCCGGCGTGCCTCGCGCAGTCGTTCGGCCTCTACATCGTCGGCATCTTCATCGTCGCGGGCGGGTGCGCCGTCCTGGAGACGACGTGCAACCCGTACGTCCTCGCGCTCGGCGACGCATCGACGGCCGTGCGGCGGCTCAACTTCGCGCAGATGTTCAACCCCGTCGGCTCGATTGTCGGCATCTTCCTCGCGCGCGGCCTCATCCTCGCGAACCTCAATCCCGCCACCGCCGACGAGCGCGCGGCGATGGCGCCCGGCGAGCTGGAGGCGATCGTCCACCACGAGCTCTTCTGGGTCTGCGTGCCCTACGTGGGGCTCTGCGCAATCGCGGCGGCGATCTGGCTCTTCTTCTTCCTCTCGAAGCGCACGGACGCGGATACGGCCGAGGGCGGCGGCGGCGACCTCCGCACGGTGCTCGGCATCCTGGCGCGTTCGCCGCGCTGGTATCTGGGCGTCGTCGCGCAGGTCTTCTACGTCGGCGTGCAGATCGCGGCGTGGACGTGGATGAACGTCTACTGCCGCAAGCAGTTCGGACTCACGGAAAAGGACGCCTCGACCTACTATATCGTCGCCATCGTCACCTTCGTCGCCTGCCGCTGGATCGCGACGTTTATCATGAAGTACGTCGATCCCGCGCGGCTGATGGCGGTTTTCGCGGCGGCGGCGATCGCGTGCACGGCGGGCGTCATGTACCTGCCGTCGGACGTCGTCTTCCACGCATTCGGTCTGCCGTTCGCGTGGAACGTCGTCTGCCTCATTGCGATGTCGGGCTGCATGTCGCTCATGTTCCCGACGATCTACGGCCTCGCGCTCGGCGGCATCGACCCGCGCGCGCACAAGATCGGCGCGGCGGGGCTCATCATGGCCATCGTCGGCGGCGCGCTGCTGACGCCGTGGATGGCGAACATCATCGGCGATGCGCACTCCGTCTGGACGCGCCTCGTGCCGATGTTCCCGAACGTGTGGGACAGCGACCTGAAACTGACGGAAGCGTCGCTCCGGGCCTCGTTCGTGGTGCCCGCGATCTGCTTCGCGGTCGTCCTCGTCTACGCGCTCCTCTTCCGCGCGAGGAAGAGGGCCTGACGCCATGCGGCGCATACGGAAGACCGGCGGCCTCGCGGCGCGGCTGGAGGCGTGGTTCGCCGAGGTGAAGCGCCCGATGCCGTGGCGGCTCAAGCCCACGCCCTACGCCTGCTGGCTGAGCGAGATCATGATGCAGCAGACGACATATGCTTCCGTGCTGCCGTACTACACGCGCTTCCTGGCGCGCTTCCCAACCGTGCAGGCGCTCGCCGCCGCCGACGAGGCCGACGTCCTCAAGGCGTGGGAAGGGCTCGGCTACTATGCGCGCGCGCGCAACCTCCTCAAGGCCGCGAAGATGATCGCGGCGGCGGGC
>JAFUEM010000172.1 GCA_017463935.1 Kiritimatiellia bacterium
AACCACGCCTCGCGCCCGCCGCGCAGCGTCCACGGCGCAAAATGGACCGCATTTGACGGAAGTGAAGCCTGCGGCGCGGCAGCTGTCGTCACGCTTTCAACGCGCCAGCCGCGCGCAATGTCATCGGGCGAGACGGGCGCGGCAGATGAAGCCTGCGACATCGTTCGGCGCCCGCCGATCCGCAAAGGCGGTGCATTTGTCTTGCTCCCGCCGTAGATGACGCCGACGAGAAGGAACAGACAGCCGACGCAACGGCCAAACGTCGTCAGTCGCCGTCCGAACGCCAAAAGTGACGCGAGAATGCGCCGCCCGCAACACCACACGAGCAGAACGGCCAACAGGAGAACGGCGCCGCGCAGGCAAAACCACGCAAGCGCCGTGCGAACCGCCTCTCCCCATGAAATCCAATCAATCATTGCATTCGCTGCCGCACATTCAAGAGGGGAAGATTTCGCCGCTACTTGATTTCCAGCTCCCAGTCGCCGCTCTTGTAGGGGCGGCACATGCCGTTGACGCAGACGGTCGCGCGCGTCCCTTCGGGAATCGAGAACGTCCAGATGCAGCGGCCGTCCTTGCCGTAGCGCCACGCGCTCTTGATGACGCCGTTCTTGTTCCGATACGTCGCCTCGACAAAGCCCAGGCGCGGATCGGGCACGGGCGCGAGCTCCACCATCTCGTCGAAGCCGCCCTTCGGCCCCGGCTGGATGCCCGCCATCGTGCCGTACATCCAGTCCAGCACCGCGCCGTAGGCGTAGTGGTTGAAGCTGTTCATGGCCACGTCGCCGAATCCCGTGTCGCGGCGGTAGCTGTTCCACCGCTCCCACACCGTCGTCGCGCCCTGGTCGACCGAGTAGAGCCAGCTCGGGTTCTTCCGCTGCAAAAGGAGCGAATACGCGATCTCCGTCTCCTCCGCCTCCGTCAGCACCTGCATCAGGAAGGACGTGCCGAGAAAGCCCGTCTGGAGGCAGCCGCCGTGGTCGGCGATGTTCTTCTTCAAATCCGCCAGCGCCGCGTCGCGCGCCGCGTCCTCCACGAGCTCGAACTTGAGCGCGAAGACGGCCGGCGTCTGCATCCCGCGCAGATCCTTCAGCAGCCGCCCGTCCTTTTCGAGGAAATTCGCCCGCAGGTAGTCCTGCGCCGCGTCCGCGCTGTCAAAGCAGTCGTCGGCATAGTCGTCCTCGCCCAGCTGGCGCGCCATCTCGCCCATCAGCTTCGCGTCGTAGAGCCAGTAGCAGCCGCCGAGATACTTCCAGTACGCCGCCGCGCCCGGCTTGATCTTCTTCCCGTCCCACGCCTGGCGCGAATGGCTTTCGTACTTCTCGTAGCTGAGCCAGTCCGCCCACTGGTAGTTGAGCGCATCGCCCGCCGCATAGCGGTTCGTCTTCACGAATTCGAAAAACTTCTTCATCGCCGCCCAGTGGCGACGGATGATCGCGTCGTCGCCCGTCATGCGCCACGCCACGTACGGAATGATCACGCCCGCGTCCGACCAGCCGAACCGCTCCGCGCCCGCATCGCCGTACGTCCCGACCGGCGCGACGCCCGTGAACGAGCCGTTCGCGCGCTGCGTGTCCGCCATGTCGCGCATGTACTTGTCGAGGAATGCGTAGACGTCCGCGTTGCGGAACGCCGCCGGCGCGAAGACCTGCGTATCGGCCGTCCAACCCTGCCGCTCGTTGCGCTGCGGGCAGTCGGTCGGCACGGAGAGGTAGTTGGATTACTGCCCCCAGCGGATGTTGCGGATGAGCCGGTTGACCTCCGGCACGCCCGTCGTCAGCGTGCCGCGCTCCATCGCCGGCGTGATCGACGAGACGGGGATCGAGCGGAGCGACTTCAGCGTCACCGGCCCCGTCGCCGTCAGCGACGCGTAGCGGTAGCCGAAGAACGTGTACGCGGGGCGGTACGTCTCCACGCCCGTGCCCGCGAACGTGTAGTCGAGCCGTGCGCCCGCGTCCTTGAGTTCGCGCAGGTTCGCGCGGTAGACGGAACCCGCCGGGCCGTCGTTGCCGCGCGCGCGCTCGCCGTTGCCGTCGTTCAGCATCTCGCCGGGACGGATCGTCAGCGTCACGCCCGCCGCCGCCGTCGCCGCGAAGTCCGGCACCGCCGCCGCGTTCTGGCCGAAATCGACGACGAGCGTTTCGCCCGGCGCGAGCGTCAGCGCCTCGCCCGGCGCAAACGTGCGCGTCTTGACGACGGTGCCGAAGCGGACATTCGCCTCCGCGCCCGTCACGCCCTTCCACGCATACGCCGCGACGGGCGCCAGCGCCAGGTCGTCGCGGAAAAAGACGCCCGCGCCCTTCTGCGGCAGCACCTCGCCCGTGAACTCGTCGTTGCGGACGGCGGCCGTCCATTCGACCGGCGCGTCCCTGAGCCGCGCGTCGTACACCTCGCCGTCGAAGATTCCGGCCCGGAGGAGCGGCCCGCCGACGCCCGCCCGCCACGTCTCGTCCGTCTCGACCGTCCGCGTCGTGCCGTCCACATACGTCAGCTCCAGCGCGCCCCAGAACGCGCTCCTGCGCCCGATGTAGCCGGCGACCTTGTCGTTCCACCAGCCGGTCGAAACGGTCGCGGTGACGGCGTTGACCGCGCCCGCCTCCTTCTTCACGAGGTCCGTCACGTCCCACGTGAACGCGTACTTCGTCTTGCGGCCGTGGGTAAAGCCGGGCTTCAGGATCTCGTCGCCGACCTGCACGCCGTTGATGAACGCGTTGAAGACGCCGAGGCCGCTCGCGGTCAGCGACGCGCGCACGACCGCCTGGTCGTTCGTGACGTCGGTGCGGAACTGGCTCGTCCCGGCGGGCGCGAGGAAGCTCCGGCGCGTGTCGCCCGGCTCGGCGGCGTTCGCGGCGGAAATCCATTTCGGGGCGGCGCCCGCCAGCCACGGCGCGCCGACAAGAAGACCGGCCCAAAGGCCCAAGAGAATCTGCTGTTTCATGACCGTATTATATCAAAAACGGCGTCACGGTGCGATCCGCCGCGCGGCGGTGCCGGGGATGTCGAGCTTCAGGCGGTACTTGGCGACGGTGCGGCGCGCGACCTTCAGCCCCGCCGCCGCGAGCGCCTGGGCGATCTTGTCGTCCGACAGCGGCGCGGCCTTGTCCTCGCCGTCGATCAGCGCGCGGATCTTCTCCGCCACCTCGTCCTTCGACACTTCGCCGCCGTCCTCCGTCGCAAAACCCTGGCTGAAGAACTTGCGCAGCTCCACCGTCCCCTTCGGCGTCGAGACGTACTTGTCGTTCACCGTGCGCGAGACAGTCGCGGGATGGACGCCCACCTGCGCCGCGACCTCGTGCATCGTCAAGGGCCGCAGCCCCTTCAGGCCCTTCTCGAAAAATCCCGGCTGCGCGTCGAAGATCGCCTGCGCGATCTGCGTGACCGTCTCCTGCCGCCGCTCGACCGCCTCGGCGATCGCGTGCGCCGCCGCGATCCGCTCGCGGATGTACGCTTTCGTCTCCTTCGGCAGCTTCGGGTCCTCCAGCATCTTCAGGTAGCGCGGCGAAATGCGGATGTCGGGCAGGCTCCGGTCGTCCACGCGCGCGACCCACCGGCCGTCGACGCGCCGCGCGTGCACCTCCGGGTTGACGTACGTGACCGACTTGCCCGCGCGCACGTACGCGCGCCCCGGACGCGGCT
>JAFUEM010000173.1 GCA_017463935.1 Kiritimatiellia bacterium
ACGCGCCTTGTCGCCGCGTCGTCGGTCATCGAGACGGAGCCCGTCGACGTGCCGCCGGCATTCGCCGCGCTGAAATTCCTGAACCAGGTCGCCGTCTTCGAGACGGCGCTGGAGCCGCTCGCGTTCGCGCGGCGGATGCACGCGATCGAAGACGCGCTCGGCCGCGTGCGCACGGTCCGCAACGGGCCGCGCACGATCGACCTCGACCTGATCGACTTCGGCGGCCTGCGGCTGAACACGCCGGAGCTGACGCTGCCGCACCCGCGCGCGAAGGAACGCGCGTTCGTCCGCGAACCGCTGGCGGAGCTGGGAATATGGATGTAATCTTCGAAGACGACGCGATCCTGGTCGTGAACAAGCCGGCGGGGCAGTACGTGCATCCGTCGCCCGGCCACGAGACGGGTTCGCTGACGGACGATTTCACGCGGCGCTGCCCGGCGGCGCGGGCGGTCGGCAGCGTCGAACGGCCGGGCGTCGTACACCGGCTCGACGCCGACACGAGCGGCGTGATGGTGCTCGCGAAGACGCAGGAAGCCTACCTTGCGCTCCGCCGCCAGTTCGAGCGCCACGACACGGTGGAGAAGACGTATCTCGCCGTCCTGCACGGCGCGCCGCGGCCGGCGGCGGGAACGATCACGTCGCCCGTCGGGCGTGCGCGGCTGCGCGCGGTTTCGCACTGGACGGTGCTCGGCCGGAAGAACGGCCTGGCGCTCGTCGAGTTCAGGATCGAGACGGGCCGGATGCACCAGATCCGCATCCACGCGCGCGAGCTGGGCGCGCCGATCGTCGGCGATCCGCTTTACGGCGCGCGCGAGAAGGATGCGCGGCTGCGCGTGAAGCCGGCGCGCACGCTCCTCCACGCCGTGTCGCTCGCGTTCCGCCATCCCGTGACGGGACGCCGCGTCGAATTCGCCGCGCCGCCGCCCGCCGACATCGTCTACGCGGTGTGAAAATCGCTTTTCCTGCGCCGCCGCGCGCGGAAATTTATGATATAATATGTAGTTATCACGTTCTCACACAAGGAACAGTCAGAAATGAAGATCAAGTTCGGTAAAGTCGCAGAAACCATCACGACCCGCAAGGAATTCCCGCTCGCGAAGGCGCAGAAGGTCCTCAAGGGCAAGACGATCGCCGTCCTGGGCTACGGCATCCAGGGCCCCGGCCAGGCGCTCAACATGCGCGACAACGGCCTCAACGTCATCGTCGGCCAGCGCAAGAGCACGAAGGCCAACAGCTCGTGGAACCGCGCCAAGAAGGACGGCTGGGTCGAGGGCAAGACGCTCTTCTCGCTCGAGGAGGCCGCCGCGAAGGGCGACATCATCATGATGCTCGTCTCCGACGGTTCCTGCCCCGAGGTGTGGAAGAAGATCGAGAAGTACGTCACGCCCGGCAAGTTCCTCTATTTCTCGCACGGCTTCGGCTACGTCTACAACAAGCTCACCGGCATCAAGCCCCAGAAGGGCGTCGGCCTCATCATGGTCGCGCCGAAGGGCTCGGGCACGAGCGTGCGCCGCAACTTCCTCTCGGGCGCGGGCATCAACAGCTCGTATGCGTTCGAGCCCAACGGCATGAAGGCGAAGGTCGTCGAGGACGTCACCAAGGCGATCGGCATCGGCGTCGGCTCGGGCTATCTCTTCCCGACCACCTTCCAGAACGAGGTGACGAGCGATCTCGTCGGCGAGCGCGGCATCCTGATGGGCGCGCTCGCAGGCGTGATGGAGGCGCAGTTCGAGACGCTGCGCGCGAACGGCCACAGCCCGTCGGAGGCGTTCAACGAGACGTGCGAGGAGCTGACGCAGTCGCTCATCCGCCTCGTGGACGAGAACGGCATGGACTGGATGTACGGCAACTGCTCGCAGACGGCGCAGCACGGCGCGCTCAAGTGGCGCCCGATCTTCAAGAAGGCGACGCTGCCCGTCTTCGCCAGGCTCTACAAGAGCGTCAAGTCCATGCAGGAGGCGAAGGAGGTCATCAGGGACACCGGCTGCGCCGACTACAAGGAGAAGATGCTCAAGAAGCTCGAAGAGCTCCACAACCACGAGATGTGGCTCGCCGGCGCGGCGGTCCGCTCGCTCCGTCCGCACGAGGCGGCGAAGGGCAACGCGGCGAGCGCCGGCTGGGGCGGCCGCAAGGTCGTCAAGTAAGTCACGCACGCTGAGCGCGTTCACACGGCAATGACGGAAGGCGCGTTTTTCCAGGACCTGGCACTGCTCATGGCAGTGGCAGGTCTTGCGTCTGTCGTGTGCTCGCGCCTCAAGTGGCCCAAGGCGCTCGGCTACATCCTCGCGGGCGTGCTGATGTCGCGCCACACGTGGGGCGGCTCGTTCCTCGCGGACGAGTCGTCCGTCCAGACGATCGGCCAGCTCGGCGTCGTCTTCCTCATGTTCGCGATGGGGCTCGACTTCTCGCCCTCGCAGATGAAGAAGCTCGGGCGCGTCACGTTCCCGACGGCGATCTGGGATACGTTCGTCATGGTGTGGCTCGGCTACACCGTCGGGCGCAACTGCTTCGGCTGGGGCGTGGCGCCGAGCCTCTTCCTCGGCGCGGCGATCTGCGATTCGGCGACGACGCTCCTGGCGAAGATCATCGGCGAGATGCGCTGGGAGGACCGGCCGTTCGTCAAGTACGTCCTCGGCACGTCGGTCTGCGAAGACATCGTCACCGTCGTCATCCTCGCCGTCATCACCGGCTTCGCGACGGGCCAGGGCGTGTCGGTCGGCGCGGTGTCGCTGTCGCTCGGGGGGCTGCTGATGTTCTTTCTCGGCACGCTCGTCTTCGGCTTCGTGCTGATCCCGCGCCTGCTCAAGTCCATCGCCAAGTTCGGCGACGACGAGACGCTGATCCTGACGGTGCTCGGCTGCTGCTTCTTCGTCAGCTACATCGCCTACATCTTCAACTTTTCGCTCGCGCTGGGCGCGTTCCTCGTCGGCGTGATCGGCGCGTCGAGCGACGTCCACCACCGGCTCGTGCGCTTCGTCGAGCCGCTCAAGTCGATGTTCGCGGCCGTCTTCTTCGTCTCGATCGGGCTCCTGGTCGATCCCGTCCAGTGCTGCGCCAACCTGCCGTACGTCCTCGTCATCTCGCTCGTCGTCGTCGTCGGCAAGCTCCTCAACTGCACGCTCGCGGCGCTCGTCGCGGGGCAGGAGCTGAAGAGCGCGGTGCAGATGGGCTTCGGCCTCGCGCAGATCGGCGAGTTCGCGTTCCTGGTGGCGATGCTCTACGTCTCGCTCACGGGCGACGCGGCGACGCCGATGTACCAGATCGTCGTGGCCGTCTCGATCGTGACGACGCTCCTCAATCCGCTGATGATCCGCCTGTCGGATCCCGTCGGCGACTGGCTGGAGCGCGTCTGCCCGAAGAAGGTCGCCGCCGGTCTGTAGGGCTACCGCGCGCTCCTTGCGCGCCTGAGGGACAACGCGGGCGTCTCGCCGGAGATGAAGGCGGTGCGCTTCGGCCTTGCCTACCTCGGCGTGATCGGCGTCTTGAACTTCGTCGTCGCGTTCGCCTGCTCGATGCTCAACGCGCACGGCTGGGGCGCGTTCTCGACGTTTTTCGAGGCGCACAAGACGTTCTTCTTCTCGCTCGCGTTCAACATCTTCATGGTCGGCATGCTCGCCTCCGTCGTGCGCGCGGCGCGCCGGACGGGCGATGCGCTCGCGGCGGTGCTGACGGGCCTCGGCGACGCGCCGTGGCAGCTGGCGCTCCGCCCCGTCGTGCGGCTCTTCACGCTCGTCATGGCCATCGCCCTGTGGTTCCTCCAGCTGACGATGATCAACGTGAACCTCCATCCCGAGGAGCCGCTGGCGCGCTGGGTGCTGCTGGCGCTCATGGTGGCGGCGGGCGTCTTCGGCTGGCGCTTCTTCCTCAAGAACGCGCGCGTGGCGGAAGTCCGCCTCCGGGACGCGATGACGGCGGACGAGCGGCGGCGCAAGGACCTGCCGGCGAACCCGCTCACGCTGACGGTGCCGGCCGAGCGCGTCCATCAGCTGACGATCCCCGAGGCGTCGCCCGCGATCGGCCTGTCGATCGCGCAGCTCAACATCCGCGCGAAGACGGGCGCGACCATCATCCGCGTCACGCGCGACGGCCGGCTTCACCGCAACACGGGGCCGGACTGGGTCTTTCGCGCCGCTGACATCGTGGTCGCCTACGGCGAAGGGGCGCAGATCGCCGCGCTCAAGGACCTCTTGGGGGTGACGGCATGACGGCGCGGCGCGGCGGCGGTCGCGGCGCGTGGGGCTGGGCGCTCGTGGCGGC
>JAFUEM010000061.1 GCA_017463935.1 Kiritimatiellia bacterium
GCCGCCGGCAGACGAAGAAGAGCGCCGTGAAGACGAGCGCCGCCGCGAGCGATGTCAAGGTCAGCGCGCCCATGATGCGGCCTCCTTTCGGCGCGCGACGTACGCGCTGACGGCGACGAGCCCCGCCCAGGCGACGGTGACGAGCGCGGTCATCGCCACGCCGCGCGTCGCCATTTCGTGCAGCATGTTGCGCACCGCCTCGGGCCCTTCCGCGAGCGCGGTGAGGAACGGCGGCGTGAACGTGACTTCGCCGTGGTAGACGTGCTCGATCGCCAGGAGGAAGCTGCCGCCGAAGAGCATCTTGCCGAGCCAAGGCAGGCGGGCGATGAAGGGATTGCGCCGTGTGGCGGCGGGAAGCGCGGCGGAAGCCGCCGTGGTGACGGCCGCTGTCGCGAGCGGCACGGTGAAACAGGCCATTTGCTGAATTCCTTTCTGTTCAACGACCGCACACGCGTGCGGACAGGCGGTATTTTACTATATTGCCGCGCGTAAATCAACCCCGCCCCGCGCGCATCGCGCGGAACGGGGTTTCTCGGGTTCGAGAAGCCGAGGCGTCTCGCCTGCTCACCGAAGGCGGATCGCAAACGGCACGCCGTAGCCGACGTAGGTTATGTACACGCCATCGTCGGTCTGCGTCAGCTGATACGTGCCGAAGTCCGCGTCGGTCGTGAGCGCCGGATTCTCCTCCGACGGCGTGAACGCCGTCATCGTCAGCGTCTCATCGAGCGACGTCACCGTCGCCTGCGAAAGATCGAACGCGACATTGCCCTCAACCTTCGATCCGAACGAGACGAGCTTTCGGGTGATGAGCTTCTTGAGCTTCGACTGCGGGTTGCCGACGGGGAGCTTCACCCTGTTGATGATATGCGTTCCCGTCGTCACGCCGTTCTCGTACATCACGGAACCATCGCCCGCGAGGCTGTAATAAACGGTGTTGGCGCCGTTCTGATTGAACTTGAAATCGGTCTTGAACGTGATGCCGTCCTTCGCCGCGACATAGAAGCTGAGATTTCCACCGTTGTTGCCGTTGCCGCGCCCCGCGATCACAAGCTGCGAAGAGTCGTCGACCATGAACCAGCTGCCGGATGAATCGCTTTGCACTTTGGTGAGCGAACCGACCGTCACTCTCACGCCGTTGAAGAGCCCCAGCCTGAGATTCCAGCCCTCAAGCGCCTGGGCGGCAACCTCTTTGTAGCCGTCGCTGCCAGGCGTCAGCTTCACAAAATCCCCGTCCACCAGTACGGGAGCCCATTGGTCGCTGTTTGCCTTGGCCGGCGCAATCGTGCCGGAATAGCTTGCCCACCGATTGCCGCTTGCCACATACCAGTCACTCAGCGTCTCCCAGGTGGCGTCTTCGGTTCCGCGGAAGACGTTTGTGAATGTCGCGGTGTCGCCGTCCTTCGCCGGGTTCGCGCGCGTCGTATTCGCCACCTCGACGTCGATGACGATAGAGCCGCCGTCGTAGCTCACCGTCGCGACGCCGCACAAGTTGTTCCAGTCGCTCTCGTAGACCTCGACGGACTTCGGCTTGCCGGTGTAGGGAATGCGCACCTGCGCCTCGGTGGAATTCGCGAGCACGACCTTGAGCGTCAATTCGCTGCCCGCCGCAAACGCCAGCGGCGCCGACGGACGCTGCAGGCCGAGATCGACCGTGCCCTTGCCGGAGAGCGCGCCGACGGCGAAGCTGTCCGTCCGCGCCGCGAGCGTGGCGCCCTCGGCGATCTCGAACGCCGTGCCGGACGCGCTCAGCGAGCCGTGCGCATAGACGGAACCGGCGTCGATCTTGATCTTGCCGCCACCCGAAACCGTCGTGTTGTAGAGCCAGAACTTGGCATCGCCCGTCTTCGTGAGCGTATGGCCGCCGAGATCGAGCGTCGTGGCCGCATAGCCGTTTCCGATCAATCCAAAATCGGAGCCGGCGTGGACGGTCGAGTCGGCCGTCAAGGTCAGGGCACACGTCTGGCGCTGGCCGGTGCCAATCGCGGCACCGTTGTTCTGCAGCGTTCCGCCCGCGAGCGTGTAGGCGTTGCACCCTTCCGTGCCGTTCAGTTCGACCGTGCCCTGCACCGTGATGGCCTTGCCGCTCGGCGACGCGCCGTTGCCCGTCGCGCCGAAACCGCCGATTGCGCCGAGTTTCAGCGTCGCGCCGCCGGCAACGTCAATGTTCGTCGCGAAACTGCCGCGCGACTGCACCGTGCCGGAGGAGACAACCACCTTGCCGGCGCCTGTCACGGGGATATTCAGGATAAGCTCTTCGCTCTCTGGCGCAAATGTGAGCGTCCCGGCGTAATCGCCAAACGCATATCCCGCGACTGCCATCGAGCGCTCCACGGCAACCGTGTCGGCAGCCGAGAAGTGGACGGTGTCCCCTGCAATCGCATAGCCTGTCACCACGACGGCCGCATCGCCTTCGCCCTCGGTCCATGTTACCTGCGTGTCATCTGTGAACACCGTCGTTCCCGCCGGGAGATAGACGTCCCTCCCCGCGCGCGGGGCAACGCGCAGTTGATAGCTGCCGCTTGCGTAGACAAGTTCCGCCGTATGCTCGCGCGCGGCATAGCCGGCAGGCAGGATGCACGTAACGATGCCTTCGGCCCGCTCTTCGATTTCGCCCGTGAGCGGGATGAGCGTCTCCGAAACATATTGCCAGAGGTCGAGCGCGGAGCAGTCGAAGCAGATACTCCCGCCATCGGCGATTACCGTCGGGCCGCCGCTGATCGACACGGCGCCGCATTCGTTCGTCACGGCCGTGCCGATCGTCGTAAGTCCGTTGTTAACAATCGCCCCTTCCGCGCTCTTTTTGAAGGAAATCGAACCTTCTCCGCCCAGCGTCAGGGATTCGAGCTTAAGGCTCGCATTGGCCGTCACGACGGCGTCACCCGCCGCCGTCAGCTCCGCCGCCGCGCCATCCGCCGGCGCCTCGTACGTGTTTTCCTCATCGCCGGCCTTCGTCCATGCGCCGGCGGACGCGAACGAGACCGCGCCCGACACATTGCGCCGGTACGAGCCGTTCGGCGACGTGTAGGGATACATCTCCTTCAGCTTTTCGATCTGCGCGGCGGAAAGCAGGTAGTCGTAGACGAGCAGCGTGTAGATGTCGCCATTCGATGCGCCGGAATATCCATTTGGCAAGCCGCCGAACGCAGAGCCGCACTGGATGCCGCCATGGTCTGACGTGCCCAGCTGGAAGCCTGCCGCCCTCGTCACCGTTTTCCACTTCATCCCGTCGAGATAGATGGTCAGCTTCGTCCTGTTGTCCGACACGACAAAACCGTAGAAGTGCCGGGCGGTCGCGGCATTCGGAACGGTCATCGTGGTAAGCACCGTGCTGGAGCCTTCGTTTCCGTAGCTGACATCCACCTCGTTCTCCGCCGCGCCCGTGGCGAGAAACAGCGCGTACCGCGTCTTGCCGCTGTTGGAAGCACTGCCGAAGCTGATGAACATCGTCTTCGTCCCGCTCGGCATCGTTCCCGCCACAGCGGTAGAAAACTCGTTCCAATTGGCCATTTCCGGTTTCATGCTGACCCATGGGCAGGAAGTAAGACTCGAGGCTACTGGATTGTCGTCGCCGTCCAAAATCCAGTTCGCGGTGCTGTGGCTAAGTTCAGCAGACTTGCGCGAACCCGCAGCCGTGGCGAATGTGTTTGTGAACGTAAAATCGTACAGCGCCGCAGGCCCGGTCACCTTCACGTTCGTTCCGTCGCCGCGCGTTGCCGCGCCGTCCATGACGGTCAGCGTCTCTGTCGTGCCGTCGAGCCGCGTCAGCACAACCGTCGAGACTCCGGTCAGGCCGGAAACGGAAAGACTGTCGTTCGCGTATTCGGCAACCGTCTCGGTTAGGGCGACGGACGAGCCTTGGCCGAAGACGTAGCCCGACGGAAGCGCACGGTCCGCGCCGAGCGTGTAGAGCGTGTTCGCGCCGAGCGTCACCGTGCCGGTCACGCCGTCGAGGTCGAGCTTGGTGAGATCGTCGTTGACGACCGTGTAGTCATTCGCGCCAGCTATCGTCAGCGAACCTTCGCAGACAAGCCGCACGGCATCCGTCAGCGCCGCCTCGATCGCGTAGGTTCCGCCGTCTTCAACCGTCACGCCTTCGATTTCGTCCGGATCGTACGTGTCGACAACCTGGAAGCCCGCAATGCCGCCGCGCGCGCTGTTTGCGTTGTTCGCGCCCTTGATCGTCAGCGTCGAGGAGGTCTGGCCCGTCACGCGAATGGCGTTGCCGCCATACGACATGACGCGCGCCTGCGAATACCCCCAGCGCGTCGCGGCTGTCGATGTTTCGGCTTCCGCCTGCTGCGTCGTGCCGCCGCTCGCGCTCCACCGATAGGGCGTGCCATTGACGGTCACGGGGCCGAAATAGCGGTTTTCCATGTCCGTGGCGCAATACACGATCACATCGTACTTCTTGTATGGCACACCCGTCACAGTGATTTCCGGCCTCGCACTGTCGTCAGCATAGCCGGAGAGAATGTGCGGCTGAGGTACATAATCCGATCCGAAATAATATGCGTTATTAACCTTCTCGTGAAGCGTCACGCCTGAAAGTGTCTTGACTTCCTGCTTTTCGGCATCCCATTCTTTGACAGTTACGCTGACATCTCTGTCATAATTGGCGTTATTGTCTGCAAGCGATAGACCGTCCTGCGTCCACGCGTCATACGGTACGCTCTCGAGACCGACATTTCCTGTCTTGTAGCCGGTATTGTTCTTCGCGGACTGGAGGTTCACGCTGATGACCTTGCCAGTTGCCTTTTGGTAACCGTTTTCGTTTCCGGCTGTCATGTCGCGGACGATTTGGACGGCAGAGATGCCATACGACGTCGCATTGGCCATGCGAATATGCAAATCCGGAGTCGTGACGCCGGGAATTCTCAAAGCGTTCTTGCCGATTTCCGGCGTATTTTGCATAGCCCCCCAAGCAGAATCGCTGGATTCCATTGCGTTATTTGAACTGCTCCAGCGATACGGCAACCCGTTGACGCGAACCGCTCTCACGTCCGTAACAGTGGATTTCCCTGACACATAGACGATTACGTCGTACTTTTCATACGGTATGTTCTGAAGAACGATTTCGCCGTCGGTACTTGTAGATGACAGCCTCGCGAGCCACGCCCTCTGAAATACCGGTGTGCGGTCGCCATTTGTGCCGTAGTTGGCGACTCCGCCCCCCGACACAGCCCAAGTGAAGACAACATCGGCGAGATTGGTGACTGATTGTGAAGTTCCGTCCCAGGCAGCTACGCCGTTGCGATAGCCGTTGCGCGCATCGCCGGAATGCACCACGCCCGTCCGGTCTGCATTCGCCGTATTCTGCCAGGCATTGTCGGGGAGCGTGCCGGCGAGCGTCTCGGTCTCGCCGTCGCCGGCCATCGTATAATCCGAATTGTTCGAGATGTTGAGACTGATTATGTCCTGCGAGGGATACTCCGCCCGCGCGGCGCCTCCTGCGAACCCGAGCGCCAGCGTGCAAACGAGCGCCATGGAACGAAATTCAGACCGCATCTTCACGACTTGCATGACCACTCTCTTTCCTTTAGGATCACTCTTTTGCGCCTCCCCCCTGCAGAAGGTTCCAAGAGTTATGCCACTATTATAGCATAACCAGTCGCGTTTGTGCAAGCATGCTGACGCGGCAAGCGAACGCATCGCGCTCACTCCGGCCGCGCGATCCGCGCCGTGAAGCCGCCGCCGGGCGCAAGGCAGATCGGCCAGACCGTCTCGCGCGTGACCGTCCGCACGGTGCGCACGTAGTGCGTCGGCTCCGTGTCGGCGTCGGGAGCGTCGGCGAAGATTTCCGCCGTCCACTCCCCTTCCGACAGGAAGTCCAGCTTCAACAGAAGCGCATAGCCCGACCAGTCGCAGATCGCGGAGAGATAGTAGACGTCGCCCGCGCGCCGCAGCTCGACGACGTGGCGGCCGACCTCGCTGCAGGAGAGCGCGCGCGTCTCGTCCCAGACCGTCGGCACGCGCGCGATGAACGCGCAGCAGTCCGGCTCGCGCGCGTACTTCGTCGGCGAATCGCACAGCATCTGGAGCGGCCCAGAAAAGAGGCTCATGAGCGCCATCTGGTGAACGCGCGTGCCGAGCGAGCCGGGATTGTGCATGTCGGGCCGGAACGCATCGCGCGTGAAGTTCAGCATCGCGCCGGGCGTGTAGTCCATGGGCCCGGCGAGGCCGCGCACGAACGGGATCGTGCAGTCGTTGGCGATCATGTCGGTCGTTCCGTCCCACTTCATCTGCTCAAGCCCGAACACGCCCTCGTAGTTGACGATGTTGGGATAGGTCACGTGCAGACCCGTCGGCTTGAACATCCCGTGGTAGTCGACGATCAGCCGGTGGCGGGCGCACGCGGCGGCGAACGTCTCCAGGAAGCGCACGACCTCCGCATCGTCGCGATCCATGAAATCGACCTTGAAACCCTTGACCCCCATTGCGGCGAAGTGCGCGGCGACGCGCGCCTCGTCGCCGACAGCCTGCGCCCACGCCATCCAGAGGATGAGTCCGACGCCGCGCGCGGCACCGTAGTCGATCAGATGCGGGAGGTCGATGTCCGGCTGCACCTGCCAGATATTCAGCGCCGCGCTCCATCCCTCGTCGAGGATGACGTACGCGATGCCGTGCTCCGCCGCAAAGTCGATGTACTGCTCGTACGTGCGCGTATTGACGCCCGGCGTGAAATCGACGCCTTCGAGGTTCCAGTCGTTCCACCAGTCCCACGCAACCTTGCCGGGCCGGACCCACGACGTCTCGCCGAGGACATTCGGCGCGGCCAGCTCGTCGACGAGCGTGCTGCCGATGAGGGCCGCGGGCGTATCGCCCAGCAGGAAGACGCGCCAGGGCAGCGTCCGCGGGGCCGTCGTCTCGACGAGGCAGTCCGTGCGTTCGAGGACGCGGACGTGACGCAACCGTTCCGTTTCCGACAGGCGATCCCCTTCGCCGTACGCCTCCCGGCGCGGCCACTTGGCGAACGCGCCCGCGAGCGTCGCGGGGCATGCGGCGCTGCGGCGGAAGTTCCAGCCCGCGTAGTCGCGCAGATCGCTTTCCGTCACCGCCATCGCCCAGCCGTCGCCGACGGCCAGGACCGGCGCGAAATAGAGATCCTCCGACTCCGCCGACAGGTCAGCGACCGCGAACTTCTCGGCGACATGCTCCCACGAATTCTGGAAGGGATCGCCCTTCCAGCTGCCGTTCGCGTGCTGGATCCACACCGTCTGGTCCGGCGTCGTGAACGTCACGTCGGCCGTCTCGTCCGTGATGACGACGGCGGGTGCATCGCTTTCGCCGCGCCGCACGGCCCACCGGTAGGGGACGCCGTCGTTGCGCGCGAGGAGCCGGTGGCGGCCGTAGGAAATCCCGAGCGCGCGGAACGCCTCGACGCGCGCCAGCGTGTAGGCGCCGTAGCCGGTGCTGCGCCGCGCGAGACGTTTCTCGACGAGGCGCTGCGGCAGCGGGCTCCACATCGTCTTGTAGACGATTTCCCGCGTCTTGCCCAGGCCGAGGCGGACGCGCTCCGTGACGGA
>JAFUEM010000174.1 GCA_017463935.1 Kiritimatiellia bacterium
CGCGGCCACGTGACCCTGTTCGCGCGCCCGCGCGTCGAGGACCGGCCGCGCCGCAGCGAGGATCCGCGCGGGCTCTTCCTTGCGCCGCGCGACGGCGGCGACGCGCAGTGGGTGCCGTACGGCCAGACGGGTTCGATCATCGACAGCCTCAACCGGGAGATCCTGGGCCTCGCGCGCGACGCGGCGGAGCTGGAGGAGGAGCCGTACCGGCGTCTCGCGTTCCGGGTGCTCGACACCTACCTCGCCGGCATCCTCGCGCGCAACGTGCCGACCGATCTGAACCACGGGCACCTCCAGACGCTCTTCGGCCTGCAGTCGATGGAGACGATCCACGACGACGTGCTCACCAGCGCCTGCGCGACGTACGCGCGGCTGAAGCCGTGGATCGCTGCGCACCATCCCGACCGGAAGGCCCCGCTGGAGGCGGCGCTCAAGAAGTGGGCGGAGGTCCAGATCGCGAACGGCGTGGCCGACAACAACTGGGACATCATGCAGCTCAACTTCATCCTCGACGTGGCGCTCGTCCTGGACGATGACGCGGCGTACGCGGACGGCAAGGGGCGCGCGCACTACATCGACGTCGTGATGAACCGCTCCAGCATCCGCAACCTTTCGGTGCGCGACCTCTGCGCGAAGGGCTTCGATCCCGCGACGGGCATCTGGTTCGAGTGCCCCGGCTACTCGATCGTCACGCTCAAGGATCTCGCCAAGCTCGCGGACCGGCTGGAGCGCCACGTCGGCATCGACCTCTTCGCGGAGGTGCCCGTCCTGCGCCGGGCGTTCCCTGCCGCGCGCGAATACCTCTTCCCCGACAACATGCTCATCGGCTTCGGCGACACGCATCCGTCGGCGCTGCCGAAGGAGGTCGCGGCGCACGCCGGCGACGCCGCGCCCGCGCCGTTCTTCTATGCGCCGAACGCGAGCTGGCTCGTCGCGCGCAGCGGCATGGACGCGGTGAACGACGTCGCCTTCGCGCTCAACGCGTCGCTGGGCAACCACCAGCACGCGAACGGCATTTCGCTCGAGCTCTACGCGAAGGGCTATCGCCTCGCGCCGGACGCGGGCGTGGGCTGGTCGCTCTATTCGGGCGACGACTACAGGGAATACTACAGCCGCTTCCCGGCGCACAACACGGTGATGGTCAACAGCCGCTCGGACTACGTGCCGATGAAGTGCTTCCATCCGTTCACGCTCGTCGCGCACGGCGACAGCTGGGCGACCGTCCGCTTCCGCGAGCCCGCGACGGGCGCGGAGCAGCTGCGCACGACGGCCTACGTGAAGCACGCCGACGGCACGGCGTATTTCGTCGACGCGTTCCGCAGCCGCGTGGGCGACGGCGCGCCGGAGTGGCACGACTACTACTACCACAACTTCGGCGACACGCTGACGCTGGACGGGACGCTCGCGCCGACGGAGGAGATCGCCTTCGTGGAGTCGGGCGTCTACGCGCTCTCGTACATCAAGGAGAAGTTCGCGCGCGCGGGCGAACGCGATGTGAAGGCGCGCTTCGACTGGGCGCGCCCCGAGGGGACCGTGACGATGACCGTCTTCATGAACGGCGCCGCGGACCGCACGTTCATCCGGGGCCTCGCGCCCGCGACGGAGGGCCTCAGCCGCGTCAAGAACCCCGACTACGGCATCACGCGCGACAGCCGCACGCCGGTGCTCGTCGCGCGCCAGCGCGGCGAGGCGTGGACGCGGCCGTTCCTCGCGGTGATGGATCCGTCGGGGCGGGTCGCC
>JAFUEM010000175.1 GCA_017463935.1 Kiritimatiellia bacterium
GCGAAGACCGCCGCCGACAAAACCTCCGCAGCGACGTCGTCGTTGGCCGCGAAGAGCGCGCAGGGCTTGGGCAGCGCCGCGACGAACGCACGCAGCTCGCGCGTGTAGCGGGTGGGGTCCGCGGGCGACGGCCGCCCGGTGAACACGCGGCAGCCGCGTCCGTTCAGCGACAGCGCCGAGACAAAGCCGCGCTCGCGCGCCGCACTCCAGAACCGCGGCTCCGGATACGGCGCGAAGGCGAAGGCCGTCGCGTCGGTGCGCAGGAGCTCGCGCGCGGCCATCTGCGCGGTCGCCGCGGAATCGTGCGTGACGCAGAAGGCGTTCCGGGGCAGACATGACGGATCGTGGTCGAAGAACACGACCGGCAGACCGCCGAAGACGGCCGGCGCGACCGTCGCCGCCGTGCCGCCGCATTCGACAATCGCGCCGACCGGGTGCCAGAACTCGACCAGCGCCGCGATCCGCTTCGCCGACGGCAGACCGGGAACGGTCTGCACCAGCCAGCCGCATTTCGCGGCGACATCCTGGACGCCGCCGAGCTTTTCCGCCGCATTTGTCTTGGACTGTGACTGAAAGTAGAGAATCGTCTCCATGCGCATCAGTCTATCATATTCGCAAACAGGATGCAATGTCAATCGCAAACGGAATTATAACCAGCCATGCCGTCTGCTATAATATGCAGTGTTCCACTCATTACGACAAGTCTGACAATCACGACAAGGAGGATTATGGGCAGGTTTGACGGCAAAGTCGTCCTGGTGACGGGCGGCAACAGAAACACGGGGCTCGATCTCGTCGAGCGGTTCACCCGCGACGGGGCGAAGGTCTACATGTGCGGGTCGAGCGAAGCCTCCACCGCCAAGGGAGCCGCCGAACTCAGGGCGCGCGGGCTGGACGGCGTGATTTCGCAGGCGTGCGACATCTCCGATGCCGCGCAGGTCGCGGCGCTGTTCGACACGATCGAACACGACGCGGGGCGGCTGGACATCCTTGTCAACAACGCCGCGAACCAGGGGCTCGGCCACGGCGGGCCGCTGGAGATGGATGCCGAGCGTTTCTGGGACGTCCTCAAGACGAACGTGGTCGGCGGCTTCCGCGTGACGCAGACGGCGTGCAATCGCTTCTTCATGAAGCAGGAATCGCGCGGCGTCGTCGTCTTCCTCTCGTCCAACACCGCCATGCGCGCGATCCGCCACCGCACCGCCTACTGCACCTCCAAGGGAGCGATCAACTCCATGGTGCGCGCGCTCGCGCTCGACCTCGCGCCGCTCGGCATCCGTGTCAACTGCTGCGCGCCGGGCTACATCTATACGGAGCGCTGGGAGACGCTCGATCCGGAAAAGGCCGCGCGCCGCCGCCTCAACTGTCCGCTCCGGCGCGAGGCGAAAGGCGCCGACATCGCGAACGTCGTCGCGTTCCTGGCCTCGGACGATTCGTCGAACATGACGGGCGAGATCGTCACGTGCGACGCGGGCTGCTCGTGCCAGCACATGCCGGAGGACGTGGATGTCTAAGCATTACAAATGGCTGCTCATCGGAATGCTCAGCTGCGCGTTCTTCTTCCATCAGGCGGATCGGGCGCTCTTCGGGCTGCTGACCATTCCGATTCAGGACGAACTGAATCTCACGGACGTTCAGATCGGGTGGATCAACACGACGCTGTCGTGGACGCTCGCGGCGATGACGGTCGTCGCGGGCTTTCTCGGCGACCGCTTCTCGCGCAAGTGGATCATCACCCTGTCGCTGATCGCCTGGTCGCTCATGACCGTGTGCATGGGCTTTATCGGCGGATTCCTCGGAGCGCTCTTCTTCCGCTCGATCGCGACCGGCGTCGGCGAGAGCTTCTACGCCCCGAGCGCCTACGCGCTCATCGCCGTTCACCACAAGGAGACACGTTCCGTCGCGCTCTCCATCCATCAGGCGGCGCTCTATGTGGGGCTCATGGCCTCGGGGCTGATCGTCGCGTGGGCGCTCGGACTGCTCGGCACGTGGCGCAACGTCTTCATCGCGTTCGGTGCGGCCGGCTGCGCGCTGGGGATCTTCTTCATCTGGGGTCTGAAGGACAATGACTCGCGCAGAGACGCCGAGAGAGAGGCAACGCGCCGCGCCTCTGCGCCGCCGCGCGACAAGACGTCTCTCACGGCAGGCTTGAAGGCCTACTTCTGCAACCCGTCGGCGCTATGCGCCACGGCGGGATTCGTCGCCATCGTCTTCGTCAACAACGCCTATCTCTTCTGGGCGCCGAAGTTCGCCGCCGAGAAATTCGCGATCGGCGTGGGCGAAGCCGGCAAGGGCGTGATGCTATGGCACCACCTTTTCGCGTTTGCGGCGATTCTCGCGGGCGGCATCATCACCGACCGTTTCGTGGCGAAGATGCCGCGCTTCCGACTCGGCTTCCAGGCGGCAGCCCTTCTCTGCGGCGCACCCGCGCTGCTGTGGATCGGCCGCGCGCCGTCCTTCACCGCGCTTCTGATCGCCGCGAGCGTCTACGGCGTCTTTCGCGGCTTCTTCGAGGTCAACACGCACGCATCGCTCTTCGATGTCGTCGCGCCGCAGCACCGCTCGACGGCGGTCGGGCTGCTCAACATGATCGCCTTTTTCTTCGGCGGGCTCTCCGGCGTGGCGATGGGGACGCTGTCGCACAGCCGGGGCGTGCATGGCTTCGAGATCGGCTTCGGCATCATGGCGGGCGCCTACGCGCTCGGCGCGGCGCTTCTGGCGTTCAGCTTCTTCTTCACATTCAACAAAGATCGAATCGCGGAATAATCCTGTCAATCCTGTCTACAACGGCCATGAAAATCAAATCGATCAAGACATTCGCAATCGACTGCTTCCGGACGAACTGGGTGTTCGTCAAGGTGATGACCGACGAGGGCCTCTCCGGCATCGGCGAGGGCACGCTCGAATACAAGGAAAACGCCCTTCTCGGCGCGCTGGCCGACCTGGAGCACGCGCTGGTCGGGAAGGATCCGTTCGACACCGAATGGATCTTCCACGAAAACTACCGCGACGCCTACTGGCGCGGCGGGGCGGTGCTCATGAGCGCGCTTTCGGCGGTTGACATGGCGCTGTGGGACATCAAGGGAAAGGCGCTCGGCCTGCCCGTCTGGAAGCTCCTCGGCGGCAAGTGCCGCGACGGCGTTCCCTGCTATGCCAACTGCTGGTTCTCGGGCGCGAAGGAGCCGGAGGAATTCGCCGCGAAAGCCGAGGCCGCAGTCGCCGCCGGATTTCGCGGGCTCAAGTGGGACCCGTTCGGCAAGAACTACCGGCAGCTGCCGCCGGAAGACTTCAAGAAGGCGCTCCGGTGCGTCGCGGCGGTGAAGGCCGCGACGGAGGGCAAGGCCGAAATCCTGATCGAATGTCACGGACGCTTCGACGTGCCGACCGCGCTCCGCGTCTGTCACGCGCTGGAGGAGTTTTCGCCGTACTGGGTGGAAGAGCCCGTCATCCCGGACACGCTGCGCGCCCTGGCCGACGTCCGTTCGCGCGTGCGCGTGCCGATCGCGTGCGGCGAACGCCTCTACACGACGCAGCAGATCCTCGACGCGATCGAACTGCGCGCGTGCGACTACCTGCAGCCCGATTCGTCGCACGCGGGCGGACTGACCGGCATGAAGCAGATCGCCGCCATCTGCGACGCGCACCACATCCCCTTCTGCGCGCACAATCCGTCCGGCCCCGTGGCGAACGCCGTCACGCTGGCGCTCGGCGTCTCGACGCCCGGCTACTGCATCCACGAGACGCTGTTCGACGATGTGCCGTGGCGCAAGGACGTGATCGACGAGGACGTGCGCTTCGCGGACGGCCTCATGTATCCCTCGGACCGCCCCGGCCTCGGCATCGAGCTGGACGAGGAGGCGGCCGCCGCCCATCCAAAAGCCGACCACTGGCTCCGGCACTACGTCGGCACGCTCACGAACATCCGGCCGCCGGACAGCGTGAAGTATTACCACGGGTGAATGCTGCCAAAGTGAAAATGTTGCCACTGTCCATTTAACCAATGATCGGACTGCTTGCCATGACTGTTTATCTCGGTTGCTATACGGATGAGAACCACCCGAACGGATTGAAGACAATCGAGCTGGATGAAGCATCCGGCGCACTGGCCGTCACCGCCGACTACCGCGTCCCGAACGCGCTCTATCAGGCGTTTTCGCCGGACGGAAAGTGGCTCTATACCTGCACGGGCGAAGGGCTTGCCGCGTTCGCCGTCGGCGCAGATGCGTCGTTGACGCGCCGCGACGCGGTGGCGCTCGGCACTTGCGTCTGCCACGTTGCCGCGCGGACGGACCGCGTCGTCTTCGCCGACTATCTCGGCAGCTTCGCGGGCTCTGTCGCGGTTGCGGACGGCACGTTCGGCGAACTCGTCATCCACCGGCACAGCGGCAGCGGGCCGAATCTCCCGCGCCAGAACGCCGCGCACTGCCATCAATCGTGCCCGCTGCCCGATGGTTCGGGCTATGTCGTCTGCGATTTGGGGCTGGATGAACTTGTCGAATATCCAAGCGGACGCCGGTTCAAGACATCGCCCGCCGGCGCGGGGCCGCGCCACCTCCTCTTCCACCCGAACGGGCGTCTTGCCTTTCTCGTCTCGGAGCTCGGCAATCTCGTCTCGTCGCTCGCGTGGAATCCGGTCGACGGCTTCCGTCTTCTCGATCTACTGCCAACGCTGGAGCGGGCGGCGCTCCCCGTCGGCCCCGTGATCGGCACGACCGGCACGGATCTCGCCGCCGCGATTCGCTTCACGCCCGACGGAAAGCGAATCGTCGTCTCGAACCGCGGGGAGAATTCGCTCGTCGTCTACGACTTCGACGAATCGACGGGTCGGCTTTCGTTCAAATCGCGCACGCTTCTTTCCGGCTCGTGGCCGCGCGATTTCATCTTCGTCACGGACACGCTCGCGCTCGTCGCGCTGGAGCGCTCCGGCGAAGTCGTCGCGCTCCACTACGACCCGGAAACCGGCGCCTTCACGCCACTCGCCACCCTTGGCGGTCTCTTCCGCCCCGTCGCCCTGACCGCCCGCCCGACCTTGGCATAGTTCACGAAATCTTGCGCTCGGGTCGTACGTCTTCGCCTCGTTGTCAAAAGGGTCAGCTTATTGATACAGTTCTATTGATACAGTAACTCATGCTATCTTTTACCCCTGTCTCTACGCGGCGCATCAGCGCAACCGCGCGGCGTCACGCATGAAACCCGATTGGGCGTCGCTTCTCCGGCAGCGTTCAGGACACCACTGCCAGCAACTTCGCAATCTCCTTGGGGTCGCGGGTGGTGTAGGACGTGACGCGGCGGCCGAGGCAGTTGATGGACGAGCCAAGGCCATGCAGCTCTATGACATCAAAGTCATGTCAGGCCCGTGATATCTTGTCGATCAAATCATTTGCCCAATCAACCGCCTCGGCAACAGTTGCCTTGACGGGCAGATCGTACTTTGCTGCGGCATACCCCACATCCCACAATTAGTGTTTGAGGGACAGACCCTTGTGATACGGTCGATGTGATACGGTCAGTCCGTTTGCAAACGCCACCTCCGCCACAGGACGAGCGCGCCGTCACGGGCGGTGACCTTCACAGTCGCGCCGCGCGCGGACCGGCCCGCCTTACGGCTTCTTCCAGTACGAGAGATATTCGATGTTGCCCATCTCGCGGCCGCGGATGGGCGATTCGTCGAGCCCCCGGAGCGTCAGCCCCAGCGTCTCCGTCGCGAACACGACGATGTCGTCGCGCGCCGCGACGCGCCGCGCGTCGTCGCGGACGAGCCCGCCGGGCGCATGGCCCCTGCCGACCTCGAACTGCGGCTTGATCAAGGCGACGATCTCGCCGCCCGGCGCGAGCACCGACGCGATCGGCGGCAGGATCAGCTTCAGCGAAATGAACGAGACGTCCGTCACCGCCAGCGTCGGCACGTGTGGCAGGTCCGCCGCGACCATGTAGCGCGCGTTGTAGTTCTCGCGCACCCAGACGCGCGGATCGGCGCGCAGCTTCCACGCGAGCTGGTTCGTGCCGACGTCCACCGCCATCACCTGCGCCGCGCCGTGCTGCAGGAGGCAGTCGGTGAAGCCGCCCGTCGACGAGCCGACGTCGAGGCAGATCTTGCCCGCCGCCGACAGCGACGGCCACTTCGCGAACGCGCCCTCCAGCTTCTCGCCGCCCCGGCTGACGAAGCGTGGCGGCGCGTCAACCGTCAGCGCCGCGCCGTCGTCCAGCTGACGCGACGCCTTGCGCTCGACCGCACCCGCGACGCGGACCTTGCCCTCCAGCACGAGCGCCTGCGCGCGCGTGCGGCTGTCGGCGAGGCCGCGCTCCACCAGCAGAAGGTCGAGCCGCTTCTTCACGGCCGCAGCGCCCTGTCGATCACGTCGATGCGGCGGATCTCGGCGCGCGGGAAGAGGCGCGAGACGCCCGGCGACGTCTCGATCATCACCGCCGCCGCCGTGTTCTCCACGAGCACGCCCCGGTAGATGCCGGTCGGCGTCTCGATCTCGATGTTGGGGATGAAGAGGCGCTTGAGCGCGACGGTGACGCGCGATGCGCTCTTCGCCGCGACGGCGGGATGGCGCACGACCTCGGCGTAGCCGTCCTTGCGCACGACGAGCGTGTGCTCGCCCTCGGAGAGGTTGGGCAGGATCAGCACGTCGCTCTTCTCGGCGGCGGGATCCGCCGACCGGGTGGTGCCGACGGCGTGGCCGTCCAGGATCAGCGTCGCGCCCGGCGGCGTCGTGCGCACCTCCAGCGATCCCATGACGTTCATCAGGCGGAATTCCTCGCTCGCGGTCGCGCCGTTGGCCAGCGTCACGTCGCGCAGAACCGTCGCGTAGCCCTCGAGCTCGCAGCGGACCTTGTACGTGCCGGGCCGGAGGTTGACGAGCGTGACCGGCCCCTTGCCCTCGGCCGCGTCGTTGACGTAGAAGCGCGCGCCCTCGGGGACGGACGTCAGGCGCAGCGTGCCCGGCAGCCCCTCGAGCACGAGCGCGAGCTCCTGGCGGTCACCGGCGTTCAGCGCCAGCTCGCGCACC
>JAFUEM010000176.1 GCA_017463935.1 Kiritimatiellia bacterium
AGTCCGCGCCGTCGCCGGCGTTCCAGGTGTGCGGCACCGAGACCGGCTCGCCGTCGCAGGACCAGCCGGGGCCGGACAGCGAAACGACGGTCCGCGGCGCGTCGGTCGCGGCCAGCGCGACGCACGCCATCAACACAAGAAAGCCCTTCTTCATTTTCATCGCGTTCCTTTCCGTCAATCTTCCTTCGCGCGCACGTCGTACATCGACTCGCCGACTGCCCGCGCGGCCTCCGCCAGCAACCGGTAGGGACGGTCGCAGACGTCGACAAAGCCGATCTGGTAGTTCTCGCCGTCGCCGCGCCCGACGAGCGGCTGGTCGCGGTACTGGAACCAGTGCGACCCGACGAAGAGCGGATGGCGGAGCGCCCCTTCGACGACGCGCCGGAAGCTGCGGGCGCGTTCGCACTGGTCGCCGACTGGGCACAGCCCCGCCGCAAACATCCCGCGGTGCAGCGTGCCGAAGTGAAACTCCGTGTGCATCACCGGGCGGTCGAACTTCGGCGCGGCATAGGCCCCTTCGGTGAAGACGGCCACGCTGCTCACATAGGAATTGACGGAAATGACGTCGCACCACTTCGCCGCCGCGTTCCAGAGGGCGTCGGAATTGCGCAGACTCTTGAAGCGGCAGCCGAGGTAGAGCTTGCCGGGCGCCGCCGCCGCAAGCGCGTCCTTGCACGCCTTGAAGTACGGCTCGTAATAGGCGCTGTCCGCGGGGAACGCCAATTCATTGTCGATGAAAAAGCCAATGCACATCGGATCCGTCGCCGCACAAGCGAGCGCCGAGCCCTCGACTGCGAACGCAGCGGCAACGGCTGCGCGCATCTTCTCGGCGAACGTCTCGTCGAGCGTATCGTAGAAGCCGCCGGAAAGATACGGCAGTCCCTGCGGCTTGGCGACGGCGGTGAGCACGTACGGCTTGCGGGAAAGTTTCGTCAAGTCGCCGTCCGACCAGTTGCCGAGGGTGTTGACGCCCCATGCGTCAAGGCGCCGCAGCACGAAGTCGTAGTAAGCCGGCTTGAAGTCCGCCGTGCCGAACTTCTCCCTGAGATTCCACGTCGGAAAGCTCATCGCCGACTGCGCCGCGCTGGCGTACCAATCCGGATGGGAATGGCCGTTGGGCGCGTCGCTGTCCGTCTTGACGACGTTGATGCCAAGCGAATAGAAGAGGTGTCCCGACGGCGTGACGAGCCACCACTTGCCGTTGACTTTTTCGGTGCGGAAGCTTCCCGTCGCCTCGAGCTGGGGCCCGTCCGCCCAGCCGCCGTATTCGTCCCAGCCGTCCGGCGCGGGACGGAGGCGCGCACGCTCCTCGGCCAGGTCGGCGCGCAGTTCGTCGCAGGACGTCACCTTGTTCATCCACGTGCTGTGGGCGAACTGGCCGAACGCATCGACGAACGGCCGGTAGCTGCCGGGCGCGACGCATCGCGCGAAATCGGGCGTCCCCGTCAGGCGCACGTTGGAGACGCGGCAGTGGAGGAGCCCGTCGAACTGACCCTCGTACGGCCAGACGACAAGGAACGCAATGCTGGTGATGCTGTGCGTGTCCAGCGCCCTGACGCCCTTTGCGCCGTCGGGGGACGCATAGATGAAATCGTGCGGCAGATGGAGCCGGATCGTCGCCTTCTCGCCGGGATCGAGCGCAATGCCGGCGTAGGCGTCGCCGGACGCGTCCTTGATCTGGAGGCACAGGCGTTGCTGATGGTCGGCGAGACTTTCAAGGTCGGCTGCGAGGTAACGCGCGGACGAGAGGTCGAACGCGGACTCGCCCGGCGGCGGCAGGAGGCGGAAGCCGGACGCATATTCCGCGCTCGCGCTGCGCAAGACGAGCGAGCCGCCCGGCTCGAACGTCAGCTTGCCGCTTTGGACCGCCTCCACCCGATCCTGCGCGAGGGACATCTCGCCGGACGCCCCTGCCGACGAAGCGGCAAGCAGGACGACAACAGCGGCAAGCGCCCTCATCACGTCAGGCCTCCCGCGGTCCTCACCTGACGATGACCGCGAGACCCGGCCTGACCTGACACTCGTAGCAGCCGATGTCGATGGCCTTGCCGAATTCGCGAGGATTGCCGGCGAGATCGACGGATGGCAGAAGCGTCAGCCCGGAAGTCGTGCCGCGGTTGACCGCCACGCCGGATGTGTTGAGCGTGAAGTCGCCGTTCGCGTAGCTCTTGAAGACGTTGAACGCCGTTGCGTCGTCGATGTTGCTCGCGTAGGTGCCATGCTCCTCGTCCATCTTGACGGATGTGTATCTACCCTTGCCGGTTTCGTAGTTCCCGACGATGATGTTGTTGCGAAGGCAACCATGCCAAGTCGTGCAGTGGACACCAGCCGAATCGTCCTTCAGGGAACCCTCCACTATGTTGGCTACGATGGTGTTGTTCTCGATCTGCGTGTTGTTGTTGCTGCCGCCGAAGCGAATGCCAACCGCGCCGTCCTTTGGCTCGTCACCGCTGGTAATGTAGGTGTTGTAGGCGATCAGGCAGTTGGACACCCGTGCGTTTTGCGCACTGTAGGTGATGAACACGGCACCGCCGGCAAGCCCCTGGTTGGAGGAGGTGCCGACTACGACGTTGTTGGAGATCACGCAGTGGGTGAGCGTGGCCGCACCGGCGATCGCCACGCCAGCGCCGGCTCCGTTGCTGCCGTCGGCGACGGCGATGCCGCCTCGGATCACGCAGTTGGAGACGGTGCCGGTCACGAGCCGCAGGTTGCCGCCGTTCTCGTTCCTGACGCGACCGTCCTCGATGGTGATGTTCTCGATGCGCCCGGCCGCATTGTTCATTTCAAGGGTGCGGTGGTAGTAGGAGTTCGTCGTCACTGACGTGTTGCGGACGATTACCGCCTCCGGCGTGTCGCCGAGACCGCGCAACGTGAGCGCCTTGTTGAACGAAATCTGGTCCGTCGTCTCGTAGATGCCCTCGCCAATCAGCAGCGTGTAGCCGTCGAGCGCCTCGGAGACGGCCGTCTTCAGCGAGGAGTATCCTGTCGCGGCGCTGTCGTAGGGGAATGCCTGTCCGGACGTGTTGCCGGCAGTCACGTAAACCGTGGAGGACGCCACGCGCACGTAACCATCGTAAACCATCGTGGCTGTCTCATCATCCTCGCATTCGCTGTCCGCCGTGATCGTGACGGTATAGACGCCAGGGTTGGCATAGGCGTGGGAAATCGTCGATTCCGAGGTGGATTCGGTCGCGGAACCGTCGCCGAAGTCGTAGGTGAACGTGACTGTATCGGGATCGGCGGAGTTCTCGACAACATGCGTGAACGTGACTGTCGCGGGGGCGAATGCCTGGCTGTAGGTCGCGCCGTCGATGCGCACGGTCATGTCGGGCTTCTGGTATTCGTAGCAGCCGATGTCGACGTCGCCGCTGGCGCGCGGGTGGCCGGCGAGATCGGTCGCGGAGGCAGACGCGCCACGCGGGTCGGATATGCCCGCATCGACAAGTGCGCCGCCCGGAGCAGGGGAGTAGTCGCCATTTGCGTAATCCACAAAGACGGAGTCATCGGCGAGCAGAACAAGCGTCGGGTAGGCACTTGTCGTGTGGCGGCTGCCATTCTCCGTAACTGCGTTGTTCAGAAATTCGGCTGAAGAGTTCTCCGGCATGTTGCCCGTCCAGTCCTTGTTTGAATCGCCGTCCGTGTTTCCGTAGATGACCGTGTTGAAAATGTGTTGCGTGTTGTTCCACGCCCAAACACCATATTTGTCATTGTCAACGACGGTGCAGTTGTAGAGATAGGATTTCCCGCCGAGCAGGACGCCGCCGCATTCGCTGCCCTCGACGAGGCAGTCCTCAACGCGCACCGAAGAGCTGTAAACGCAAAGGCTGCCGCCATTGTAGGCGGTATGGACGCCGCCGATGAGATGGCAGCGCGAAATCTTCGCTGAGCTGTCCATATAGACGTTGGCACCCTTTTTGTCGCCGGAGGTCGCCGTATTCGTGCCGCCGGAAACGACGCAATCTTCCATCGTTCCGGAACCATTCATGCGCACGTTGCCGCCGTCGTTCACCGAAGTGCCACCGGAAATCAGGCACTTCGCCATCGTCCCGGTGTTTTGGAAAACATTGCCGCCGACGTTGTCGCAGATGCCGCCGGTGATTGTACAATCGCGGACGGTGCCGGCGTCTAGATAGACGTTGCCGCCGCGCTTGGTGGCGTGGCCACCGGAAATGGCGCAATCGACGACGAGCGACGAGCCGTTGACGTAGAGGTTGCCGCCCTCGGTGTTGGCGGAGCCGTTCTTTGCCGTGCCGCCGCGGATGACGCAGTTCGTCACCGTGCCGCCGGACATCTCGATAGCGCCGCCCTTGTCGGCCTTGTAGGTGCCTTCGCCGACAACCGTCACCTTCTCGACCCACGAGCCCGCCGCCATGCGGAGCGTGCGGTACGTGCCGGCGGACTGGATGACCACGTCATCGCGCGAGGTGCCCGTGCCGACGAGCTTGGCCGAAAGGTTCGGCCCCCATTGCGTCGTGGTGGAGTAGGTGCCCGCCGCGACGTGGATGACGTCTTCGCTCGAAGTCGCGGTAATCACCGCCTTGTCGATTGTGGCGAACGGCGCTTCGGCGGAAAGACCGTCGTTGTTGTCGTCGCCGGTCATGCTGACATAGTAGTCGGCGGCACGGGCGGTGCGGGTGAACACAGGTGCGACGGCCAGCGCCGCGAACATCAGGCAGGTTTTGTAATTCATGGAAGAGTCTCCTGTTGAATTCTTACCCTAATTGTATCAAATCCGGACCTCCATCGCCATCGCTTTCCGACCCGACCTTCTATCCTTTTGCGACAGCTTGCGCAACAACAAATTCCGAGCCGCGGCCCCGCGTCTGCGCGTCAGTCGAGCCGGAAGGTCAGCGTCTTTCCGCTGTCGGAGTCAGGCGCGATCCACGCCTCGAACCGCCCCGGCTCCACGCGGTAGACCTTGTCCACCGTGTAGCCGAGCGTCGCCGCTGGCACGCGAATCTCCACGCGCCTCGTCTCGCCCGGCGCGAGTTCAACGCGCCGAAACCCCTTCAGTTCCCGGCGCGGCCGCACGGTCTGCGCCACGACATCATGCGTATAGACCTGCACCAGCTCGCGCCCCTTGCGCGACCCCGTGTTCGTCACGTCCGCCGCGAAGACGACCTCCGCGCCCTCCACCGACACGCGCTCGCCCGCATACGCGAACGTCGTGTACGTGCGCCCGTAGCCGAACGGATAGACGCTCGCGAACGGCACGTCGTTGTAGCGCGTCGTCCAGCGCGCGCCCGGCACGTGGTGACGCCCCGTCAGGGTGCGCGAATAGAACTTCGGGCACTCGCCCGTCGCCGTCGGGAAATCGGTCGTGAGCCGCCCGTACGGTTCCGCCGCGCCCGTCAGCACGTCGGCGACGCCCCAGCCGCCCGCGCCGCCCGGGTTCCACGCCATCACGATCGCGTCCGCCTTCTCGGCGAGCTCAGGGATCGCGAGCGGCCGCCCGCCGAAGACGACCGCCACGAGCGGCCGGCCCGTCGCCTTCACCGCGTCGATCACGGCCAGCTGCTCGCCCGGCAGCTCGATGCGCGCGCTCGCGTTGTTCTCGCCCGTTTTCTCCAGGTAGTCGCCGAAGCACGCGACGACGACATCGGCCGCATCGCACGCGCGCGCCAGCGCAACGCGATCGACGCGCCCCGTGAGCGTGTACGCTTCCGTGTAGGCGACGTCCACGCCGTCCGCGACGAGGCCCGCGAGGAGCGTGTCGTTCGTCGTATTGGAAAAATCGAACGTCGACCACGTGCCCTGCATCTGCCGGGAATTCGTCGCGATGTCGCCCACGAGCGCCACACGCGGCGCCGCGAGCGGCAGCACGCCGTCGTTCTTCAGGAGAACGCAGCTCTTCGCAGCGGCCTCCCGCGCGAGCGCGCGGTGCGCGGCGAAGTCGATCGTCGCCTCCAGCGCCGCCGCGTCGATCGTCGGATGGTCGAAGAGACCGAGCCGGAACTTGACGCGCAGGACGTTGCGCACCGCCGCGTCGATCGCCGCCTCCCGGACCGTCCCCTTCGCCACCGCCTCCGCGAGCCCGTCGGCAAAGTGCGTCGTCACCATCTCCATGTCGATGCCGCCGTTGAGCGCCTTCGCGGCCGCGTCCGCGCCGGGCGTCGCGACGCCGTGCGCCACGAGCTCGTCCACCGCGCCCCAATCGGAAATCGTCAGGCCGCGAAAGCCCATTTCGCCGCGCAGGATGTCTCGGAGCAGGTAGGCATTCATCGTGCACGGCACGTCGTTGTAAGAATGGAACGCCGGCATCACCGTCGCCACGCCCGCCGCGACCGCCGCGCGGAACGGCGGCAGATACACGTCGCGCAGCGTGGCGTCCGAGAGCTCCACAGCGTTGTAGTCGCGCCCGCCGAGCGGCGCGCCGTAGGCGACATAGTGCTTGGCGCACGCGGCGATGTGGCGGCCGTCGGCGAGGTCGTCGCCCTGCAGCCCCTTCACCAGCGCGACGCCAAAGCGCGACGTGACGAGCGGATCGCTGCCGGCCGATTCCGCGATGCGCCCCCAGCGCGCGTCGCGCGCGACGTCGATCATCGGCGTGAACGTCCAGTTGCAGCCGACCGTCAGCGACTCGACCGCGATCGCCGCGCCGATGCGCGTCCACAGGTCCTCGTCGAACGCGCAGGCGAGCGCGAGCGGAATCGGGTAGCACGTGCGCGACGAGTGGATCATGTCGTGGCCGATGAGCAGCGGAATGCCGAGCCGCCCCGCGACCGCCGCCCGCTGCAGGATGTTGTAGCTGACCGCGCCGCGTCTGCCGAGGAGCGAACCGTACCTGCCGGCCGTGACGTCGGCGAGGAACGCGGGATCGAGCGGCGCCGCCGACATGTCTTCGGACAGCGCCTCGCCGACCGCGCCGCCGTTCGTCTGGCGGAGCTGGCCGATCTTCTCCTCCAGCGTCATGCGCGCGACCAGCGCATCGATGCGGCGCTCGACATCGATTTCCTGCGGCGCGGCAAAAGTGCCGCGGACCGCCGCTCCGGCGACGAGGCAGGCCGCCAGCGGCAGCGATGAAAAGAGTTTGCTCATGCCTCTATTGTATCACAATCCATCCGCCCCCTCGTGTCCAACCGCGCCGCCAAAACATCGCCATTTGCGACTGTGAAAATATGATATACTGTGCGGCAGATGAAAAACCTCCTTTTCATTACCGACGTCAAGGTCGACACGATCGAGCAGAAGCTCAGCGGCGTCTACGCCGGCGCCGAGGCGTTCGGCTGGGCCGTGCACGAGGTCGAGCTGCGCAACACGACGCGGACGGTCGACGACTTCATCGATTTCTGGAAGCCTGACGGCTGCATCGTCGACTGCGATACCGAACTGAACCGCCTCGCGCCCGCCAAATTCCCGCACGTCGCCTTCGTCTACCTCGACGTGGACGAGCGCCTGACGCCGCCCGGCGTCCACACCGTGCGCAACGATTCGCGGGCCTGCGCCCAGATCGCCTTCCGCGAACTCTTGCGCATCAAGCCCGCGTCCTACGCCTACATCCCGTGGTGCGATCCGCTCGACTGGTCGCTCACGCGCGAGGAGGCTTTCCTGCAACTCGCCCGCGCGACCGGCCGTCCGGCGGAATCGTTCCGCGGCAAGTGGTCGATCAGGGACAGCATGAGCGCGCAGGCCGCCTTCGCCGCGTTCCTCGCGAAGCTGCCGCGCCCGTGCGCCGTCATGGCGGCCAACGACGAGGTCGCCAGCCTCGTGCTCAAGGCCTGCCCGCTCGCCGACCTCGCGGTGCCGGGCGACGTCACGCTCGTCGCGGTGGACAACTCGGTGCGCCTGTGCGAAAACGCGCGGCCGACGATCTCGTCGGTGCAGGCGGACTTCTTCGAAGGCGGGCGCGCAGCGGTCCAGATTCTCGAAAAGGTCGTGTGCAGCGGCACGAAGCGGCACTTCCGCCTCGTCTATCCGCCGACGGATTTCGTGCGTCGCCAGTCGTCGCGGCGGCTCGCCTGCGAAGATCCCGCCGTGGAGGCGGCGCTCGAGCGCATCCGCCGCGAAGCCTGCTCCGGCCTGAAGGCGATCGACGTGCTCACCGACATCTGCCCCATGCGCCGGTCGGCGGAGCGGCGCTTTCTGCGCGCCACCGGATCGAGCGTCCTGAAGGAAATCCTGAACCGCCGCTTCGAGGCGGTGATCGAGCTCCTGAAGAAGCCCAACCAGGCCATCGGCCCCATCGCCAACCTCTGCGGGTGGGAGTCGGAAAACTACCTCAAGCGCTATTTTCGCAAGCGTACGGGCCTGACGATGCGCGAATGGCGCGAACGGAATGCGTGACGCAAAAGGTGTGGTTTTCCCGCGCGAATGGTGAAGACGCGCCCGTGCCGTTTGGTAAAATAGTGACATGAAGATGCCAACCCTCCTTGTCTGCTGCATGATGGCGGCCGCCGCCGCACCGGTCCGCGCCGCCATGCCGGTGCCGATCGACCGGATCGAAGCGAATCTCGCCGCCCTGCTCGCCGCGGCCGAGGCGCACGCCGCACGCGCGTGCGC
>JAFUEM010000177.1 GCA_017463935.1 Kiritimatiellia bacterium
GCCGGAGCCGGCCGCCGGCGCGGCGGCGGAGCCGTCGCTTTCCAGCGCACAGGACATTGCTCGTTTCGAATCGGGCGGTGCGCTCGCGCGCGATCCGTCCGAGAAACCGGTGGACGCGCCGAGGGACATGAAGCTCGTCCTCTGCATGGGTCAGTCCAACATGGCCGGGCGCGCGGAGATGACCGACGCGGACCGGGCGGTGGTGCCGCGTGCGTACAAGCTCGACCGGGACGGGCGCTGGGTCGCCGCGAAGGCGCCCTACCATTTCGACAAGGCCGTGGCGGCGGTCGGGCCCGTCGACGAGTTTGTGAGGCGCTACCTCGCGGACCATCCGGGCGAGAGCGTCGGCGTCGTGCCGTGCGCGGTCGGCGGCAGCCCGTTCTCCTCGTGGGATCCGCCGCCGAAGGGGCCGCGAAAGGGTGCGAACTACGCCGCGGCGCTGGCGCGCGCGAAAATGGCGCAGGCGAACGGCCGGTTCATCGCGATCCTCTGGCATCAGGGCGAGACGGACGCCGCGAAGGCGAAGGACGAAACGGCGCTGAACGACGCCTATCCGAAGGACGTCGCGCGGATGATGACCGCCCTGCGCGCGAAACTCGGCGAGGGCGACGTGCCGGTCATCGCGGGCGAGATCGGCCGCTGGATGCGTCCGGACGGCGACCATGCCGCGCGCATCAATCCGGGCATCGGAAAGATTCCCTCGCTCCTCTCAAACGCCGCCGTCGTCTCGTCGGAGGGGCTCGCCAACCAGGACCGCCACCACTTCGACCGCGAGGGCCAGCGGATTCTCGGCGGCCGCTACTACGAGGCCTTCAGATCGCTGGAACGGCGTGCAGCTGCTCAGTGAAGAAAGGCTGTCGCGCCGGGGGCCCGCTTCGGACGGTCAGAGACCGGCGAGTCGTATTTGAAGAAGCCGAGCTTCGTTCCGTCCGTGCGGGCGGTGGCGAAGAAGCGGTTGTTTTCATTTTTTCGTCATTCCCTTTGGCCGGGCGTGATCAGGCCGGAAGACCGTAGAACGACGCCGCGTTGTCGGACATGATCTTTTCGCGCTCCGACGCCGACAGCGCGGCGGTGAACGATTCCACGACCGCCTTCCAGCCCGCATACGGCAGGTGCGCCGTGACGACGGGCCAGTCGCTGCCGAACATCAGGCGGTCCGCGCTGAACGCATCGAGCGCCGTTTCAAGATAGGGACGCAGCGATTCTGCGTCGGTCTTTCCGACTTCCGTCACGAGCCCGGAAATTTTGCAGCGCACGTTCGCGCGGCGCGCGAGCTCCCGGACGAGCTTCGCCCATGACATGAATTCCTTCGGCTTGCCCAGATGGTCGAGCACGAGCCGCGCGTCGTCCGGCAGCGCGTCGACGAATTTCAGGACGTTCGGCAGCTGCCGCTCGAAGACGAGCACGTCGTAGGTCAGGCCGCGCGACAGCAGATGACGGACGCCGCGGAGGAAGTCCGGACGCAGGATGAAGTCATCGTCCGGCTCGTCCTGCACCACGTGGCGCAGACCGACGAGCGCGTTGCCCGCCGCGCGCGTCGCGCCCGGCGCGAGGAATGCATCGAGCGTCTGCGGGAAATCGGGCGCGGCGATCGGCAGCCAGCCGACCACGCCCCGGATGAAATCGTGACGGGCCGCGAACGCGAGGAGCTGCCGCGTCTCCGCCACCGACTGGCGCGCTTCGACGGCCACGCACGGATCCATCCCCGCGCAGTCGCCGGGCAGAAAGTCGCGGCGCAGACAGTCGTCGGCGATCCAGCCGAATTCCGCGTCCGTGTAGCGCCAGAAGTGCCGGTGTGCGTCTAGTGCCATTTCACGAGAATCCTGAAGACCTGGCCGGGCGCCGCCGCCCATTTCTCCATGGCGGCCGGGGCCTCGTCCGGCGTCACGACGCCGCTCACGAGCCGGTCGAGCGGCGCCCGGGCGGTGCGCAGATAGCGGATGACGGCCCGGAAATCGTCGGGCGTCGCGTTGCGGCTGCCGCGGATGTCGAGCTCCTTCTGGACGAAATACTTCGTCTGGAACGCAATCTCGCTCTTGGCGTAGCCGATGCACACGACACGGCCCGTGAAGCTCACGGTGTCGATGGCGCTGACGTACGTCGCCGGGGAGCCGACGGCCTCGATCACCACGTCCGCGCCCGCGCCGCCCGTGATCTCCCGGATGCGGTCGACGACGTTTTCGCGCGCCGAATCGATGCCGTACCGCGCGCCGAGGGCGGCGGCGAGCGCCAGCTTTTCCGGCGACAGGTCGACCGCCACGACCGTCGCGCCGCGACGCGCGGCGCGCACCACGGCGCCGAGGCCCACCATTCCGCAGCCGAAGACGAGCACGACATCGTTGTCCGTGACCTGCGCGCGGGCGACGGCGTGAAAGCCGACGCTCATCGGCTCGATCAGCGCGGCGTCGCGCGGCGCGAGGCCGTCCACCGGGATCACCTTCTGCCACGGCAGGGCGATGTATTCGCGCATCGCGCCGTCCCGCTGCACGCCGAGCGTCTCGTTGTGCTGGCAGGCGTTCGCCCGGAGGTTGCGGCAGCTCGGGCAGGTTCCGCAGTTCGTGTAGGGATTGACCGTCACCGTCTGGCCGACCGCGAGCGCGGCGGGGCAGCCGTCGCCCAGCGCCTCGATCGTCGCGCCGATTTCATGGCCCGGGATCACGTTCGCCTTCGCCATCGTGTTGCGCCCGAGCCAGGTGTTCAGGTCGCTGCCGCAGAAGCCGACGTACTGCAGCTTCAGCAGAACTTCGCCGGCCCCGGCGACCGGTTTCGCCTCGTCGGTCACAACCATCTGGCGGACGCCCGAAATATGAATCGTCTTCATGTCTGTCTCGATCTCCTGTTGACGCCAAACAGTCTATCATGTCCGGCGGCGGCGGGAGAAGACACATTATTTTCAGCCGGCCGGAAAATTCTGCAACCGCCAGTCCGTCGGCGTGACGCCCTCGGCCGCCTTGAAGACGGCGGTGAAGTAGCGGGCGGAGGAAAAGCCGCTGCGCGTCGCGATGTCGCCGAGCGGCAGCGCCGTCGTCGCGAGGAGGCGTTTCGCCTCGGCCAGGCGCAGGCGGCCGATTTCGCCGTGGACCGTGCGCCCCACCTCCCGCGTGAACAGCTCGTCCAGGTAGGTGTGCATCCGGCCGACGTGGTCGAACACCTCGGCCGCCGTCAGGTTGCGCGCGAGGTTGCGGCGCATGAAGAGAATCGCGTCGTTGACCGCCGGCGACGGATAGCGGAAGATTTCCGTCGACTGGCGCGCCACGACGCCGCGCGGCGCGACCC
>JAFUEM010000062.1 GCA_017463935.1 Kiritimatiellia bacterium
GACGACGCGACCGTCGCGGAACTGTGCCGCCGCGCCGCCGAGGTGCGGGCGCAACCGCCGCTCGACTACCGGCTGGAGGGACGGCGACTCCTCTCGACCGCGCGAGCCGCCGTCCACCGCCTTCTGGCGCTTGCCTTCGTCTATCTGCACGACAGGGACGAGGCCGCCGCCGCACGCGCCGTCGCGGAGCTGTCCGCCATCTGCAACTTCCCCGACTGGAACACCGCGCACTTCCTCGACACCGCCGAACTCGCCTTCGCCGTCGGCCTTGCCTACGACGCGCTCTACGACCGGCTCGACAGGGACGCGAAGACCGCGATCGAACAGGCGCTCGAAACGAAGGCGCTCGATCCGGCGCTCACGCCGTGCCGCCACACGTGGTGGTGGCGCGCGCGCGGCAACTGGAACCAGGTCTGCCACGGCGGGATCGGCGTCGCCGCGCTCGCCGCCGCCGAAGCGTTCCCGGAGAAGGCCTAGCGGATTATCGGCGCGGCGGCAGCGGACCTTCCCGCTGCCCTTTCAGTCTACCGGCCGAACGGCGCATATCCCGAAGGTCCCGCCTACTGAGATTACGGCACGCACTACACATGGTTTTTTCTCGACGCGCTGAAGAAGGTCTACGGCCACGATTTCGGACTGGGCGGTCAGCCCGGCTTTCCCGAGACGGCCACGTTCCCCGCGCAAATGACGGGACCGTCGGGCCTCTTTTTCAACTACGGCGACAACGCCGCCGAACCCGAGCCCTTCCTCCACTACCGCTACCTGCCGCTCTTGGCGGCGCACGCGGCAAACACGGCGGCAGATCTGCCTCGGTCGTGGCGCGCGGCGGGCGAGACGGATGTCGCAACGCTGCGCAACGCCGACGGAAGCGCGTTCGTCGGCATGGTCGGCGGGCCCGCCAACCGCAACCACGGCCACATGGATGCGGGCTCGTTCGTCTACGACGCGCGGGGCGTGAGGTGGGTCGTCGATCTCGGACCGGAACCGTATGAACGCATCGAGGCGATGGGCCTCGATCTCTGGAACGAGGCGATGGGCCTCGATCTCTGGAACGAGGCGGCGGACAGCGACCGCTGGAAACTCTATCGGCTGAATGCGTTCGGGCACAACACGCTGACGCGCCCCGGCAGGCTGCCGCCCGTGACCGCCGCCGCCACGCTCGCGGAACTGACCGAAACGACCGCGACATGGGACCTGCGCGACGTGCTGGACGCCGCCGTCACGCGCACCTTCACACTCGCGGACGACGGTTCGCTGACGATTGACGAGACGCTTCCGGCGAACGGCCCCGCGCTCGTCGCGACGTTCCACACGCCCGCCGCCGTCACAGCCGAGGGTGGAACGCTCGTGCTGACGCAGGACGGTCGCGCGCTGACGCTGACAGCGGAACCGACCGTCGCATGGGACGTCGCGCCCGCCGAAACCGGCCGCGCGATCGATTCGCCCAATCCCGGCGTGACGCGCATCACGGCGACGCTCGCCGCCACGACGCGCTTCACCTTCGCCGTCCGTCAGCCCTCGACCGCGCGCGGCCTGGAGAAGAACGCCGCGTACGCGAAGAGGTAGGCGAGGCCCGCGATGCTGACGAGATAGGCCGGCATGAACCCGACCTTGTCGGCGATGAAGCCCTGCACGAGCGGCAGGATGCCGCCGCCGACGATCATCGCCATGAAGAGGCCCGACGCGGCGTTGGTGTACTTGCCCAGGCCCTCGACGGCGAGGTTGAACGTGCACGGGAACATCACCGAGGTGCACAGGCCGCACGCGACGAAGCACCACGGGCAGCCCGTCGACATGCCGGCCACGACGAGGAGGACGCCGACCGCGCCGGTCGTCATCATCATCTGACGGCTCGAGACCTTGCCGCCTATCGCCGAGCCGACCGCGCGCCCGACGATCATCATCATCCAGTAGAGCGAGGCGAGGCCGGTCGCGTACTTCATGTCGCCCGTCCGGGCCGTCAGCCACGTGATCATCGTCGCCGGGATGCCCACCTCGACGCCGACGTAGCAGAAGATGCCGATGACGCCGAGCAGCGTGTGGCGGAACCTGAGCGGCGAGAACACACCGATGGAGTCATCGGCCTTGACGCTTTCCGGATCCTCGATGTTGAGGAAGAAGAGGATCGCGAAGACGGCGGCGAACACGGCGAGCGCGATGTACAGGACGGGATTGACCTGCGCGAAGTTGCGGATGTCGGCGACCTGGCCGATGCACGCGCCGACGAGGAACGGCGTCAGCGTGCCGGTCACCGAGTTGAACGTCATGCCGACGAGGTTCAGCTGGTTGCCGCGCTTGCCGCCGCCGCCGAGCGTGTTCAGCATCGGGTTGGTGACGACGTTCAGGAGGCACATCGAAATGCCCGCCACGAACGCGCCCGCGAGGTAGATGCAGAATCCCGCCGTCGCCTCGACCTTGAACACGCCGGAGAGGAACTGGACGAAGACGCCCGCGAAGCCCGTCGCCACGGCGACGAGCGCGGTCCGCTTGTAGCCGATCTTCGACAGGAGCATACCGCTCGGAATGCCCATGAAGAGGTACGCAAAGAAGTTCATGAAGTTGCCGAGCTTGCCGAGGACGTTCGCATTGTCGCTCTTGGGCAGCAGGTGCTGCCAGACGTCGCCGGCCGGTGCGGCGAGGTTGGTGACGAACGAGATCATTCCGCAGAGGAAGATCATGGCGATGATGGCGACCCAGTTTGTCTTTTTCATGGCTTCTTTCTTTTTTTGGTTTTCAAGTTTCCGTTATTTTATCATATTTGCGCGCAGTTCGCCACCCCCATCGACGGAGCGGCGCGGTCAGCGGACGACCGAGACCGTCGCCTCCGCGCGGATGTCGTCCGCGGCCGCGCCGACGAGGAGGCGGTAGTCGCCCGCGTCCGTGCGCCAGTCGTGCACGCCCGTGTCCCAGTACGCGAGGTCGCGCGCCGTGACGGTGAGCGTCACACGCTTCGTCTCGCCCGGCGCGAGCGCGACCTTGGCGAAATCCTTCAGCTCCTTGACGGGGCGCGGCACGCGCGGTGCAACCGCCGCGACGTAGAGCTGCACCGTCTCCTTGCCCGCAACCTTGCCCGTATTGGTGACCGGCACGCTCACTTTCAACTCGCCACCCCCAACTTTCAACTCTCCACTCTCCACTCTCAACTCCCCATACTTGAACGTGGTGTAGCTCAGGCCGTGCCCGAACGCGAAGAGCGGGCGGATGTTCTCCTTCTCGTACCAGCGGTAGCCGACGAAGATGCCCTCGTTGTAGATCGAGTGCGCGGCCGTGTACGTGCCCTTGCGCGCGACGGGCGTATCGGCGAGCGACACCGGCCACGTGCACGGCAGCTTGCCCGACGGATTCACGTCGCCGAAGAGGACGCGCGCGAGCGGCCGTCCCGCCTCCTGCCCGAGGTAGGGCTGCTGCAGGATCGTCGCCGCCTGATCCGCCCACGGCAGTTCGAGCGGCGCGCCGGAGTGGGTGATGATAACGAGGTTCTTCAGCTTCCACGACAGAACTTCCGCGATCGCGGCGTCGTGCCCTTCCGGCAGCTTCAGGTTCGGGCGGTCGTCGCCCTCGCACTCCAGCGCCTGGCCGTGGCCGACTTCCGTGCCCGTGAAGACGAGCACCGCGTCCGCATCCGCCGCCGCGCGCCGGATGTCCGCGAGGCTGCCCGACTCGCTCGGCAGCCGCCATCCGAACCGCACGCGGTGCTCGCCCGTGTCGCCCGTGTAGATGACCGCGAAATCGTACGTCCGGCCCGCCTCCAGCGCGACCTGCACCGACACCGTGTCGCACTCGTGCGCCTGCGCGATCACCTTCCCGTCGAGGACAAAGGTCGTGCCGCCGCGGTGATCCATGAACGTTGCGAACGTGTAGTCGCCCGTCTCCGGCGCGAGGAGCGCCGTGCGCCACCTGACGGCGAACTTCGACGGGTTGAGCCCCGCGTACGGCACGCCCGTGCCTGTGTCGAAGCCCGGCTGGCGCGCAAAGCCCGTCGCGAACGGCGCGCCCTCCGCCGCGTGCGTGTCCGTGTAGTAGCTCGTCTCCCACGCGCGCACGCTCATGCCCGCGTCCTTCGCCGACGTATCGAACGTGCCGATGGACGATTCGATCACGTCGTGCACGAGGTTCGCGCCGTCGCTCGCGACGAGCGGCAGACGCACGAGCTCGACCGCCTGCCCTTTCGCGGCGAAGTATTCCTCCAGCCCCTTGAGCGGCGTGATCTCGTAGAGGGGCTTGCCTTCCGCGCTCCAGCCCTTCAGCGTGTGGCGCGTGTCGGCGAGCTTGCCGACGACGAGGATCTTGCGCGCGTGCGCGCCGTCGAGCGGCAGCACGCCGTCGTCGTTCTTGAGCAGCGTGATCGCCTCCTCGCCGATGGCCCGCGCCGTCGCCTGGTGCTCCGGCGTGTTGCGCGCACCCGTCGCGCGCGCGGCGGGCGTCCAGAACTTCGTGCGCTCGAGGACGTAGAGCGTGTGGAGCGCCATCTCGTCCACGACCGCTTCGGGCACCTCGCCCGCGCGCACCGCGTCCGCGAGCGGCAGCGTGCCGGCCTTCGGGTTCGTGAAGTAGCGGATGTCGGAGCCGCGGTTCATCTCCACGCCGCCGCCGTTCAGCGCCGCCTTGACGGTCGAGTGCGCGCCGCCCCAGTCGGTGACGACCATGCCGGCGAAGTGCCAGCGGTCGCGCAGGATGCCGCGCTGGAGATAGGCGTTCTCGCTCGCCCAGTCGCCGTCGACGAGATTGTAGCTCGTCATCACGCTCCAGACGTCCGCCTCCGTCACGGCCGCCTCGAACGCGGGCAGGTAGATTTCGTTGAGCGCGCGCTCGTCGCAGACCGTGTCGACGCCGTAGCGGTTCTTCTCCTGGTTGTTCAGCGCGAAGTGCTTGATCGTCGCCGCCACGTCGTGCGACTGGAGCGCCCGGATCTCCTCCACGGCCAGCTTCGCCGTCAGGCACGGGTCCTCGCTCATGTACTCCCAGTTGCGGCCGCAGCGCGGGTCGCGCATGATGTTGACGCCGGGGCCGAGCATCTGGTCCTTGCCGCGCGCGCGCGCCTCCGCGCCGATCACGTGGCCGTGCGCCGCCGCGAGGTCGCGGTTCCAGGTCGAGGCGAGCGCC
>JAFUEM010000178.1 GCA_017463935.1 Kiritimatiellia bacterium
CGCCGCCGTTGCCGCCGCTGCCGGCATAGAACCAGTCGCCAGAGCGCGAACAGCTAGAACCGTTGGTGCCGTTAAAGCCGTTCGCCGCGTTGCCGCCGGTGACGTTGAGCGTGCCGCCGCCGGTCACGATCAGCGTCGAGCCGTCGTTGAGGCGGATGCCCGCTCCAGCACCCTCCGTGCCGCTCGCATGGCCGCCATAGACATTGAGCGTAATCCCTTTGGGAATGTAGAGAACCGTCGTGGCGTTGTCGGCGACGTAAAGTGCGCTGTTCGACGTGCCGATGCGCGAAATCGTTGCGTTCGCCGTCACCTTGTAGACGGTGTTGTTCTTGAGCGTCTTGCCCTCGTCGCCCGCGCCGAGCGTGTCGACCGTGGTGAACCCGGCCCGCGCCGCAACCGGCGCGAGCATGAGCGCGGCAACCGCCGCAGCTTTTGTGAATATGTTACGTGTCTTCACTCTTCATGGCACTTCCATAGACGGTATTATATCAAAATTTCGGCGCTTGGGTTCAGCCGACGATGCGCGGCCATGCGCCGCAGGAGAGGTTCTTCAGGATGAACGACCGCATCGCGGCCGATGGCCGGCGCTCGATGGAAAGCAAGGTTACACGTCCAACGGCTCGATCGCGGCATTCCCGTTCTGTTTGGCGTCGTGGAACTGGAACGGCGTAGTGCTGACGTAACCATCGGGCCTGACCGTGGCGGTCCACTCGAACGAGAACGGAAGGCTCTTGGGGCTCGAGTAGCGAATCGTCACGTCGCCGGTGTCCGCGTCCTTCGTCAATGTGAAGTCGACCGCGCAGTGTTCGTTGGAGTCGATGCCGTAGGCGGAGAGGCCGGCGTTGAGAATGCCAAGCCCGGACTGCGTCACCATCGTCATCACGCTCGACGCCTGCACGGGATGCGCCTTGCCGCAGAGGCTTTCGATTCTGTCGAGAACGGTCGGTATGTTCGCCTTCCCTTGCTCCATGCCGTTCGTGGCAATCTCGTCTTCTCCCGGGAAGCGGAACTTGAACGCCATGTCGTCCTGCGCCAGAAGCGACTTCTGCGTCTTCATGTCAACATAGTTGCGCGGACGCACGAGGTCGGCTATCACCTGATCGCGTCCTGCGGCAGTCGTGCCGTCGAACGCCGAGAGTTCCAGCGTGCCTCCGGACACGTACTTGGGCGTCTGCGGACGCTTGCCGCCCGTCGCCGCCTCCACGGCCTCGTCGATCGTGCACCCAGTCTCGGTCATCGTGTTCAGCACCTGGATGAACAGCATCTGAGGCTTGCCTTTGGCTTCCACCGCCTTCATCGCCGCATTGCCGAAGTCGTCGACCAGTTTTGCGACGTCGGCGATCTCGCACGCGCTGTCTTGCGGCAGCTCGGGGAAGCAGAGCCGCGCGAGGTTCTTCAGCGTGAGCGTCCCCTGGGCCTCCATCTCGGCAATCTTGTCGAAGTTCCTGAGGACGCGGGCGACGACGTGGGTATTGTCAGACGAATGGGTGAGCTCGTTGCGGTCGTGCAAGGACGTGTTGGCTACCGCGGCGCTGTCCGCCAGCGGATAGAACATGTTCACGGCAGTGTAGAACGTCCCGCGCTTTTCCGGCGGAATCTGCGAAACCGTCTGCGTGCAGGCCGAGTTGAGGCCGAGCCCGAAGAACCGCGCGGCGGGGTTGTTCTCGAATCCGAACATACGTTCGCCGTCCGTCTCGGACAAGTCGGCGGACGCATCGTGCGCGAGGTGCTCGAAGACGAACTTCTCGACGCTGCGCAGATTCTGGGCCTTGAATATCGCCGTGTCGGCGTTGAGCATCGTCTTGTTCATGTCGTCCGTGCGCTTGCCGAACGCTCCGTTGATGGCCTTGAGGCCGCCCACAACGCCGTTGAACCAGCCGGTGAAGGTGTCGAGAAGCCGCAGACCGTCCTTGAAGTTCTGGGCGTTCTCCGTGAATCTGCCGCCGTAGTTCATGAGGCGGTTCGCCTTCGTGCCGGGCGTGGAGACTTCCTTGAACGCCTCCGGCGCCGTGCATCCCGCAACCTCGGCGTAGAAGCCCGCGACCCTGTCCATCTTCTCCACCTCGGCCATCGAATAGCCGTCGGAAAGCGCGGCGTCCTTCGCTTGGGCGAGCTTCAGCTGCTGCGCGAGTTCCGCGCTCTCGTTGACGATCGCCCTTGTGACTGCCATGATGCGACGCGCCGTGAGCGGTTTACCCTTGTCGTAGTCCTTGAGAAGCATCGCGTCCTTGACGCTTTGCGGGATGCCATTCTCGCCGCCGAACATGTCGCGGATCGCCTGCCTGAAGAGCGAGCGAGCGACATTGTTGGCGTCCTTGTTCGCCTCAGAGCGGCCGAAGAACGGTGCGACCTTGTCTCCGGAAGCTGCCGTAATCTTACGCCCGCCAAGCGGGGCCTCGCAAACGTTGTCGCGGGCTATGGCCTTTGTATTGCCCGCATCCATCTGACGCTGGGCGAACTGCACGAACTGCGTGAACTGCGTACTCAACTGAACCGCCATTGTTTTTTCTCCTTGTTTTTGTGTTTGCGCACAAGGTTTCGTTGCCCTGTCTACACGCTTGCCGGCAAAAGGTTACGGCCCTTTCCCCGCTCCCGTCTCTTGCCGGCCGCCGCGCCGGCCGAACCCCTACGGCACGATCACGACGTTGCCGTCCTGCGGCGGCCTGAGAAGCGGGTCGTTCTTGACCGTGTCCATCACGTCGCTGGCGTTCTCGAGGCCGATCGTCATGAGCAGCCTGAGCGAGATGTTGTTCCGCACGACCTGGACGAGGCACTGCATCATCGAGAGCGGCTTGGGCGGATTCTCCGTGCCGAGCCGGGCGTCGATCTCTTTGATGAGCCGGGCCGTGTCGTCCATCGCGGCGGAAAGGCGCTTCTGCGACTCGAGGAAGTTGTGCACCGCGCCGGGAACCTCGATCTTGAAGTCGATCTGGAGGATGTTCAGGGCGACGCTCAGCCTGAGCGCCGTGTCCGCCAGCCCCTGCTTCTCGAACACCTTGTCGAGCTTCGCCTTGATCGCGTCCTTGTTGGCTTCGTAGTTGCTCTTGCCGCCTTCGCCCAGCAGCGCGACGTAGCCATCGAGGAAGAGCCCGGTGTTGCCGACGGCCGCGCCGGTGATGACGCGCGTCACGTTCGTGCGCCCCGTCTTGTCGAGCTGCGTGGCGTTGCCGAAGTCGATCATCGTCACCTTGCCGTCGTCCCCGACCATGAGGTTGCCGGCATGCAGGTCGCCGTGGTAGAAGCCGCTGCCGAAAAGCCCCTCGTTCGCCCACATGTAGGACGTGGAGACGAGCGCCGCATGCGTCTTCAGCAGCTTCTCCTTCATCGCCTTGAGGTCGTCCACGGACACGTTCGCGTCCGCATCGGTCAGCTTGCCGTGCGTCTCTTCAAGGAACTGCTTGACCGTGACGCCCTCGACCTTCTCCTGCATCATCACGCTCGATGTCGGTTTCACGCCCTCGAAGAGCTTCGCGCTCGTCGTGTTCTTGAAGGTGCCGATTTCGGGGATGTCCTTGTCGTAGGCGTAAGTCTTCTGGGCGCGCTTCATGTTCTCGGCCTCGATCGTGAGGTCGAGCTCCTCCTCGATGGACGCGAAGCGCCCCTCGAACGTCGCCTTCATGCTCGCGTCGTCGCCGCAGGCCGCGATGAAGAGATCGTGTTCGCGGTGCGCCGCAAGCGCCGCGTTCGGACGGAGGATCTTGACGACGCATTCCTGCGGCTCGAGCCCGTCGCGCTTCACGGTGCAGAGAAGCGCCTGGCCGACGGACGCCTGGCCGAGCGACTTCTTGACATCGATGGACACGATCTTCGGATCGTCCGAGTTCTTCATGAGGTCGTAGAGATACGCCTTGACCGCCTTGTCGGAGATGGGCGCGAGATTGTCCTTCATGTCCGCGAGCGCGAGCTTGAATTCGTCGTCGCCGAACTTGCTCGCGTCGATGCCCTGGAGCATCTTCTGCATCACGGGCCCGGCGCCCTTCAAGAGCGCGCCGAAGCGCGCGCCATCCGTCGTCGTGCCTTCGATCTCGGCGCAGAAGCGCGTCTGCGCGGCGAGCATCTGGCGCTGCTGGAGGGGGCCGATGTCCTTGAAGTACGTCTTGAGGGTGTTCTTGACGAGCGTGATGGTCGGATCCTTGGCGTAGGCCTTCTGAATCTCCTCGAGGGTCATGTTCCCGAGTTGTTGCGCCGACTTGTCCACCTCGGCCTTCTCGTCAGGGCCGAAGATGGCGTCGAGGCGTCCGGACATTTTCTGCTGAACTTCCTTGAGCGCGTCGCCGACCGCCTTTTCGAGCTCCTTCTCCTTCTCGGCGAAGAAGTCGAGGCCGAGCGCGATCTGCTGGCGGCCCTTCTCGTCGCTCATGAAATCCACGCCCTTGAGATCGGCTCCGCCGGCCTCGAGGTCCGCGCGCACCGAATCGTCCGACGTGAGCATATCCAGGGTGTCGTTGCCGATTTCGTCCTCGTGCCGCACGCCGAGCGCAATGCGCGTCTTCGCCGCGCTCTTCTGCGCATCGTCGATGCCCCGATTCAGCCAGTCGGCGCGTGGCAGCGCTTTCTGCTTCTTGACCTCCAGCTCGGCAACATAATCCTTGTACTTCTGCTCGAGCGGCGCGAGGATCGTCTCCTTGAGCACCTTCGCCATCCGCGGCTCGAGCGTCTTGAGCGTTTCGTCGAGCGCCGCGGCCTCCTTGCCCATGAGCTCGGCGACGAGCTTGCTGTTGTTCCGCACGAGCGTCCGCAGACGCCGGCCCGTCAGCCGCCCCGCGTCGAGCGACTTGTCGTATTCCGTGTTCTCCTCGTTCATGATGAGGTCGGCCACGAAATCGTGGAGCTTCTTTATTTCACCCTGCGGCAGGGTCGGACGCGGATCCTTCGGCGCAAGCGCCTTCGCGTCGATCGTGATCTTGCCGACGGCGGCGTCTTTCGCGGCCTCGGCCTTCTCGAACTGCGCCATGACCTTTTGCCCCTCGGCGGTCGTGAGGTGGCAGCCTTTGGAGCCCTTGTCGAGAAACGCCTGGAGCTTCTTGCCGTCGTCGATTTCGCCGTCCATCACCTTGCCGGCGAGTTCGACGCCGAGCGCGAGATCCATCGTCCTGCCCACCTCCTCCGGCAGGTCGAGCTGCGAGGAGTAGAAGGCCGAGAGCATGGCCTTGAGATGGGCGCGGGCGGACGATTTCCCCGTCTGGTCCTGAAGCCTCGCCTCGACCACCTCGTGCGCCTCGTCGGTGCGGGCGGTGATCAATCCCATGCCCGCCATAAAGCGCCGCTGGCCGATGCTTTGCTTGTCGTCGCCGTCGCCGAAGTGCAGCGTTCCGGCCTTGGTCGTCCCGACATCTCCAAGCGCAGACTCCTTGTAGCCGTTCAGGATGCCCATCACGAAGTCCTTGCCGAAGCGCTTCGCCTCCCTCATCATCGATATCTCGAGGTTGCGCCTTGCCTGCTCGCAATCGTTGATGACGATCCCCTCGTCCATTCCGGCGATGGTGACGAGGCCCGATCCGTCCGCCTTGCGCTCGATCGTCGCCTTGGCCTCCAGCAGCTTCACTTTGCCGGTCGAATGGTCGACATGCGGCGTAGACACAACCTCGGAGCCAAAATTGCCGGAACCGAGGTTATCGTCCGCCTCGCGGAATACGATCCTCACGTTCTTCTCGCCGAGCTTCGGTTCGAGCGCCTTGTAGACGTCTTTGACGCAGTTGACGATCTTCGCCTTGTCGCTTTCGTAGCTCTGATAGTTGGCGAAGCGCCAGATTTCGTTGATGCCGAGCGAGAAAAGCCCCTTCAGAAAGCGCGCCGCGCCGTGGGACTTGCCGGCCTGGTACGCCGCGCTGCGGGCGTCGAGCGCGTCCGCCGCGCTCACGCCTTCCTTGCCGCCCGTCAAGATGTTCCGCTGGATGTCGGACATCTTGACCTGGCTCCATTCGATCTTTGACATTTTCGTTTCTCCTTTCAAACTGTTTTGTTCGGTTCGCCCTGTCTACACGCGAAAGCCCGAAAGGTTACCGGTGTCATCTGCACCAGGCGACGATAGTATGCATTTTACCATAAGATGGGATTGAAAGGCAACAGAAACCGCCAACGCAAATGGCACATTCTGGCGGAATCCGCCATTTGAGTTGGCAGATTCCGCCTGCCGCTACGGCTCGATCACAAGGTTTCCGCCCTGCATCCCGTTCGCGCCGGCCATCCTTTGCATGTCGCGCGCCTCGATTTCTTCGCGCTCCATCTGGATGAGGTCGGCGTGGACTTTGTTGGTCATGTCGCGAATCTCGATGGCGATGTCGTCAAAGCCGTCAAGATCGTCGAGGCTGCCCCTGAAAGCGGGGACGTTTCCTCCCTCCACGCCGAGAGTGGCATTGACATTGTCGAGCAGGGACAGGATGTCGGAGGACAGATCGGAGACCGTCCGCTTCATGATGGTGGCCTCGTGCCTCGGCACGCCGGCATCAACGAGGTTTTCGTTGTTCAAATCGGTGTATATGGCCTGAAGCTGGCCGGCGACGGGCGATTCGAGCGCGCCTTTGATCGAGCGCAGGGCGTCTTGTCCCAGACGCCCCGCCACGAGTCCGCCGGCGAGCATGTTCATGCCGAGCATCTCTTCTCCGCCCACGTCGCCGTCGAACATCGCGAGGATGCCCGACTTTTTGATGGCCTGCCCCACGGCGGCGTGGTACTGGACGATCGCGGCGTTCATCTTCACGGGGGTGGTGGAGGCGGCGGAGAGTTTCCTGAGTTTGCCGATGTCCGCCGCGTTCACGGCCTTGACGAGGGAGGCGAGCATGCCCTTGGGAACCGGCTTGCCGCCAAGTCCCGCGAGGCGGGAAAGCCCCATCTTGAACATCGCGGGATTGCCCTTCGTCGCCTCCCTGAGTTCGGCGACGTTTTCCTTGAGCCGCGCGACGCGCGACAGAATGACATCGGCCGGGCGCAGGTTGTTCGCGGAGTTGTAGAGGAGACTGGTGCAGACGTATGTGTCCTTGAGGAGGTTTATGACATCCTTGTCGCCGCCCGTGGCGTGCATCATCGTCTCGATGAGCGGCACGGCGCGCGCCTTGTCCTTTTCGAAAAATTGATTGTGGGTCCCTCTCGGATTCTGCATGTTCTTCACGGCCTCCTCGACGCCGGCCCTGCAGTTCGCGGTCGGCTGCTCGTCCAGGAACCGGAGCGGGGTGGTGCTCACGAATCCGTCGGGCTTGATCGTGGCGCTCCACTCGAAGGAGAACGGCAGCTCCTTGGGGCTGGAGTAGCGGATCGTGATGTCGCCGGTCACGTCGCTCTTGGAGATCGTGAAGTCCACCGCGGCGTGTTCGGACGCATGAACGCCAAGGCCCGTCAGTCCGCCCTTGAGCACTCCGACGCCCGCCTGCGAGACGGCGAACATGACCGCCGACTGCTGGCGCGGATGGACCTTGCCGGCGAGCGACTCGAGCTTGTCGAGGATTGTCGGTATGTTGCCCGCGTGTTCGGCGGCGTTGGCCTTGAGCGAGGTGCCGTCCGGGAACGTGAAGCCGAAGGCGACGTTCGCGGAGTCCTTGATGAAGAACTTGCTCGTGTTGCCAGGGTCGTCCGCCGGGGCGTAGTTGTAGGGGCGCCAGAGGTCGCCCATCTTGTTGCCGTCCAGCTGCTTGCGGGCGGCGTTCGTGGTGCCGTCCAGCTTCTCGATCGAGAAGGTGGCGGTCGTCATGTATTGCGGCGGGGCGACGCGCCTGCCCTTCTTGTAGGCCTCGATGGCCTCCTGGAACGTGCAGCACGTCTCCTCCATGATGAGCTGGATCTTCATGCCGGCGACCTGCGCTTCGGCCTCGTCCTCGGCATCCGCCATGAAGACGTCGGTCGCGAGGGTGTCGATATGATGGGTGAACTGGTTCATGGCCGCCCGCGTCCAGGAGCGCGGCTGCACGTCGGGGAAGAGCGTCTTCACGATGTTCTTCTCGGTGAGGGCGCCCTTCGCGGCGAGTCTCTCGATTTCCGGCAGATGGCGCAGGATGCGGCCGATGACGAGGTGCGGGTTGTCCACGCCCCGTTCGGCCGCGGACATCCCCTCGCGCGAAAGCGCCTCGTTCTTCGTCTCCGCGAGCGGCAGGGAGAGCTTGTCGAAGACCTGATAGACCGCGCCGCGTCTTTCAGGCGGCATATTCGCCAGGACGCCGACGAAGTTGAGACAGCGGTTGCCAGCGAAAAAACGCATCGCCGCGTTGTTCTTGACCCCGAATATCTTCTCGGGGTCGGTTTCCTTGAGGTCGAGCGAGCCGTTGACCGCCAGCTCATCGAAGACGAAGCGCTCGAAGGCGGCGGTGGCGTCGTGGGTGGTGACGGACTGCGCGATGTTGAGGCCCGTCAAGGAGGTGGCTTCGCCTCCTGCGTTCTTCGTCTCGCGCACCTGCGTGAACCATTCCTGGAAGGAATCCATGAGGCGGAGTCCTTCCTTGAAGTTGTCGGCGCTCTGCAGGAAGCGTCCGCCGTAGTTCATGAGGCGGTTCGCCTTGGAGTTCGGCGTGGAGACCGCCTCCAGCGCCTCGGCCTCGGAGCAGCCCGTCGCCTTGGCGTAGAGGTTCGTGGCGACGGCGAGCTTGGGCAGCTCGCTCTTTGTGTAGCCCTTTTCGAGCGCGATCTTCGCCATCCCCGCCTGGTCCTTGAACGTCGAGATGCTCGCTTCGAACGCCTTCTGCTGCAGGACGCCGCTGGCGTCGATGGCGTTCTTGACGGCGAGGATGCGGCGCGCGGTGAGCGGCTTGCCCTTGCCGAAGTCCTCGAGCTTCATCGCGTCCTGGACGCTCGGCGGGATCTTTTCGGGGCCGCCGAACATATCCTCGATAGCCTGCTTGAAGAGGTCGCGGGCAACGTTGTTCGCATCCCTGTTTGCCGAGAAGCGTCCGACGTTGCCGATGAAGTCGCCCTTCGCGGCCGTGATGGTGCGGCCGGCGAGCGGGCCGCCTTCCCCCGCGCGGGCGATCGCCTTCGTGTCGCCGGCTTCGACGCTCTGCGTCGCGAAGTCGGTGAAAGCCTTGAACGTTGCGTTGTATCCGTTGATGTCGAGTGCCATGGATGGCTCCTGCTGAAAGGTTGAAAAGTTGAAAGGTTTGCCGTTTCGTGCGCTGCAGTTGCCTGTTCAACACGAAACCAGCGTGAAATGATACCTAAATCGCGCTCATCACATCAAGTCCCTTGCGTCGATCATGATTTCGTTTCCGATGCGGTTGCCGGCGTCGCCGTATTTCTCGTTGCCGAAGTTCCCCTCAAGCGGCGCGAACATGTCGTCGAGGATGTCCACGATAAACGCTCTTTCCTCCTCGTCCTCCGGCAAGCGGTCGCAGATCCACGAAATGTTGTCGATCATCTTGTTGATGCCTGCGCCGTCGAGGACATCTCCGGACACGAGGCGCTCGGCGAGCTGCGGATACTTCTTGGTGAGCCTCTCCTTCGCCAACAGGATGGCGTTCTTCTGCGCCGTCGTGAGGTTCTCCTTGCGGATCCCGGGCGCCTCCTTGGGCGTGAACTTGGACACGAAGAGCGAGGAGCCGTGGCAGATGGACTCGATGATGTCCCCGAACTTGTAGTTGCGCGTCTTCATGCCTTTCGAGACCGCGTCATACTTGTCGAATAACTTCACGTGCGCCGTCGAGCAGAAGATGCCGAACGTCTCGCACTTGAGGAAGAGCCTGCGCCGCGGGCCGTTTCCGTTGCCTCCGTTCTTGAGGCCGTCTTCGTCCGGGATCGTGAAGAAGTGGAAAGTCCGCATGCCGTTCAGGAGCCCACCCGCGCCCGTCGGCACATCGTATCCGCGCGGCATGTTGAGATGTCCGTCGACATACGCCGTCTGGTAGGGCTTCGCGTGCGTCGACGTGCGGATGTAGAGGTTCTCCGCCTTGTCGAGCCAACGCGCGATGTCGCCGTTCTTGTCCTCGATCGAGAACGAGCCGCGGTACATGAACTCGCCCTTCTTGAGCGCCATCGCGTGGAGCGCGTACGTGAGCGCGACGATGTTCTGGTTCGTCGGCTTGAAGAGATTGGGCCTGCCGCTCATCAGCGCGCCGAGGACGTCCTTGCCGAGCTTCACCTGCGCCGAGAGGAGGGCGCGAAGCTCCCCCTCGTTGCGCGGACGGTGCACCGACGACTTGACGGAAATAAGATCCTGGTAGTGGATTTTCGGGAACTTGTACACGAGTCCGTCCACTGCGAAGTCGATTTGCTCGGGGAGCTGGTCGACGGTCATGAGCGGACGCGGATCAGGGCCGGGGTTCGGGCACGGGACAGGCTTGTATATCGTCGCCTCCTTGAGTCCGTCGCGGCCATCCTTGCGCGCCATGTACTCCGCAGGGTGCGTGAGCTGCTGCACCTTCTCCTCGTTGAACGCGGCGAAGAACTTCTCCGCCTTGTCCAACGGCACGGTTATGCGCGTCACGCCCATCGCGTCGTCCTCGAACTTCGCGCCCGCCATCGTGACCACGTCCTCGAGCTGCTTCAAGTTCCTGTACGACATCTTCGTCTCGGTGAAGAACACGATGCTGTCGTCCTTCAGCACGCCCTTCCACGGGACGCGCGTCTCGGGGACGACCTCGAGGTGCTCGAGCGCGACCTTGCCCTTCTTGCTCGTCCACGTCGTGGCCGAGGTGAGCTTCTCGAGGTTGGCGAGGTTCTCTATCGCGCCGCGGCGCACGGACTCCGGCTGGTCGCTGAGGTCGTCGTAGAGGTCGAGGTTGTTCACAGAGACGTCGAGTATCTTCTTCAGCGACTCGTTGAACTCCGCCTCTTTCTTGTTTATGTCTTCAATGATCTTCGTGCGCAGCGCCTTCTCCGCGTCGGAGATGCCTTCGGCGTTCGGGTTGAAGGCCTCGCGGTACTTGTCGAAGAGATCCTTGAACTCGCCGCGCTTTGCGGTTTCGCGGAGGTTTACGACGCCTTCCATCTTGGAGAAGAACGTGTCGTCGTCGAAAACGGAGAAGTTCTCGAAGCGAGGCTTGGTGCTCCTGCCGTAGGTGTCCTTGAACGAGAGGTCGTCGGAGACTTTGAGGTACTTGGCGTTGCCCTCGAGGGAGTGGCCGGGGTCGATCGCGAAGAACTTGCCGTGCGCGAAGCCCTTGTTCTGGCCGCGGCGGCCGACGGCGTCGCGGTCGGCCGTGAGGAGGAAGAACGCCTTGTACTTGCCGAGCTTCTCGGCGGACTGCCCCTTGGGCGGAACGATGCGCCCGTCCTTGATGAAGCCCGCCTCCATGTCCTTGTAGCCGTCGGCGAACTTGGCCTGGAGCATGAGCTTCGGGTGGCCGTCGGAATACTCGCCGCGCACGATCTCGAGCTCCTGCGCGGGGACGCCCGCGATGCGCGTCAAGTCGTTCGCGAGGGCCTCCGTGACGGCGCCGGCGGAGATCGAATCGGCGGAGTGGGCGGTCTGGAGGCGGTAGATCTGGCCGAGGATCGGCTTGCGCGTCGTCAGGATGCGCTCGGGGCGCTGAAACGAGCCCGCGTGAGCGGCGTCTTTGATGCGCACGCGGTCGCCCTCGTTGTAGTCAAGCTTCATGATGTGGCGCTCGTCGAAATGCTTGAAGATCGGCGAGAACGTGTAAAAGTCGTCGCCGCTCCTGATGCCCATCACCGCATCGCGGATCTGCGCGAAGAGCTCACGTTTAATCTCCTTTATCGCATCCGCGCTCCTCTTGTCCGCGCCGCCGGCGATGAGGCGTTCCAAATCGAGCGGATTCAGGTTGTAGTTCTTGATGGCCTTCGCGAGCGGACCGAACGAATGGCCGTCTGCGATCTTGCCGTTTTTCACCATCCTCGCCGCCTCGGAGAGGGCGAATTCCGCGACGGCCGCGATTCCGGAGGGGTGTGCGCGCCCGGCGAGCATGATCTGTTCGCGCAAGCTCTTGCCCTCGCACTTCGCGGCGAAGGCCGGATCGTTCTGCTTGAGCACGTCGAGCGCGTGGCGGCTCTCCTCGGAGTTGATGTCGGCCATCATGCCGCGCGTGTCGTCTGGCGACCAGTCGTTTCGGTAGATGAAGCCCGGCTCCACGCCGTTCGTCTTGATCTTCTCGAAGAGGATGTTGTTCGCTTCTGACCGGTTGACGCTCATTCCCGCGCCGAGAAGGCCCTTCTTGATCTGGTCCTCGACGGAAGTCGAGCCCGCCTTGAGAATCGTGTTGAGGTTTCTGAGTCCGGTCGGCTCTTTCGATCCTGCGGCAGTCTCCACCGACGAGCGCGCGCCGAGATCTTTGCTCTTGAGCCCGTTGTCATTCTCCGTGCGCAGTTTGTTGATTGCAGCGTCGATGCGGCGCGCGGCGGCAGCCGCAAGGTCTTCCGGCGTGCGACACGCCGCGAGATTTACGCCCTTGAACGGTTCGTCGCGAAGTTTCTGGCGAACCGCCTTCTGGTCGTCGGGCGAGAGCTCCAGCATCTTGGGGGAGGTGTCCAACTGGCGGATCACCTCGCCTACGAAGCGGTTCTGGCGGATGGGCACGAGGCAGGAGAGCGTCCGCTCGATGTCGCAGGCGCGGAGAGACTTGTTGAGCTGGCTGCGCGATCCGAGCACCGTGTCGAAGGCGTGGATCCCGAGCGAGCCGTATTCCCTCTCGAGGACCTCTTTGAAGGCCGCCATCGTCGCGTTGTTCGCTGTCTTGCCCTGGGAGAAGATGAAGTTTCCGAGCTTGGCGGTGGCGGTCTTCCCCTCTCCCTGCACGACGATGCCGCGCGAGGAGAACGCGGTCGAGTTGGCGATCGCGCGGAATGTGTCGAGTGTTATGGGCATTTCTTCCTGTTCCTTTCAAGGGGATTACACGGCCGGGCTGTAAAGGTTACATACGCTCACGGCCTGATCATATGGTCGCCGTGCATTCCGGACGGAGCGGCGTCTTCCTGTCCGGCGGCGAGTCCGCCCTTGATGCACTCCGCCCAGAGGTCGCACAGCTGGAGTATCTTCTCGAGAGTGGAGACGAACTCCTCGACGTCCTTCGCGGCGCGGTCAAGGTCGAAGAAGTAGTTGTAGACCACCGTCTCGCTCTCCGGCTCAAGGGCGAAATAGCCGCCCGCCGTGTCCTTGCCGAACAGCCCTCCCGCGAGCAGCGTGCGGTATACCTCGCGCGGTGCGTCCGTCGGCAGCTCCGCAACCTCGACGAAGCAGAGGACTTTCCCCGTCGCCTCGACGAACTGGAGGTTCAAGTTGTAGGCGTCATCCACGCGGACGCTCACCAGGCCTGTTTCGTCGGCTTGGAAAGCGTCGACGCCCGATGCCTTGCGGACTTCGGACAGAAAGCCGTTGAATTCATCCTTTGCAGCCATGATTGATTCTCCTGAAGGTTTGTTGATTGAAGGTTAGTTCATGAGATCGTCGAGAATGTCGGGACCGGAAATCGCATCGGCGGTGCTTGTCCTTTTCCGTCAGACGTGGATGACGTCGAATCCGGCGAGTGCGGCGGCGGACGCCGCGTGCGCGTCGCCGCCGTCCGAATCGGCGGAATAGCCGCTGCGCTCGGCGTCGAGGCGGTCGGTCAAGCGCTGCGCGAAGGCGGCGAACTTCTCGAAGGCGTCCGGGAACTCGGGGGCGACGAGCCGGTCGCCCGCGAAGATCGCGAAGGCCGCGATGAAGCCCGTCTCCGGATCGCGCGCGACAGACGGCAGGCCGTCGTGCATCAGGCCGAAGCCGAGATTCAGCAAGTCTTCGACGAGTTTGCGGCTCGGCGCGTCCGGCAGGTCGTCCGCCACGAGCGCCGAGACGACGAGCCGGTCGCCCGGCCCGTCGCGGCGGATGGAGAACGGCTGGTCGCCGACCATCACGGAGCAGGCGTCGTCGTCGAACGCCAGCGGCAGCCCGAGGCTGGCGGAGAGCGCCGCGAGCGCGGCTTCGGAGGCGCCGGGGGTCATGCCGCCACCTCCTTCTTGTCCTTCTGGCCGGGTTCGTGGACGAACTCGGAGCGGTAGGTTCCGGTGTAGCGTTCGACGCACGTGAGCAGGAAATTGAAGCTGCCTATGAGCCTGGATTCCGCTCCGCGGGCGGCGCGGTGCCCTATGTCGTAGTCGATCTGGTCGGTGAAAAGACGCCCGCCGAACATGATTTTGCCGAGATTCGTCTTGGTGGATTGGGAGACCTTTTCGCCATCCTTGGGGTTGAAGCTTTTCTCGACCATCTTCTTTATCGTGTCGGCGATTGCCTTCTGCGCCTTCGCGACGTCGACGACTTTGTCCTTGAAGGTCGTCTTGAGCATGTGGGCGCAGCGCCACGCCTTGCCTTCGATGTCGTCGAGGTGGTTGCCTTCGGCGTCGCCCTTCGCCTGCTCGATGCCGCGCGCGAGGAGATAGACGAGTCGATCGCCGTCCGACCTCTTGTCCTTGTAGGCCGACGTCGCGATGTTCGACACCAGTCTCCTGAAAGCGACTTCGGTATCGTCGTCGTTGAGCTTTTTCGTGCCGGTTATGTGATCGAGCGCGTCGCGGACCGCGTCTTCGAACTTGTCGTCCGGCAGGTTCAACCCCTTGCGGACTTCGTTCTTGACGGCCTTGACCAGCTTGTCGAAGTCTTCTTTGCTTCCTTTGGCGTAGAACTTGGCGGTGTCGATGACGCCCTTGGCGCACAGGTCGCTCTGCGTCGCGAACTTCACGCTCCCCGTCGTGCGCGTCTTGTTCTCGAATTTGAACAGCAGATATGCGTCGCCCATGTACATGTCGACGAGTTTGTCGAAGTTCTTGTCGATGTCGTAGGCCGAGACGGGCTTCATCACCGGCTTTTTCTCCTTGTCCACGAGCGTGGTTACGATCCACTTGTCGTTCGGTTCGTCCCTGACGATGTTCGTGACGGGGCGCAGCGCGCCGCAGAGATTCTCGTACAGGATGCTCTTGCCTTCCTTTTCGAGCTTCTGGCGGACGAGAGGGGCGATTTCGCCTTCCTTCATCGCCACCATCGTCTCGGCTCGCCCGTTGATGCGCTCCTGGATGGCCGCTTCGTCCTTGATGCCGGCCTTTTCGCATTCTTCGCGGACGGTCTTTTCGCACTCGGTGCGCGCGGCCTGGAGGAAGGGCGCCCTGACTTCGTCCGCCAGCACCTTGAACTCGGCCGTCGCGCTGAATGCGAGGTCGTGCTTTTCCTCGGAACGGCCGGCGGAGACGGCGTTCATGGATTTCTCTATGTATTGCTGAAGATTGTCGACCTTGGCCTCGAGGCACCCGCCGTCGAGCTTGTGCAGCAGGAGGTCCGGCACCTGCGTGTTCTTGTCCTTCATCCCGTTCATGGCCTCGAGGAAGCCGTTGATCACCGAATCCACCAGATTGATCACGTAGCGCTTTACGTTCCTCTCGCTCTTGTCGGTGTTGTTCAAGTCGATGTGGGTGGACAGGTTGGCTTGGGCCAGGAGTTCGTTGCACGCCGTGCCGGTCGGGAGCCTGGTGAGCTGGTTGCGCAGGGCGGCGAGCTTGCCGATGTCCCCCAGCCGCCTGAGGATCGTGGCCATGTTCCTGGGCATGGTGTCGTTTTCCATTATGCTGACGAGACGATTGTAGTTTTCATCGCTCAACTGGATGTCCGCGTTGGGCATCGCGAAGGCCTTCATGACCTCCTTCGGATACTGTCTCCCGCCGGCGTCGATTTTGTCGTGGTTCTTGTAGAGGACGTCGATCGCCTCGTCGATCGCGGAGTTGATGGCGCCGATGTTTGCGTTGTCCTTGAATCCCGACGCGGCGGCCTGCTCGGTTATCCAGTTGTCGTACTGCGTCTGGAGCGTCTGGGTGAAGCGGGTGAGCGTTTTGGAGCGGAACAGGTTCGTGAACCAGTTGCCGCTCGCGAACTTGGCGTTCACCTTGCCGTCCGCGAACGTGACGTCGAAAGTGTTGTGGTTTACCTGTATCGAGCCGTTTTTCGGCGACGCATTCTGCGTCGCAAGGAAGTGGTCCTTGAACGAAACGTTCGAGATATGATCTACTGTTGGCATTGGCATTTGTTTTCTCCTGTAAAGGTTTCAATCTGTTTACACGCGAACCGCCGAAAGGTTACAGAACGTTGCCGGTGTGCAAATGTTGCCAATTCCAATGTTGCCAATTTCCAGTATGAATCCTTTCATGCCGCAAGGATCCTTCCCGCGCGGAAATCACACCTGCAAGAGAGGTTCGGAGCCGATGGGCGGCGCAGAAGTCTCCGGCCGCCAGGAGCTGGAACGGTAGTCGGCGAGAACCCTGCGCCAGGCGGCGGCGGTATCGGCCATGTTGCCGATCGCGGCGAGAACCGAATCCGCGTCGAGACGCTCCATCCAGTTGTATTTCTGGAGATGCAGCCTGCCGTCCGCCGGATTCACGGCGAGCGTGGCTCCGCCCGTGCCCTGGTAGAGGAAGTTCGCCTCCATCGCGGACGCCAGAATCCCCTCCCTCCCGTCTGCGGGGATCTCGCCGACCTCGGCGCGGACGAGCAGCAGCTCGCCGGCGTCCTGAAGAACGACGGTCTCGCCGTCGATCTCCAGCGCGGCCGCGCCGCCCGCGTCCTCAATCTCCACGCCGAGGCGCTTTCCCAGCACGTCTATCAGTTCACCAAATGTCACCTTTCAACCTTTCAACTTTTACACGCCGATATCGACCTGGTAGGAGTTGTCGCCGGCCATCTTGAGCGCGTCGTCCTTGACGGCTTTGATCGTTTTCTGCTGGCCATCCCAGAAGCCGAGCCCGAGTTCGCTCATGGATATCGACTTGACGTCGGCCAGCAGCCTGAAGGTGGAGTCCGAGAACGTGCCCATCATCGCGTCGAAGTTGTCCATCAGAAGGCCCATCATGGCGCTCGCGAACGACTTCGGCTGTATGTTGTCCGTCTCCTCGAGCGAGCGGTATTCCGCAAGGGAGCTCTCCGTTCCGTCCATTCCCGTGAAGATTGCGTTGAGCACCTGGCAATACTGCTGGGCGAAGAGCCTCACGGCCTCTGTCTTCTTCTCTGGCGTGTCGGCCGCTTCTAGCCCGGCGATGGCTTCGTTCAGCGTCAGCAGGTACGACCGCGTCGCCTCGTTGTGCTCGGCGTCGGCGTTTGCGACGAGCATGTCCGCGAGCTTGCGCGCCTCGTCGGCGGGATTCTGCGCGTTCGCGACGCGGACGTGGAGCTTGTTGTAGTATTCGCCGCCCTCCTTGAAAGTGCGCATGCTGTTCTCGAACGAGAAGCCGCCGAAGCCCTCCTCTCCGAGATGGTGGTGGAAGGCCGAGACCTGGAACGGCGTCCCGTCCGCATGGGCGATGCCGACCTGTTCGTTGTCGTCTTCCTGCCTCGCCTGGCCCTCGGGTGACATGCGGAAGTCGATCGCCATGCCGAGGATGTCGAGTTCGTCGCGCTGCGGCGCCGGTCCCTGGCGGACGTAGCCGTCCGCCGCGTCGATGAGCGCGCGCGTCTGGTTGAGGATCGTGTTCATCTCGCTCACCGTGTTTGCGAGGCGCGCCATCGACTGCACAAAACAGTTGATCTGCGGCGGCAGTTCGAGGCCCAGCTTCTGCAGCTCCACGACGGCCGCGTTGAGGCGGTAGACGACGTCGTACGAGAATCGGCCCATCTTCAGGACCGAGTCGAGGATCGCCTCGGCCTTCTTCCGGTTGGCCGCGAGGGCCGCCTTGCCGGCGGGCGAGAGCAGTTTCTCCAGTCCGTCCAGGAAGAACGTCCTGTCGCGGAACGTCGCGCCCATGATGACGCGCAGAAGTTCGTGGCGCTCGTCGAACAGCACCTTCGGGCGCTGCACTTCGACCATCTCGCCTTCTTCGTTCGCCTCGCGGACTGTTTCCATGACGGGGTTGCCGTCATTGTCCAGCACGTAGTGGGTCTTGAGCTCGTAGAGGTTGCCGAAGTCGATGAAGGTGATGGTGCTGCCGGTGACCATCAGGTTTCCGGCGTGCGTGTCGCCGTGGAACTTGCCGGAGCCGAGCAGCGCCTCGTGGAACCACGCCTTCGTCGCCTGGAGCAGCTTGGTCTGCGCGCGCTTTATGTCGCCGCAGGTGGTGTGGCAGGTGGCGAGGAGGTTGGGTATCGCGCCGGCGGGGATGTCGGCCTTTACGACGGGCACCTTCTTCGGCTTGCCGGTCTTGGGATCCACCGGGCCGTCCACCCACTTGATGCGGCCCGTGGCCGGATCCTGCTCGAACACGGCGGACGCCGTGTGGCGGATCTCGCCGATCTTCGCCTTGAAGTACTTGTCCACCGTCCGGCCGCTCGCCACCTCCGCGACCATGACGTCCTTCGTGGGCGCGACTAAGTCCGAGACCTTCATGGACTTCAGCGAGCTGTCGATATCGTACAGCTTCACGCCCTCTTTCGCGTTCGCGGCCTCCGTGCGGAAGTCGAATTCCGTCATGTACTGCTCGAGCTGGCCTTCCCACGTCTTGGCCATGCCCGGACCGATTTTTTCCGCAGCGGCCGTGAATATCTCCGCTTCCGCCTTGACGCGGCGCTCCGCGTCGTGGCGCATGATCTTGACCACGAAATCCCTGGGCTTCTCCTCGCCCTTGATCGTGAAGGAGCAGAGGAACGCTTCGCCGACCGACGCCGCGCCGAGCGACTTCTTGAGCTCGATGGATTCGATCTCTTTTCCATCGCCCTTGCCCTTCGTCGATTCGATCATCCGCAGGAAATGCGCCTGCACGACCCTGCGCGGAATCGGCGCGAGCGCGCTCTTCATGTCGTCCAGCGCGTCGGCGTAGTCGCCCATGATGTCCTTGGGAAGGCCCTGCATCATCTTCTGGAGGAGCGGGCTCGTGCCCTTCAGTATCGCGCCGGTGAACTTGTTGACCGCGACCTTCTGCGCCGAGACGATCTCTTCGGGCGTTTTGAGCCCGGAGAAGTCGAACGTCTGCGCGTACTTCATCGCCGCCGCGAAGCACGAGCGCTTGTCGGCCTTGCCGAGCGACGTGAAGTAGTTGGAGATCACCTGCCGGAAGAACCCGACCTGCCCCGGGCTGTCGGCGTTCGAGGCGGTGTCGAGTATGTCGTTGAGGCTCTTGTTCTTGTACATCGACGTGAGCTGGTCCGGCGTGAGGTCCTTGTACGGGTCCCCCACGATTCCGCCCTGCGCATTGACGTTCGCGTTGCCGACCTTGAAGACGTCGTTGATGAACAGCTGTATCTTCTCGCAGCCCTTGTTCGCCATCGCGAGGATGAGGTCATCGAACTTGGCCAGCTCCGCGCCGGGCAGTTTCGCTGAATCCTTGACAAAGAGCGAGAACTGCTGGACGAAATCCTCCTCCGTGGCGGCGACGGCCAGCTCCTTTCCGTTGTTGGCGGCCTTGAACGCGGCGTTGAGAACGTCCACCATCTTGCCCAGTCCGTCCTTCACGGCTTCCGCGATCTGCGGCGCGCACGCCGTGTCGATGAGACCGGGGTTCTTGATGATCTCCGCGAACGCGATGATGTTCCTGTCGGACGAAAGCATCTTGCGCATCGCCTCGCCGGGCTTGTTGACCGTGGCGTCGCCCACCATCGTGTCGTTCGAGAACACGAGATCCGCCAGAAAATCCTTGATGCCGTCCAGCCCGCCGATGTCGCGCGGAACGACAGGCACGTTTCCGGGCGGCGGCGGAATCTTCTGAACGACCTCGTTGATGTCGCCGACGATCGGGGCCCGTACGATGAACTCGCCTTCGGTGTCGATGCCCTTCTCGAGCGGAATGTTCGCGACCTTGCCGAGCATCTCCTTCATCTCCTCGGGAAGGTCGGCGTTGTCGCTCTTCAGCTTTTCGTGGTAGGCGTCGAGCGCCGCCTTCGTGTCGCCCACCTTCTCGCCGCCGAGCGCGCGTTCGGCGAGCTCCACGAGAATGCCGGTGTTGTAGTTGCCCCTGACGAGCGCGTCGAAGTCCACCTTGCTTTCGGACTTGTTCGCGAGCACGAGCGCGGCGAACTGGCGGGTGAGGCTCGTCCTCTCGGTCGCCATGAGACCGGACGCGAGATCGCGGTCGTAGAACATTCCGAGTATGCTCTTCGCGGCAGAGGCGCCCAGCGTCTCCGCATCGGCCACCGCGCGGCCGATGAAGCGCGCGACGAACTGTTCCGCATCCATCTTGAGATTGACTCGCACGGCAAAAGCCCCCTTGCCGACTACCGCGGAAAGCCTGCCGTCGTCGCCCTTGGCGATGTTCACCGTCTCGCCGGCGAGCTTGAACTCTCCCGTCTCGCGCACGTTCGCGGGCAGAAGCTTCAGTGCCTGCGCGGCGAGCCCCTGGAACGTGTTCACAAGCGCCGTGTGCAGCTTCTGCCGGTCGTTGACCGCGTTTTCGCCCTTGCAGCGCGCGCTCCTGTTGGCGTCGAGATCGGTGAGCGGACGCGACGCGGAAAGAAGGCTGATCGCGTCCGTGACGGCAAAATCGACACCGGCGTTGCCGCGCGAGGTGTGGGCGGCCGTCGCGGCGGCATTCACGTTGTCGCGCCACCGGGCGGCCTTGCCGCTCATGCGCGCCGTCGCCTGCCCCGCCTGCCATTCCTCGTAGGAGATTTCCGCGCGCGATACGTCTGTGAAGCCCTTGCCCTGATTGGCGAATTCGTCGAGAATCGAACGCACCTGCGCGCGAGTCAACGGCGTGAAGCGCTTTTTGATGAAGTCGTCGCGTTCCGCCTTCGAGGATAGATCGCCCGTCTCGGCCGGAAGGCCGAGTCTGTCACGGATGGCATTCAGGGACTCCGCGCCCACGCCGCCCTTCTGGAGCGCGTTCAGAAACGCCACCTTCACCTCAAGCACGCGTTCGGGCGAAAGCTCCACATTGTTCTTGGAAGTCTTCCAGACGTGGTTGTTGACCTTGACGAGTTCGGCCGTGCCGTTCTCGTTCGTCTTGAAGTCGATCTGCCCGGCGTTGTAGCTGCCGGATGCGATGCGGTTGAACTGTGCGAGGCTGATTTCTGGTAGCGCCATTGTCTTGATCCTTTCTGTTCTTCTCTACTGCGCCCTGTCTACACGTTAAATCTGAAAAGGTTTCATCATCATCCCGAATTTGCGCTGCCGCTCGGCGAACTCCGAATCGGAAGCGGAATCCTCGGACGCGAGAGCGGAGACGCGAGGCTCTTCCAACGTCTCGCGTCCCACGTCCGACTCCCACTCGGCCAGCGGCTCCAGCCCGCGGCGCCGCAGCTCCTCGTTCACCGCTTCGCGCTGTGCCGCCGTGAACCGGAAGCCCATCACCTGCTCGCGCGTGAGCCCCTGTGATTCGAGCAGCCGGTCGGTTTCAGCCATGCGCAGGCCCGCCTGCTCCACCAGACGGCTCGATTCGGCGATCGTCCGGCGGATGCGGGCAAGGTAGGCCTCCGTGTCCCTGTCGTTCTTTTCAGCCATTTTCAGCCCCTTGCTTTCTTGACTGACGTTTAGTATATCATATCGCCGGGGCCCGTGCCAGTCGCTCAATAGAGTTTCTTGCCGTAGACGAGGATCTTGTTGAGGTGGAAGAAGTTCTTGCCCGCGCCCTTCGTCCGGGCGACGCGGACGTACTGCACGCGCGCCGCGGCGGCATGGCCGCGCAGGTCCACGCGGTACGTCTTCTCCACCGACGAATTCGTGTATACCTTCGTCCATTCCTTCCCGTCCTCGGACACCGACACCTCGATCGGCACCTGCCGCCCCGCATTCTGCCCGAAATTGTTGTCGAGGACGATCCCGGCGACCGTCGACGGGCCCGCCAGCGTCACCTCCGCCCACGGCGCCTCCTCGCTCTCCGTGTGGAACGCCGCGCCCGACGTCGGCTGCGGGAGGTCGAGGGCGAACGGATAGTTCGCGGGATGGTCGTGCCCGCACGTCGAGGACGTCCGGAGCATCCCGTCCGCGCAGAGGAGCTCGCCGCCGAAATCGCTCTTCCCGTAGCCGGAGTCGCGCGTCGCCGGCGGCGCGAGCTTCGCCTGGAGCTTCGCCATCTGCTGGAACGCCTCGCGGTTGCCGTTGCGGGACGCGCCGAGGATGAGCGGCCCGAAGTCGATGGACGCGCCGACGCCCGACGCGCCGCCCTTGCCCTTCTTCCCCTTCGCGTCCGCCGCGTCGGCCGCCGCCAGCGCCTCGCCGAGGCACTTGGTGAAGGTCTGCACGCCCTGCGCCGTCTTCGAGAAGAACTCGCTGCCCCAGCTCATCGCCTGGCTGAAGTAGTCGCGCGTGCCGGCCTGCGCGGCCATCATCGCCTTGAGGACGTCGTAGCGCAGGTTCGGGTCGCCGCCGAGCGCCTCGCCCCACTTGTTCAGCACGGTCGAGAAGTCCGACTCCTCCTGCAGCCGGTCGCCGCCCTGCCGCAGGAGCGGCGCGAACTCGATCAGCTCGTCCTTCAGCGCCGGCTTGCCCTTCTCGCGGGCGACGCGCGCGAAGTAGGGCGTGAGGATATCCCAGAGCGGCTGCCGCCCCGCCTTCAGGCCGCGCGCGCAGCCGCGCACCCACACCTTGATCTTGTCCAGCGGGCTGCTCGTGCGCATCAGCCACGCGCCGTACTCCTTCCACGCGCCGTAGTGCCCGCGATGCGCGACGCACGCGCTCTGGTAGAACTTCTCGACGATCTTCGCGTCGCGGTTCAGATCCTCCGACAGCGCCGCCAGCGTCAGCTGGCGGTCGGCGGCGAGGCGCGTCTCGCGGTCGGTGCTGAACGTGCTCTCGAGCGCGGCGACGTACTGCCATTCGTGGTGGTTCCAGAAGCAGAGGTGCAGCTGCGAATGGCCCGTCACGCTGTAGTTGAGCTCCCACGTTCCGTTCGTCCGGCGGCGCGAGTAGGCGCAGTGGCCCGGCTGTCCGACGGTCGTCGAGGGGAGCCCGTGCGCGTTCGAGGTCGCGCTGCCGAACTTGGACAGCTCGCCGCAGACGCCGCCGACGATCTGCGAATAGCGGCGCTTGGGCCAGTCGCCGGCCGTCGCCCACGCCTTGTAGTAGAACGGCCCGTGCACCGAGTCGCCGAAGCAGTTCTTGAGGCGGTAGACGATCATCCAGCACGTCCCGCCGTACTCGCGTTCGGGCAGGTTCACGAAGCGGTTGAGGTGACGGTGCTGCGCGGCCGTGTCCGGCGTGCCCGACGAGGGGTGGCCCGTGTGCGTCGCGTAGCGCCACAGCCACACCGGCTGCGTGTAGGCCGACTTGTGCAGCCGCTCGGCGAGCGCCGTCGACCGGTAGGCGTCCAGCACGTCCGCCTGCCACGCTTCGTTGCGGTCGGGGTAGTTGATGGCGAGCGCCGTCATGAAGCGGCGGCCCTCGTTGTCCGCGTACGTCCCGCCCTCGAACGGCGTCCAGCGCCCGCCGTCCTGGAAGACGAGCGCTTCGAGCGCCA
>JAFUEM010000015.1 GCA_017463935.1 Kiritimatiellia bacterium
ATTTCATCAACGGCGGCGAAGCGCGCGGCGGCGTCGGGGCCGAGCGCGCGGCAGATGTCGACGGTGCGCCCCTCGGCGCGGAGCCGCGCGACGTGGCGTTCGGCGAAGACCTCGATGCCGCCGCGCACGGGCGACGGTTCGAGATAGACGAGAATCTTCCCGCCTGTCCCGCCGCCGGTCAAGGGAGCCGGTTCCGTCACGGCAGCGCCGCGCCGACGAGCCGGGAGACGAGCTTGCCGTCCGCCTGTCCCTTGAGGCGGGCCATCGTCTCCTTCATGACGCGGCCCATGTCCTTCTTGGAAGCGGCGCCCGTCTCGGCGATCACCGCCTTGACGACGGCCGCGACCTCCGCCTCGCCGAGCTGCGCGGGCAGATATTTCTTCAGGAGATCGAGCTCCTTCTGTTCGGCGGCGGCGAGTTCCGCGCGCCCGGCGGCGGTGAACTGCGCAATCGACTCCTCGCGCTGCTTCGCGCCCTTGGCGAGGACGGCCAGCACGGCCTCGTCCGTCATGTCCTTGCCGGCGTTCACCGTGAGGTCCTTCGCCTTCGCGATCACGCCGCGGATCGCGTTCACCGCGACCGTGTCATGCTTTTTCATGGCGGCTTTCATGTCCGCCATCAGTCTGTCATAGATTTCCGACATCTCATGGATCCTTTCAGGCATATTGTATCATAAATCGGGCGCCGGGGCTGAGGTTCTTTTTCATATTTCTCCTTTATTGCCGAATCTAAAGCTCCGCGAAGGAATCAATGATGCGGTCGGCGCCGGCGGACTGGAGGGTCGCGCGGGGGTTGGTGGTCGTGATGGCGACGACGCGCATGCCGGCGGCGTGCGCGGACTGAATACCGGCGACGGCGTCTTCAAAAACGGTACATCCGGCTGGGGCGACGCCGAGGAGCGCAGCCGCGCGGAGGTAGCAGTCGGGCGCGGGCTTCGAGTGGCTGTACTGGGTCGGGTCCACCACACGGCGGAAGTCGCGGCGGAGGTCGAGCCCGTCGAGGATGAAGTCGATGTTCTGCTGCGGCGCGCCGGTGGCCACACCGCAGGGGATGCCGTCGGCGTGCGCACGATCGAGGAACGCGCGCAGGCCGTCCGGGATGCGCAGATGGGGAGCGTAGAGCTCGCGGTAGATCGATTCCTTTTCGTCTTCGAGGGCGGCCAGTTCGTCATCCGCGACGGGACGCCCCAGCAGGCGTTCCATGTACACCCGGTTGGCCGCGCCCATCCATTCAAGGACCTGCTCGTCCGTCAGCCCGAAGCCATGTCTTTTCGAAAAGAGGCGCCAGGCCAGCACATGGTAGCGGCAATTGTCCGCCAGCACGCCGTCCATGTCAAAAATATATGCCTTTTCACTCATGGGCAATAGTATACCATTTCATGCGACCTTCGGTCGGGGGATATGCGGAGGATTAACCACGAAATACACGAAAGGTGGCGGCGCGGGGCAGAGTCCAGAGAGCGCCCGCGCATGACGGATAAGCTGGCCGTTGGCACTCGCGTTCGCTCGACGTGGCTCGCTCGAATCGCACCCCCCCGACAAGCGGCGGTTATGAAACAACTTTCTAGTGTTTTGCGGTCAAAATCTTGATCTTACTTTACTATGGGGTCAGACCTCATAGTCCCACATCACTTCTCATGGCGGCGCGTCGGGGAGTAGGGGCAACCCGAGCCGTTGGACGTCGAACCGCACCAGATGCACTTGTTGCCGCCCGGGCCGTGTCGATGCAATCGGTCTGGACCATACGCGCATCCGTGTCCGTAGCTCGACGAGCCGCACCATTCGCAGTGCTTCTCGTCGTCGCGATGTTCGTGAAGACGGTTCGGGCCGTACGCACACCCGTGTCCGTAGCTTGTCGAACCGCAATGTCTGCATTTTGTCGCCATGTCAGTTTTCCTTTCGCCGAATATTATAGCACAATCCGCACAACCACAGTTTGCAAACAGTAGATTTCAGATAGCAAGTGGCACGGGATCACGTAACATCACGTTTGTAAACTGAGAACTTTTTAATGGTTGGGCGGAAGAAACTTCGTACTGGGACGTTTTAAAGATTGCAGAGGAAACGGCGCGCACTTCCGCGCCTGTTTGGGCACCGGCAGCTTCATCCCCGCCTTCGCGCGCTGCTGCTTCTGCATCGCTCGGCACTCGCAACGCTCGGCCTGCCGACTTCCCCACGGGTCGTCGGCGCCCGCAAGGGGCGGATATTCCAGTCTTCTTGTTTTCACAAGTCCCACAGTCTTTCCCCTTCTGCCGCGTATTATACCAAAACTGCCGCGCAATCTGCCGCGCAAGGTGCCGCGGAGCCGCGGCGAATGCCGTGCAAAACGTCACCGTCGAAGCGAACGCGGGAAATTGACGAGGAGCTGCAATGACTCCTGAAGAAGTCATCCTCAGAAAAGCCCTGGTGCTGAAGGGAGACATGTCCTCCGCCGATTGGGAGGCCGTGTCGGCCTCCATCAAGGATCGCGCGTTCTTCTCCTCGCGCATCGCGTCGGCCAATTTCCTGGACGTCTGCCAGGCGAAGCTGGCCGACCTCCTTGCCGGCGCGGCCAATCAGGATGGCGCCGTCACCTCGCGCGCGGAAGTTGTCTCGGCCATCATGCAGATTGCCCGCGCCGAGGGCATCGCCCTGGAAACCAACCGTCTGTCCGATCCGGGATCGGCCGCGCGCGCCAATGTCATCGTTGATACAAATGCCGGACTCGCGGCGGGCTACGTCCGGGCCGAGATCGGCAACACCTACGGCGCGCGGCTGGCGTTCCCGGCCCAGGAGCTCGTGCGCATCGAGAAGCGGCAGGAGCCGCGCGACTGGCGGCGGAGATGGACGGAGCATGGCGGCAGGCTGTACGCCGGCCGGATGGTCGCGCTCAAGGGTGATCCGATCTGGCTGGCGATTTCCCGCTTTGGCGTCCCCTATCCTCCGTTTGATTTCAACTCCGGCATGGGTGTCGAGGACGTGTCCTTCGACGAGGCCGTGTCGCTGGGCGTGATTGCGCAGGATTATCAGCCGCCCAAAGCGTCGCCCATCGACGATTTCAACAAAGATCTTGAATCGGCGCTGAAAGTGTCCGGGCCGGAAAGTCCGCGTCTAAAAGCGCTCCAGTCCCGTTTTGGCGAACAGCTTCAGTACAACCCGCACACGAAAAGCGTCTACTTTGACGGTGCGATGATCCACAACGTCGTTCGGCAGCTTCGCGCCGAGATGTCAAGTGGTGCGAAGACAACTGCGGTCAAGACGAAGCCATCGGTCGGCGCGCCTTCCGATCTGTTCCGTCAGACGGTCGGTGAGCTCAAGGAGGATGCTGCGCTCAAACTTTCTCCATCCAATCTCCTGCATGTTATCCAGAACCATGTCGGCGTTGAAAAGGATTCGCGCAACATCCCGCTGACTGATCGCGAGTTAGGACTGGTTGGCCATGTATGGCGCACGCCCGATTCTGTCGAGGCGGCCAAGGATGGCTATTGGATGCTGTCAAAACGTGCGGCCGACGGCAGCATGTATCGTCTCGTCGTCTCCGTCGAGCCGAACGGTGGCCTGGTGTTTCACACCTTCTACAAGGAGCAAAAGAAATAGCCAGGCACTCTCTCACGACCGTTCATGCCGTTTCCGGCCAACTTTTTGTCATGCCCGTATGTGCCCGGCTGTCGACATTCTATCATAACGAACTCAGGAAAGGCAAGCGCAAATGGACTCGGTGCAATTTGCAGAACTGGAGTTAGAGGAGTTTGAAACCGCTTTAAAGGAGGCTGAAAAGGCGGTTGACAAGCTCTTTCTCCCCGCGTCCAGGAAGACGCTCATCGAGGCCGCGAATGCCGGGCTGGTCAATGGACTGCGCCGCTACTTCCGTCAGCGCGAGCAGCTGCCGAGCCGGAAGGATGGTTTCCCGTGGTTTGGTCAGTCCTATCCCAAGTCATACTTTTGGTATGGCACGCGCGGCACATCGGTTGCCGAGCGCATCCGCATCACGCTGTCGTCGCCGACGCGGCTGGTCGGCCAGGTGACGATTGCTTCGCCGGCCCTCGCCCGCATGACGGCCGAGAATCCACAGCCCATTCGACCCAAAGGCGGGCGGCGCTATCTGGCGATTCCGGCCTCGCCGCTGGCTGCGAACTGGTCGGGCATGCCGCGCGACTTCCCGGGTGGTCTGCGCTTCGCTTACTCGCGCACGCCGGACGGCAACTGGCTGCCGTCATTGGTGGCCGCGTCAAACGTCAAACGGGCGGGCAAGGGCGTTGGAGGTGTTGTGGCGGGCGGCAAGAAAGGATCGGGCACGGTCGCGTATTGGCTCGTGCACAAGGTCAACCCGCGTCGCGACCGGACGGCGATGCCGTCGATCCACGAGCAGAAGGCGTTCGCCAGGGATGCGGTCGCGGTGGCGGTCAAGCGCATCCTGTCGGCGCCGTGATTTTTCCCATTTCAATTTGATTGGGGCGGATTTCGGGCGGTTCTTTCTCAACTCGCGCGCTCGTGACGGTCCGGGGCGGTCGATCGCTTTCGCCCCGTCAAGTCCGGCTTAATCTGCGATCAGTCTGCTGTTTTCCCGTTTCCCACCTCCCACCGGGATATTCAAGCCTGTCACTTCACTTTCTCCTCCGTCAAGCATATACCGTAAAAACATATACGGAAGTGTCAGACCCTTTTACCCCAATCAGGTTCAACAAGATCGACGGCTACAACACCCTCGTCGGCATCAATCCCGGGACTGTCGACCCCCGCAACATGAACACGCTGATGACAGGCATCAAAAAAGTGACGCTGATGCCGCGCGTGCGGGGCGGCTACGAAGACAACTTCAAAGTGTCCGACCTCAAGGAGTGGCAGAAATTCCTGCAGACGAACGCCCCGAAGATCGACATTCCCGCCAAGCTCTACAGCTATCTGCATCTCCCGGAAGGACACAAGGTGGGCAAGCAGACGGGCTGGGAGGCATCGTTCGCAAAGGACAAGACCGCCGCCCTGACAAGGGGACGCCGGTCATGTTCCAGTTCGCGGACTACGCCGGGCAAAGCTACAAGAACCGCGAGATGGACCTCTTCAAGCCCGAGGGGTGGCGCAAGGGCGAAAACTCGGAAGACTTCAGCAAGGACGGCGGCGCGCCCATCACGAACTCCGAGCTGCGCCGAGCCGTCAAGCTAAACGAGGTAGCGCCCAACGACCCCAACATCATAATGGCGTAGGCAAGAGCGCCCGAGTTATTATCATTATTGGTATTGTTTTGTAAATAACCGGTTCATTATTCTCACCACGTGATAATAACGGGTTCGTTATTATCATTATTACGCAATAAAATAGAATTAAACAATTTTTAGTCCATGCTATTTACGCATAGAGAAGAATATGATAATATAATGATATGAAAATTGAGGAATTCATTGCCGGACGGTACGCGAAGTGCTACCAATACGACTGCTTTGTTCCAGAACTGATAAATCACGACTGGACATGGGAGAGCCAGTCTCTGACCTTAGCGTTTGAGAAAGCGGTCAAAAATCTTTCCGCCCTTGATTCGTGCGCACAGTTCGTGCCAGATCTGAACCTTTTCATTAGGATGCATATCGTGCGCGAGGCGAGTGCATCCAGCCGCATAGAAGGAACCAACACCGAAATGGACGAGGCGGTACTGCCAGAGGTGGCCGTACGCGAAGAGCGGCGCAACGACTGGCGGGAGGTAAACAACTATGTTGAGGCGATGGGTCTTTCATTGAAGGAACTTGAACGGCTTCCACTTTCCATAAGGCTGCTGAGGGGCACGCATGAACGCTTGATGCAAGGCGTTCGCGGCGAAGCAAAGCAGCCTGGCGAGGTTCGCCGTTCCCAGAACTGGATTGGCGGCACGTCCATTGCGACGGCCCGCTTCATACCGCCTGCGCCGGAATACCTGCCCGATTTATTAAGCGACCTTGAGATGTTCTGGCACAATGACAAGATTGCGGTGCCGAACCTCATTCGCTGCGCCATTAGCCACTACCAGTTCGAGACAATTCACCCGTTCCTTGACGGCAACGGTCGTGTTGGGCGACTCCTTATCCCATTCTATCTAATCAGCAAAGGAGAACTGCAAACACCTTCGCTCTACATTTCCTCTATACTTGAGCGGCACCGCGAAGAATACTACGAGGAGCTTTCTCGCGTTCGAAGCGCAAATGATCTGGTTGGCTGGGTGCTGTTTTTCCTTGATGCGGTGTCTGAAACCGCAAAAACTGGTTGCGAGAAATTCAAACGCATATTCGCCCTGCGCGACGACATGCAAGTGCAAATCAGCAAGATGCCGAATGCGGCACTCTCCCAAAGCGCCATAAGAACGCTCTACTCCGAGCCCCGCATAACAATCAATCGCCTTGCGGCACTCATCGGTTGCGACTATCAGACGGCAAATCGTCTCGTGCGTCGCTTCGAGGCGAATAAGATTGTCGTCTGCTCTACCGACACAAAACGCAACGCCATCTACGACTTCAAGCGCTACCTGGATATATTCAAAGATTAAGCGTAGCGCATGATACCATATCGCCGCGCAACCCGCTTCAACTGCTTAATGCTTATTGCGCCGCCGAGAGCAACTGGCAAAGGAATTCCGTTGCCCTTTCCTGTATGCCAGGGGCGCCAGATTCACGCGGACCGGCAATATTGAGGACAAACGGCCGCTCGATCGGCTGAAACGACTGGAGCCAGCTCACCGCTCCGTCCATCGCGTTCGCCGCGTCAAGACAAGCCACATGGTGCGGCCTGGAAAGTCGCTCCGCCGTCCGTAGCGTCAGCATAGTCCCGCGCGACAGCGGCAAGCTCGGCGCAATGATGAGCGTCGCGTCGGAATCCCGCACATTTGCCTTCGTCCTTACGGCATAGTTGCTGGAGGTATGCTCCTGCATTCCGGCATACTTCAGCGGCACCATGCCATCCTCGGCAAGGCGCCCTTTCGGGACCCATCCCCCATAAGGCAGTCCAAGCGCAATCGCCGCCTCAAGTCCGGCGCGATCCACGCCCGTCTGTCCTCCGCTCACGATCTTGAACTTCATCACTGTCACTTCTCGTGGCAATATTCTATCAAATTTCTCGCCTTCCCGCCGCGGATAATACGCCGCGCGCAGATGAAGTCTTAGTCAATTCCAGGGCCCTGCGTCCTACTTGGCGACAGGCTTTGTTTCGGCGGCGATTTTCTTCAGGTCGCCTGCCGTGAGTTCGATCTGCCTGAATTTTGGTTTGATGTAGTATATCGTCACAGCTGGGAACTTCTCCCCAAAATCGGCGTTGCTGCATTTCATGACGCCATTCTTGTCAAAGGAAAACAGCTGGTAGACCCAATGATTGTGCTCGCTCTTTTCAAAATGCTCGAAGAATTCCGAATGCCGGAAATACGTCTTCCCCTTGACCTTGACAAAGTCGGACTTAGAGACACCATAGCCTTCAATGACGGTCTTCTTGCGGCCTTTTGCACCGTCAGAAACCATGAAATGCACATCATATCCTGACGCACTCAACCCGTTCCCCATCCAGGGAATGATGAATACTTGGTCTTTGGTTCCGTCATCGTTCAGGTCAATGGCATACCCCTCGCTGTATTCCCACCTGAACTCTCCTCCCTCAGTAGCCGTGCAAACATAATTACTCACGGGAACTTTTGGCAGCGCTTCAACATTCGCCGCAGCGGCCTTAAATTCCGGTGCCCATTGATCCATCCATGCATTCGCCTCGAAGGACAGCATCAGGGCAAATACACTGCCAGCAAATTTAAGTGCGCGAGATTTAGTTTTCATGCCAACATTATACCAAATCCCCTTCGCCCGTGCACCCGCAAAAGCGCGGCAAATCTGCCGGGGACTTCTAGAATGCCTTTGGCAGGGCTTTGGGCGCTGTCGCAAACTGTCGCGCAACGCCCTTCCCTGCACCGCCCTTCATCGGCGGCTTCATCGCGGCGGCGAACGTCACCTTGCGCCGTCTGGCAGCGCCGAAAGGCGTTTCGTCAGAAGCGCGGCAAGGTTCTGTATCTTGACGAACTCGCCTGCCCTACGCTCGCTTTCGAAGCGGTAGATCTCTTCGCGGCAGTCGTCGGCGTTCTTGCCCATCATGACCTTTGCGAACGTCTTGCGGTTTTCCATGTCGTCCTTGCCCGTCGCGTCAATGGCAAGCTGCAAAAGCGACCTCTCCTCGCGACGCTTCATTTCCTGCGAGGCGGCATCGATCTTCCTGAGGACGTCGTCAAGCGTTCCGTCTCTCCGTGCAACGCCAAAATCAAATCTACCCGGCATGTCCACGCCCGCCGCTTCGGGCGGCGGGTTATGACCATCGGATTTTTCTTTGGATGATCTATATATGACAGGGGCGCGCTGTGCGACGGGTAGGGGTCGCGCTGTGCGACTATGGGGAGTCGCGCTGTGCGACGGGTACCCGTCGCAGTGTGCGACCCTGCTCTGCGAGTTATCAACATCCTCCCAGAACTCGGAAAGCACAGTTTCGTTACGCTTTGGCGTAGGTTTTGGCAATGTTAGCTTGTAGAGGTTGGAGAGGACTCGACCCCTTTTTTGCGCCCGCCCGTTATCCATTTAAGATAGCCTTTCCCTTTCAGCGAATCCAGGCTTCGCATAACTGTCGCACGGTGAAGATGCGACTGCCGGGCGAGCGTCTCTATCGACGGAAAGCACTGGCCGGTCTTGTCGTCCGCGAAGTGCGCGAGCAACGCCAGCACCTGCTGTTCGGTGGCGGTGGTGTCTTGCACGTCGTTGTAGACCCTATGGGTGTACTTGAAGCCCATTTCGCAGCTCCCGAACGGTCAGTTCGCCTTTTTGCCCTTCTTCGACTTCCCTTGGCGCGGCTTTTTCGTCTTCTTGAACGGCGGCAGCGCGGCAAACTGCGCGTCAACCCAGAGCCGGTCGGCCGCCACACGCTCAAGCCGCACGATTGAGAGAGCCTCGTCCCGAGTGGCGCAGCTGTAGCCGCCGTTTCGACACTCAATTCGCTTGACAATCCGCCATGCACGGAGATAGAGGCGCGCCGCCGTGGACGCCGCGCTGACCGACTTCGCGAGGACGGCTGCGGCATAGAGGTATTCTTCCAACGCCATGACGACCTTTCGCCACAGGCCGAACTCCGGCGTCCACGACGTAATAGCGCAGTCACTCGACACCGCCTCGAAGTTCGCGTCCGAATCGGCTTCCTCAACCAACGAGCGATCGTCAATGGAACGCCCCTCGTACGACAGGAAGGTCCTTGTGGAGAGGAGGCGGGCCAACGCGTCGCTCATGAAGGGTCCGAGCGGCTCGTCTGACACCTTGCCGGACTTCAAGACGGCAATACAGTCAAGCAGAGAGCCGAGGAAGTGCTCCATCAACCACTTCATACCCGGGATGGGACCCTTGCGGAACTCCGCAAGCGCTTCCTTTTCCCGCTCATCGTTGTAGTTCTCGATCTCGTCCTCGATAGATGCGATCTCTTCTTCCGTCATGGCTTATGATCTCCTTAGACGCATATTGTACCAAAAAAACGCCCTCGCCGCGGAGTGTCCAAGCGAGATTTTGGGGTCGACCCAGAATCTCACTTGGGAGAGGGAGGGCTAGAATGCCTTCGGCAGGGCTTGGGGCGCTGACGCAAACCGGCGCGCATCGCCCTTCCCTGCACCGCCCTTCATCGGCGGCTTCATCGTGGCCTTTAATCCACCATAGCCTTGGCGAAGGTGGAAGCCTTGGCGGAGGTGGATGGCCCGCTGCTGCTTCTGCATCGCCATCAGTCTTCTGGTTTTCACAAGTCCAACAAGTCTTTCCCCTTCTGCCGCGTAGTATACCAAATCTGCCACGCAATCTGCCGCGCAAACCGCCGCGGAACCTGTCACTTCACTTTCTCCTCCGTCAAGCATATACAGTAAAAACATATACGGAAGTGTCAGACCCTTTTACCCAAAAGTATGATATACTCTTGGCGTCGCCTTGTTGTTGTTTGTTTTCATGCCTGTAGAGTATACAGGAAAACCGGCAAGGCGACTTTGCTTTTCAAGAGACCGGTTGCGGAATAGTCTCCGCGTCTCCGCGCCTCCGCGTGAGGCTTTTCACACCATGCCTATGGGAAGGTAGTGACAATATGTGACATACATGCCGATCGGCCTACCTGCATCCATGCCTGAAACAGGCATTGTCCATCCGTCGCAGATGTCGCAACCACGAAATGGGCGAAAGGCCTATCGCTGAGCCACAACCACATTTGGTCCTTGACTTCCCTTCCTTCGACACAAAGAGTTAGGCAATTTAAGACCTGATTTCTCTGGATGGTCGGCACATCCAATGACAATCAACTTCAACGCAAAATACCATATATAAAAATCATACATGCTTACCCCTTCACAATCATCAATCAAGCCATGTGCATATTGATTTCGTAAATTAAGATTCGGCGAGAGGCCAAACATCGCCTTCATTACAAAACTAAAATTTTCATCAAACAGCCTGCTCATTACATCATCACGGCCGACAAGGTTAGACAAGCCTATTTCAGTGTCAATCTCTTTTATTACATCATGCGCAAATGTATTCACTCCATGCGCCTTTAGATGAATGCGGACAGCATTTTCTATTTGAGGCAAAAGCAATGCGGCTGCCGTCTGGAAGTCTTGAAGAAATCCCGCCTTAATTCCTCGCGCAAACAAGAATCGTCTGTTGCGCGGAACAAATTTAGATGACTCAACAATTGAATAATAATCACAATCCGATAGTTTATGCTCATCTATCAATACTGAAAACGCAGGCAACAAATGAGCCTGCCATACAAAAGACAACTGATGTATAAATTGTTGGACTACCAATTGATGAAAGCGCTGAGATTTATCGTAATCTGGATCTCCAAAATTGATTCCGTCTTGCCATGATGCCACCACCCCATTTTCATATGAAAAATGTTGAAATAGGCCCAAAATTGGATGTTCATTCAACATGTCGCGCGCAGAAGAACGAAGTATTGATGCACTTACATTGAAACATGCAACAAAACGGCATATTGCCCTCGAAAAAGTCAAGCCATGCATGTTTTTTCGCGTCGCTTCCACATACTTCCGTATATCTATCGGAGCTCCACGAACTCGTTGCATGCCATCTGAAATTTTTTTATAGGCTTCATGCAATAACTTTTGCACATTCTTTTGCAATTGCGCAACACCATTAGCATCTTTATATTGCTTCGATAGTTTATCGTAACAGCGTTGGGCCTCTTCAAGACGCGCACAAACAATACCAGGATCAACATTACCTTTTGTCCATCCCTCTCCTGCAATACGATTCGTTTCTGCCTTGGCAAGCAAACAACGATTAATATCCTCTAATTTTTTATCCTTTTCATACCACTTAATCAAAAGCGCATACCCGATATTAATCTCGTTTATTTGACTTGGTATTGATAACCCAGCCACAACTTTTTCAATCTTATCGTAGATGATTGTTGAATCCTCTATGGGCAAACCGCTCACAAGGACGATGCGACAAATTGCAAACAACGAATGGCAGTCATCTTCTTGCAAAGTATGGCATGCCTCTATCAGTTTTTCTTTTAACACTTGTACATATTTAAGCCCTTCTTTTTTAAGGGACATGGCTAATTCTATTGCTCTAAGCAAAATTCCTTCGCCACAAACGGTCCATTCTTCCCATTGAGCAATATTAATTGCACAATAGCCATCTAAAGCGGACTTTGCAAATCGCAACGGCCTATCGGATTTTGTTAACTTGCGGTTTACCCAAAGAATGTCAGCTACCCTTGCTTTCAGAAGCGAGTCATCTATTTGTTCAAAAATCCCCAACAGCACTTCCGCAACTTCTCCCACAAAATCTTCTAATGACGCAGAACGGCTTCCGTTGGCAAGCCGAATATGCGGGGAATACACATCCTCCCCCCTTTGCCCAAATTCCAATGAACATGCATCACTCAATAATTTATAAAGTACACTTTCTGCCGACGATTGTCTATCACCCACAGTCTTTAGCGCAAAAGAATACTCATAATAACTCGGGCTTGTCACCCCGACAAGAATTGAAGCGATCTTTGAATTGTTAAACGACGCAATAAGTTGCTCGACGGTGTAGTCTCTTATCATACAGCAATTCAAATAGTCATAACCGACACATACCCTCGCCCACCTTCGCAATCGGGCGAGCCGAGAATGAGGTGGTCGAGGAACTTGATGCCGAGCAATTGCGCGGTGGATTGCAGGGCGGAAGTGAGCTGCAAGTCGGCCTTGCTCGGCGTAGGATCGCCGCTGGGATGGTTGTGGGCGACGATGATTGCATCCGCATCGACCCTGAATGCCGTGCGGAAGACTTCGCCCAACTCAATTGCCGCCGTGCCGGGGAGGTGTCCGAGCGAGACAAGCACGGGCTTGCCGATGGGATGGCGCTCCACGTCAATCGGCAACACAAAGAAACCTTCCTGCTCGCCCGCAATCGGAACTGCCGCACGAAACAGCGGATAGGCATCATCCGCCGTTTCAATGCGCGAGTTCAAAACACATTCAGCCGCAGACACTTTTGCCGCAAGATCGGACGGCATCTGCCACATGCCGACGTTGCCGCGACAGGGAATCTGTTCGGGCAAACGCACGACGTTTGACAAATCCCACCAATACGGATACCCCTCGTCCCAAGATTCGACTTCCTGCCTTTGTCGCGCCTTATAGTCGCACACGCCTATAACCTTGCCGGGCCAATCCTTCACCTCGCGCCAAGCGGGCAACTTCTCGAACTCCTCCGGCGGCAGATTTACCGACGCCCACGCGATGAACCGCCCGTACTCTTCTTTGCAAAACGACCTAGAACACGAAATCGCCGCCCGCCCTTCGCGCGGCTCCGGCCACGCGCTGCGGTTCTCCGTCCGCTTGATCCCGCACAGAATCAAAATCGCATACGGCCCGGTGCATGTGAAGGCGTTGGGAATCATTTAGACAAATCGTATACACGTTCAAGAGGAAAGATGTGCGGAAACTTGTCGCTTGTTGTACGGAAAAGATATCCGTGATCACGAACACCACCACTAGGTTTAATGTGCATGGCATAATCAAGAGTGATAATCCCAGCATCAAACAAACTAGCAAGGTTTACTGTATTGGGCTTACGTGTATGGCGCACAAAATCATATTGGAAATACTCTTTGCCATCAATCACCCGACTTGATGCCTGAATCCAGAACGTTTCATGATGCTTTTCGGCCAATCTAGTTTTCAGAACATCAAGTGCCCACACCGCCACATCACCTGTATACTTATCGGTTTTTGCCTTATTGATCAAGTCAATTTCATTATGCGCATCCAAGTATAGCCCTTGCGGGTTGGCAATATTAGAAACTGTACAATACAGCTGTAATCTTCCATTTTCTACATATCCAAATGTCTTAAGAATGCCTAATGCATCAAACTTGCTACGCTTCCAATCTGGAGTATTGGTAAAAAGCGTAACCTTTTTGTTTTTGGGAATACTCGCCACCGCCTTACCGAGTTTACGCGAAGTCTTAAGTTCGATTCCCTTATAATCCGGCGCCTTGTCAGCATTTGGCTTAATACCAAGAAGATTTTCCAATGTCATCCCGACATCGGTATCGCCATGCTTTATGCCAGGGACGTAACCTTGGGCATGAATCTTCTTTAACTTAGACAACAGTTCACTTGCTTCAGGCGACATCACTTCTGCGCATTCTGCAAGTATCTCATGTGGGCAAGACCCCGGGACTCCAAACGATTGAACCACATCTTGATTGCTCATGTTAAAGACATACAATTCTCCACCATGCGCAATCATTGCCAAAAGATCCGTTGGCTTACAATACTTCGTGAGTTTTGAGAACCAAATACGAGGATCGCCCTTCTTTGTTACAGGCCTATAGAGCGAAGCCGTGGTCTTAACACAGTTATCCGGCAAGACAAAATTAGCAGGCACATATCGTTTGAGCCCCTGCTTCTGAGTCGAATACTCATGCATTCCAGTCTCTCTAAGAAAATCTCGGACTGACAATGTTGCATCCATTATTGACTTTTTGTAACCGGTTGCCGTTGGGACAAGCAGCCCTGTAGCGACCCCGGCTCCATTGAAGAGTTTGAGTGCATCATCAACGGATGTATTAGCAACCTTCAACATGCTTTTTCACCTCCTCAAGAAGTCTAACAAAATTGAGTCCAATGTTATAGGCGAGTTCAACAGGCACCGCATTACCAATCTGAGTGTACTTCGGAAGTTCTCGGTCAAAAAGCCCTTCTCTCGGGTTTCCTGCACGCCGAAGTCCACCCGTCGTGCGCTTACCAGCAAACACATACCAATCTGGAAATGTCTGCAAACGCGCCCATTCGCGCACAGTCAACGAACGAGGCTGGCAAAAATGTACATAGTCATCAGGTGCGGAGCATGCCGTTATAGTAGGTCCCTCCTTCCCCCATGTCCGAGGAAGAACCTTTTGCGCAAACTTCTTTGTTTTGAAGCGCTCTGGAATCTCACCTCCGTTACGAATCATCTCTGTGAACTTTTCAACGATATAATCAGAATGATTGCTGTATTCCATCTCAGAAACAGCGTCACCGGCAGCAAAAACTGTTCCGTCCCTCTTGGTACGCAACTGCTTCTGGACAGTGTTTTGTGGCGCACGGGGATATGTATTAGTAACGGTTCCTCGTACATACCTTGTATCGACCAAATCGCTCAATAGTTCTTCGATCGTCGGATATCCTCCAATTGGTTTTGGAAGAAATCCTGCAAGCACTGCATCGTCACTTATGCCCATTGGTTCAGGGAAAATATCCTTACGCAAGCCAACAATGAGGATTCGTGGTCTATTCTGCGGCACTCCGTAATCTTTGGCATGAACGAGTTTATACCGTACGTGATATGCACCGATGTCACGGAAGGTTTTCAAAACATCTCTAAATATTTCTCCCTTCTCACCCTTGTCGGTCCAACGCGAAGACAACAACCCTCTAACATTCTCAAACAGGAAAATCTTTGGCCGAATCTTGTTAACAAGAAACGCCATGTCCTGATAAAGGTAATTAGATGGCAATTGTTTCTTCTCTACTGAATACGACCGACGAATACCAAGTCCAGAAAACCCCTGACAAGGCGGACCACCACAAATCAAATCAAGTTGCCCTTTGTAAATGTCAACTCCGAAATCCTTTTTAATTGAGGACCGGAATCCATCAAGCACCTTCTCATTGAGTACGAGATCCTTTACATTGGATACGTTATTATCACAGAGCCACGGGAACTCGTCTCTACGATTCAAAAGATAAGTACTGAGAGCATCTGGATTAAGTTCGTTCACAAGCAACGGAGTAAAGCCAGCCCGTTCAAGACCAAGCGACAATCCACCACACCCAGCAAACAAATCAATGAAGGAGAATCTTGGAACAGGATACTTTTTCATACTCTTGAGGGGTTTTATCAATGCGGGAAAGAAATTCATCTGCTCCGCCGCCTCACAGACACGCAACTGATTATGTGGAAGCGGGGCTAGGTCGGCAGGAAGGCAATCAAGAAGACAACCCAGCGCCTCTCCATTTTGGTACGCTTCTATTGCCTTGGCAATCTTCGGTGTACGCTTCGCGAAGTCGCGCACACGAACGACTGCGACTGAATCATCCAACGTAGGCTGGTATTTGAACTTGACCGAAAAGACGGCGTAAGCGTCACCATGCCCCTTCCCGCCGCCTTTTGGATAATCTGGATGTTCGGCGAGAAAATCCTTGCGCGATTTGATGCCGACAAATTCTGCCGCGTAGATATGCCGCTTGTCCTTCGGGCCGGAGTACAGCCAAAGTTCCTTGACCTTGCTCCACCCGGCGTTCGGCTGCTGTGCCTCTTCCACCGACAGCGGATAGTTGTACAGATGGCGCTTGCCAATCCACTTCAACTGATCCGGCTCTTTTTTGTACGTGCCAACAAGCACAAACTGTTGTGATTCCGAACCCGAAGCCACAATCTGTTGAACATTCTTGGCTTTCTGTTTATTCTTTACTGACATAAGATACTTTCTTTCAGGAATTATTATACCACAAATCAGACTCTTCGGCCCTCTACTCTGCCCTCATCACCTCGTCGAGAATCGCTTTCTTAGATTGGCCTGTCCATTTACAGATTGATTCTTGAAGATAATCACTCACGGCTAGTGACATGCGAACAGAAAGTGAATTATCGTGTTCTGCATACTTACTCGCCAATCTTTCCAGTACCTTTATTAAAATACGTAACGTTGTTTCCATCTCGGCAACAACCACATTAACTGTATCGTATCTTACGGCAGGAGAAGTCAAATCTTTCGCCAGATAGTCAAAAATACCTAGCCCATCAATATCCCGTCTTGCATAAATCGGCAACCAATCTCCATCTGGGCCTGACCCATAACTTGACCGTGCTGAAACTACATTAAAAATTTCTTGCTCAATGATAATCCTTGGCGAATAGGCCAACTCAACCATCATCTTCCATGCCTTTTGCATTACTGGCCCATATAACGTATGTAAACCATCCTCTTCAATCTCCCATCCATACCCATGTACAAATGCACCCCTCACAAATCTACATTTCATCCCGAGTTTTCGAAGTATGCGCGGCAATCCAATTGCAGCTAACGCATACATGGCTTTAGTACTTTCGCAATTTTGATTTGGCAAATAAAAAAGAAGGCATGGCCCGAAATGCTGAATCGTAACACGTGAACTTCCGATGCCCATAGCATAGGATTCTATCTTCATAAGATCCGTGTGCCACCTATCAATCATAGCGGCAACGGCATCAATCAATTCTTTCTGATGTGTCAATTCCTTATTCCAACTTTCTTCCCTCACCCCAATAGAAACCAAATCCTCATATCTCCAAGGGCTCTCAATCCGAAGATAAAATACAATGTATTCCTGAACTTTATACATTTCTCCCCCCTCTATACATTTCTTCTAATCGCAAATATTCACACCACATAAAGTAACGGCGAGCAAGCTTTGGATTAGCTCTTTTGTTATGTTCGGGATCATCCGTATAACAAAACCTATTATAGCAAGACAGTACCCATTCGAGAATCTGTCTGCTCATCTCCCTTTCTTTCGCAAATTCAGACATTCCTAATAGTTCCCTACCAGCGTAATTGAGTATATAGGCAGAGTCAGAATCAATCGTAAAATACTTTTTGACCGATGCATTCTCAATGAATTCATCTACTAATGTATGCGCAAGCACAATACGAGGATAGTCCGCACACACTTCCTCAATTCGTATCGCTTCATCTACGGCCATTCCGTACATCATTCCACTTTTTGTCCGTGCCGCATGTCCATATGTTATACCACCTCGAAACGGTAAGCGAAACTTACATGCTATATACACTATCTTAACTATCAAAGCCAACCACAATTGTAATCGTTCAGGGATTTTCTGCCTAGCTTTAATAGACAGCAAAATGGAATCCGAAAACAACTCAATTCCCACATCATCTTCAGTCATGAAATTACGCGCATACCTATTCTTGACATATTTCACAATCTCTCGCAAGCCATCTGACACTCTAATAATTTGTAGCATCGTCTCTGGGTCAGGCGTGACAGATTTCACTTCCGTAAAAAGACTCTTTTGCCCCATCAAATCAATGAAGCACACATAAAATCTATCAGTATCGTCGCTCATGGCATCCAATTTCCCATAGAGTTAACTAGCCAACAGTTCCCGATGTCTCTCGAGCAACGACTGCGACGGCAGAAACTTTGTAGGCAGAGACATTGTTTGCCCTTCGCGGTCGAGGAAGTAGGACTTTGCCGCTGCGTCGGTATAGTGGTCTTTGATTTCCTTTGAAACGACAAGACGGTAGTGTTCGTCAAAGGAAATGAGGTGGCGGTCAAACGCGGCATCGTAGGTTGCGGAGAGGCACAAGCCGTTTTCGGGATTGAGGCGGTTTTCCTCGTCTTCAGCCCACGGGCTAATGTGGCTGGCGCGAAGGATGTCCGCAAGCGAGAAGCCGTGCCACATGGAGCCGCCGATGATCGGATTCGGGTAGTGCTTCGTCAGAATCGGGCCGAGCATGTCGAGCGCACGGACGTAGGACGCTGCCTTGCTGCTTCCGTCCGTGTATATCACGGAACGAATGTCGAATTGATCGCCATTGATGATCACGTTGTCGCCCATGAGATCAACATCCGATTCGTCGGTGGAGCGATTCGAGGTGAAATACTCGTCCCAGCCGGGATCGCGTTCGACCTCGCCTTTGCTCTTCTTTCTGAAGAACCACTCCGCCATCTATGTCTCTGCCGCTTCCTCGTTTACTGTTTTCCCGCTCTGGGCGGTTCTCGTCGCGACGCTATGAGGCCCAGCACATTCCTGTTCCTGACAATGAATAGTATACCAAATCCCGCGCTTAAACCGCAATGTGACATTTGCTCTGGAGTTGCTGCATGTCGGGGTCGTTCCACGCGCCGTTGATGCGCGGCGCGGCGGACGGCGCGGGCGTCAGAATGCCGAGCTACCCTTCCTCTGCGGCTTTCTGCCGCGCCTCGTATTCGTCCAGCAGCTTCTTCGCGCAGTTCGTCGTGACGGTCTTCGCGCCGCGACGGAACGCCTCGATTGCCAGATTGAGATCATCGACCGTCCAGACGTGGAATTCAAGTCCGGCGTTCGTGAACATCCGGACGAAATCGTCCGTCACGTAGTCGGGATCGAAATAGCAGTCGATGCCGTCCGCCTTCGACTCCTGCGTGCGCGACAGCATTTCCTCGCGCGTCCAGAACGGTGCCGTCTTGCCCCACCGCTGCCGGATGTAGGAAACGAAATAGACCTTGTAGTCCGGAATCTGCTCCTTGAGCGCCCGGCACGTGTCGGAATTTCCGGAGATGAAGAGCGTATTCGCGTTCGTCGCCTTCGTCTGCCGCGCAAAGACATCCTTGATGTACGGCACGATCTCCGGGCCGCTCTTCACCTCGACGTAGATGCGCCGTCCGTCGCGGGCGAGTTCAAGCACCTCTTCGAGCAGCGCGGGGCGCGTTCCCTCGAACTTCGAGCCCTTCCACTTGCCCCAGCCGCCGACATCGAGCCGCGAGATTTCATCCCATGTCACATCGCCGCATTTGTTCGTGTTCGCGCCGTCCGTCGTGCGCGTGAGCGTCTTGTCGTGGAACGTGAAGACGCGCCCGTCCTTCGAAAGATACACGTCGCACTCGAAGCCGAAGCCGCGTTCGACCGCCGTCTTGCAGGCCGGGAGCGTGTTCTCCGGCGCGTCCACCGATTCGCCGCGGTGCGAGATAAGCGTGTCGTACGCGGGAACCGCCGCCGCGAACACGCCGGACGTGTTGGCCGCAAAGACAGCAAAGATCGCCAATGTTTTCTTCATCGTGCATCAATCTCCGTATACAGGCGCTGTCACGAGCCTTCCGGCTTCGTCCAGTCGGTCGCGCCCGACGCGGGGATCTTCGGATCGACCGGATTCATCGGATCGTACGTCTTCGCCTCGTCGCGGATCGCCGCCCCGATGCCGTCAAACTGCGCGAGGTGCGCGGCGATGATGCGCGCGTTCACGTACGCGCCGAACACGGTGTGGTGCGTATTGTCGAGCGTCCCCCTCTTGTTGACCTGGAGCGGCTTCGACCCCTCGATGCCGAGGTGGCCCTGCATCCGGTAGGTGATGTCGTTCAGGTCGATGAACGGCAGACCGTTCGCCGCGGCGAACGCGCGCGCCGCGTTCGCGTACCCTTCGAGCGTCTTGGCCTGGTGCGCGCCCGTCGCCTCGTCGAACCGTCGGCGTTCGCACGGCGAGACGACGACGAGATGCGCGCCCTTCGCGCGGAACGCGGCGAGCCATTCGCCGTAGCGCCGCGTATAGCCGTTCTCCGGCTCCTCGCCCGGACGCTTCTGGTCGTTGTGCCCGAACTGGACGACGACCCAATCGCCCGGCTTCATCCCGTCGAGGATGCGCTGGAGGCGTCCTTCGGACTCGAACGTCACCATCGCGAGCCCGGAGCGCGCGAAATTGACGCACGCCCAGCCCGGCTTCACGAACGCGGGCAGAATCTGCCCCCAGCTGCCCCACGGCTCGTTGCGCTGATCGGTCACCGTCGAGTCGCCGCAGAGCCAGATCGTCGGCGCGGCGTCGTTGCGCACGATTTTCGGCTCGGGCACCGGCACCTCGCGGCCGTCCGTGAAGAGCGCGAGCGTCAGCTCCCGGTTGCTGCCGTCGTTCTTTTTCGTGTACGGCCCCGGCACGCGCGCGGTGAACGTGAAGTCCTTGAACTCGCCCGCCTGCGTCTCGATGCGCTCGCCCGCGAGCCGCCGCCCCATGAACTTGATCCAGTTGACCGTCGGCTTCTCCGCGTCGCCGAGGCGGATCGTCACGTCGTAGTTGCCGATTTCGAGCGGCTGCCGCCAGCCGAGCGGCGGACGCGCCGGAGCGGCGACATCGGCAACGGCGGCGACCGGCGCACACGCGGCGAGGAGCGCCGCAGCCAACAGAGTTTTCATGTTCATGTCTTTCTTCCTTTGATGTGGTGTGAAAAGAAGCGTGCGCCGCAACGGCCGCGTCAACGGCGGTTCTTCAGGTAGACGAACCCGACCGCCACGCGCTCGGCCATCATCACCGCAAACAGGATCGGGTGGCGCAGCACCTTGCGCCACTTGCCCTTCTCGACAAACACCCCGATGAACCGGTAGAACGGCGAAAACTGCCGGCGGACGGCCGGATGGTCCGGCCACTTCGCGCGGTAGGCGGCGAAACTCTTTGTGTAGTACGCCTTCTTCTCCAGCATCCGCCGGAAGGTGAGGCGCTTTTCATTGTGGATCAGGTGGCCCTTCAAGACCGCGCACCGCGCGCCCGTCGCAAGGATGCGGATGTCGAGCTCCCAGTCCTCCGGCCCCGCGATCAGGTTCTCGTCATAGCCGCCCGTCGCTTCCAGGACCGACTTGCGGAAGAGCCTGAGCGCGTCAATGCACGTGCCGTCGTAGAACGAGCGCTCGAAGTTCCGCGCCTGGACGCGCAGTCCCGCGCCCGTGCGCACCTCGGGTATCCAGTATGCGTCCGGCGCGTCCGCCGCGGCCGAACCGCCGCGCGCGATTGACAGGATTTCCGCAATCGTCTCCGCCGGCAGGATCATGTCCGCATCGAGGATGACGACCCACGGCGCCGTCGCCGTCCGCCAGCCGAGATTGCGCTGCGCCGAACGTTCGGGGCCCTTGTCGAGCACCGTCGCGCCGAGCGACGCGGCGATCGCCTTCGTCTCGTCGTCGGACGCGTTGTCGACGACGATCAGTTCGACGTCGTCGCGGACCGCATCGAACGCGCGGAGGCAGTTCGCGATATTCGCGGCCTCATTGCGCGTCGTGACGACTGCCGTCAGGCTCTTCATGCGCAGGTGCTGTCTCGGGGGCGGTTTCGGGCGCGGGTTCCGGCGCGGGCGCGGGCTGTTCCGGCGCGCGCTTCGGCGCGTCGAACCGCGTCGGGTTCTTCGCCATGAATTCCCACGCGAACGCCTTGTACGATTCGGCGCCGCGCGAGCGCGGATCGAGGAAGACGACGGGCGTGCCCATCGACGGCGCCTCCGACACGCGCACGTTGCGCGGGATCGTCGTCTCGTACACCTTCTCGCCGAAATGGTTGCGCACTTCCGCAATGACGTCGTGCGTCAGCTTCGCCTGGGAGTTGACCATCGTGAAGACGATGCCGTTCAGCTCCAGCGACGGGTTGACGGACGTGCGGATGCGCTCGATGGAGCCCGTGATGAGCGCGAGGCCGTCCATCGCGAGGAACTCCGCCTGGATCGGGATGAGCACGCCGTCCGCCGCCACGAGCGAGCTCGTCATCACGATGCCGAGCGACGGCGGGCAGTCGAGGATGATGTAGTCGAACGCGCCCGATTCCTTGACGGGTCGCAGAGCCGCCTCGATCATCGTCAGCCGGTCGTCGCGCGCGCCGAACTCCAGCTCCGCGCCGGCGAGGTCCACCTCGCTCGGAATGACGTTCAGGTTGTTCCACTTCGTCGGCTGGATGACGTCGGCAATCGACTTGGTGCCGAGCAGCACGGGATAGAGCGACGTGCCGGGCTCCTTCTCGAGGCCCAGCCCCAGCGTCGCGTGCGCCTGCGGGTCGAGGTCCACCACCAGCACGGCGCGGTGGCGCGCCGACAGCGCCGCGGCGAGGTTGACGACGGTCGTGGTCTTGCCGACGCCGCCCTTCTGGTTGGCGATTGCGATTGTCTTTGTCCTGCGTTCCATCAGAATAACTTTCCCTTCGCTTTCAATTCGCTAATGTTGGTGCGCGCGCTCTTGTCCACCTCGCGCCGCCACAGCTCCACGAGCGCGACGTCCCACGGCTCGTCCTCGCCCTGCATCACCGCCGCGAACCGGTCGCCCGACGCGACCACCGCCGCCTTCACGCGCTCGGTCACGGTCGCAAGACTCTCGGTCAGGATCTGCTCCGAAAAGTTGTCCGATTTCAGGTGGTAGCCGTACTTGAGGATCGCGAGCGAGACGTCGTGCCGGCGCAGGAACTCCAGATACTCCCGCGCCGCCGGGCTGAACCCCTCCGCCGTCAGGTTTGCCGCCGTCGGCGTGATGACGAGCGGCGGATGCGCCTCCAGCCGCCCTTCGCGCACGCGCACCTTGCCGGGATAGTCCGGCAGCTCCGAGACGAGATGGTAGTTGACGAGCGTGTTGCCGAACGTCTCGAGATGATGCGACGGCGACAGGATGAACTTCACCTGCCGCGCGGCGTACCAGCGGTCGAAATCGGGATTCGAGCTCATGACGCCGCCTCCGCCGCGCCGAATTCCCCGTCGAGATCGAACGTCGACAGGTCCTTGACGCACCAGGTCGCGCCCGTGAACGACTGCTTCACCGCCGCCGACCGGTCGAGCGCCAGAACGCGCATCCCCGCCGCGACGCCGGCCGCCACGCCCACGGTCGAATCCTCCACGACGACGCAGTCCGCCGGATCGACGCCCAGCAGCTCCGCCGCGCGCAGGTAGCCGCTCGGCGAGGGCTTGCCCGCCGCGTAGTCGCCCGCGCCCAGGATCAGTTTCGTCAGTTCGGCGATGCCGCAGAGCGCCGCCGCGCGCGCCACGTCGTCGTGCGGCGAGCCCGAGACGATGGCGCACGGCGCGCGCATCGCCGCCTTGCGGTAGAACGCGATGGATGATTCGATCCGCATCGCGCGCGGATCGCCCGAGTGCTTGTTGTAGTATTTCGTGA
>JAFUEM010000179.1 GCA_017463935.1 Kiritimatiellia bacterium
CGTCGGGCGCGTTCCGCGGCCGCTACCATGCGCTCGGCGGCAAGCTCGTCCCGGCGCGGCGGCAGGGGCCCGAGAAGCTGCGCTTCGCCGAGCTCGTCGACCGCGTCGCGCGCGAAGGCGTCACGGAAGTGCTGCTGGCGCTGTCGACCGACATGGACGGCGACGCGACGGCGGGCTACGCGGCGGAGATCCTGAAGGGGACGGGCGCGAAGGTGACGCGGCTCGCGTTCGGGCTCCCGGCCGATTCGGGCATCGCCTATTCCGACCCGCTGACGCTCCGCCGCGCCATTGCGGGCCGTCGCGGCGTGTAGACGCGGGCATGATATACTTTCTCTCCTTTTGGGGGATTTCAAAGGAGATGAAAGAATGAAAACCTACGGTTACGCCCGCGTGTCGAGCGCGGACCAGAACGCGACGCGCCAGCTGGATGCGATGGAGAAAGTCGGCATCGCGCGCGCGAATATTTTTGTCGATCACAAGTCCGGCCGCGACTTCGACCGTCCCGCCTGGCGTCAGCTGGTCGCGCAGATCCGGCGCGGTGACCTGATCGTCGTGACCAGCCTCGACCGGCTCGGACGCGACTACGAGGAGATCGGCGAGGTGTGGCGGCATCTCACCCGGGAGCGCCGCGTGGATATCCGCGTCTTGAACGTGGAGCTGCTGGACACCCGCCGCCGCCACGGGCTGACGGGCACGTTCATCGCCGATTTCGTGCTGCAGCTCCTCGCCTATCTGGCCCAGCAGGAGCGCGAGAACATCCGCGCGCGCCAGGCGGAAGGGATCGCGGCGGCGAAGCGGCGCGGCGTGCATCTGGGCCGTCCGCGGCGCACCCCGCCGCCGGGTTTTGAGGAGATTGTGGCCGAGGTGCGCGCCGGCGCGCGTTCGCAGGTCGTTGCCGCGCGGCGTGTGGGCCTGGCGACCTCGACCTTTCGCCTGCTGATGAACCGGCCGCAGCGTTGAATCGCGGGCGATTGAGGACAATCGCCCCTACCAGACGATTGAGCGCATCCGTGCGGGGTCTGTCCCCGCTGATTTCAAAAAAACTCTGCGTCCTCTGCGGCTCTGCGCCTCTGCGTTAAATAACCCCCACCGGATAAGTTGGGGTCTGTCCCCGCGTTTCCCCATGTTTTGGTAGGGCTGCTTGTCCTCAAGCAGCCGTCCCCACCTCGGTTGTGTTTTAACGCAGAGACGCAGAGGCGCAGAGAGCGCAGAGCTGGTAGGGCTGCTTGTTCTCAAGCAGCCGCAGTGGCGAATCGCGGGCGATTGAGGACAATTGCCCCTACCATCATTTTGCCTCAAAACGGCCGGAAATTGTTGTAATTTTGAAATAAAAACTAACAGAAAGGTATACTTTTCTGCCACCGTCCGTATTTTATCAAAAAGTCGGATCGCCGCGCAAGCGGAAATTTATAATTAATTATTTTTCCCGCATTTTCGCTATTTTTGAACTTGGCATTTTGAAGTCAGACCCCGAAAATGACCTAACAAAAAGGTATACCTTTCTGTTAGGGGGTATAAAACAAGGGGAAATGCTTGAGAAAAGAACCGACAGAAGCGAAAAAAGCGTTGAAAGAGCCCGGCGACGGTCTCCGGCTCTTCCTTTTGGCGCTGGCGCCCATCGTCCTCGCGGCGGTGGCCGCCGTCGGTATCTATGCCGTGATGCTGGCCGCCGTTGTCTTCTGCGCCGCCGGCGCGGCCCTCTGGGGAATCGGCCGGGCGATTCGCGGCCTGTTCTGCAAAGGAGGTGCCGCATGAAGTGGAAGCGCCGTCCCTCCGCCGCTGATTTCTCGTTCATGGGCCCGCCGCCGCGCCCTGTGCGCCGCGCGTGGTGGATGCGCCTGCTGCTGGGTGAAGAAAAGGACCCGATTGATCTCGGCAGCACCATCGCCACCTTCCTCTTTTTCTCGCTGGGTCTGGTCGTCGTCCTCGTCGATCTTTGCATTGTCGTTTTCCGCCGTTGAAACCGAAGATTCCCAACCAACCAAAAAAATGAAAGGAAAAAACAAAATGAACCTGAAGCAAATGACACTCGCGGCCGCCCTGGGCCTCGCCGCGACATCGGCGCTGGCCGCGCCGACAATCAACGTCACCGCCGCCCAGCAGCGGTATCCCTGGAACAACATCGTGGACGTCACCTACACGCTGACGGGCTGCGGCAACGATTCAAGCACCTATGCCGTCGTGCTGACGACGACAATCGGCGGCGCGGAGGTCGAACTGTCCAACGGCGCCGAGCCCTCGGTTGACGGCACTCACACCGTCGCGTGCGCCCTGCCGAGCGACCTTCAGGCCAAGAACTGCAAGATCACCGGCAAGGTTTACGCAATGGCTAACTGCACGCCTGACACGGGCACGGATGGTGTTGCGGAATACATGATCGTTAATCTTGCGACTAAGAAGACCACGTTTGAGAAGAAACTTTCTTACCAGACGCTGTCGAACAAGCGCTACAATACGACCGACTACAAGACGAAGTACATTGTTTTCCGTCTCGTTCCGAAGGGCACCTACAAGATAGGTGATGACGTGAACTATGCCAGCGCCAATCCGCGCCGCGACTGCAATGTGAACAACGCCTATTATCTGACGATGTATCCGGTCACATCGGCGCAGTATGCGAACGTCATGGGAAATGTTACAACCTACACTGATACAAGCGCCACGAACAACCTCAGCATCTCGACCTTCCGCGGCGGGAATACGCTTGATGCCAATGGAACGTCGCTGTTGTCCAACTCCCAGAAACCGACGGACGCAAGCTTCGTCGGCAAGGTCAAGGCGATGATCACCGATTCCCATACTAACAATTGGTTCGACATGCCCAACGACAACATGTGGGAAGTCGCCGCCCGAGCTGGCGCAACTACAGTCTATTACTGGGGCGACAACTGGAACAACGAGTTTGGTTCGGCAATCAGCGGTGATCTGTACCCCGGCTATGCCAAAGCCCATCCGGTCGGGATGCGCCGCCCGAACGCATGGGGCTTCTACGATATGTCTGGAAACGTCTTTACATATGTTATGGGTAAGACGGCTGGCTCGACCAGCGCGACGAGCAACCAGCCGACAGATGCGCTCAACATTTTCTCCTCCGGGTCGTACTGGACCATGCGTGGCGGGAGCTGGAACATCAACGCGCCGAGCGCGCGTTTGTCGTGTCGCAGCAACTACACCAACGGCATCGGCGGCGCGTACGCGAGCAGCGGCTTCCGCCTTGCCAGGATTGTGCAGTAGTCTTCCGTCAACGGAAAACCGGCCGTCGCGGCGCGGCAGCGACGCATGACGGCCGGCACGCGGGGGTGCAGGGGGCGGCCAGCCCCCAGCCGAACCCGGACA
>JAFUEM010000180.1 GCA_017463935.1 Kiritimatiellia bacterium
CCGCGCCTCGCGCAGGCGGCGGGGCTCGCGTTCGACCGGTTCGCGACGGGCCACTACGCGCGGATCGTGCGCGTCGGCGGTCGGCTCGCGGTCGCGCGCGCCAAGGACGCGTCGAAGGACCAGTCGTATTTCCTCTACCGGCTCACGCAGGAGCAGCTGGCGAAAAGCGCGTTCCCGCTCGGCGACTACACCAAGGCGGAGATCCGCCAGCTCGCGGCGGCACGCGGCCTCGCCGTCGCCGTCCTGAAGGACTACCTCCCTAATTTCCAGCACATCGAAAAGGGAAAAAGCCTCGATTCGAGGATGTGACCCCCTTGTCTTGACGCCGAAAAATATGGTATAATGTGAGCCACTAACCCCGCCGGAGGACTTGTCCAAATCGGCGGGCATTTTTCTAAGCGGAATTCTGATTGTGCAGTACGGCAAGACATACAAGAACGACGAGGAATTGGCAGAACTGCTGATTTCGCGTGGGCTTGTTGCCACTAAGCAGCAATTGCTTGATTTGTTCAAGGCTGTAGGGTACTATCGCTTTAGTGGATACCTTGTGCCGTTCAAATTGCCGGATTCCGACAATTATGCGCCGGAGACGTCGTTTGAGCGCGTTTGGGAAATATACACATTCGACCGCAAGCTTAGACTTATGGCAATGGATGCCCTTGCGAGGATAGAGGTTGCAGTCCGTACGCTTATTGCGAAATACCATGCAGAGGCATGCCCCTCTGACCCGTTTTGCTATACAGCTGCCAGTTCGTTGCCCGGTCTTTCAGCCAAACGTCATGCAGATTTGCTTGTCTCCATAAAGCGTTCCATAAAGAATGCCCGCACGGATGCCGATATTGCTCACTTGCAAAAGGTTTATGGGATAACGGAGTATCCGCCTGTCTGGTGCATGTTGGAACATGTGCCTTTTGGTGTTGTGACGCTGTATTACGAGGGGTTGGAACCTCTGATAAAGCAAAAGGTTGCCAACACCTTCTTCATTCAGCCGAATGCCTTTTTGGGCGTCCTTATGACCTTCAAGAATGCGCGGAATATTTGTGCGCACCATTCGCGGTTCTGGAATAGGCACATTCTATCCCGTATCGCTAGAACCTTGGGTGTAAGGCCGGAATTGCAGCCTCTGATAGAATGCTTGTCCATGCAAAACAGTTGCAATTACACGACAATTTTCTCCGTCCTTTCACTTTGCGCCTATTGCATCGGTTATGTGAGACCGCAAAGCAAATGGGCGAAGCGCTGCAAGGCGCTGCTTGAGACAGCCGACTCGTTTATCTTGCAAGGAATGGGCGTGCCTGAAAATTGGGCAAAACTTCAGCTTTGGCGCTGAACATATAATCCTATATGAAAATCCTAATCACCGGTGCCTACGGCTTCGTTGGCACAAATCTCTGCCGCTATCTTGCCGGCAGGGGGCACGAGTGCGTTGCACTCGACATTCCAAAGGCAAAGCGGGACGATGTGCCGTACAAGGCGTTCTACTCATGGGACGAGCTTGGCAGAATTGACTGGTCGGGGGTGGGAGCTGTCGTCCACCTTGCTGGCAAGGCGCATGACCTCAAGAACGTGAGCGATCCGCAGAGCTACTTCGACATCAACGTGGGCCTTACGGAACGCATCTTCAATGCCGCGAATGGAAAGGTGTCGCGCTTCATCTACTTCTCCAGCAGCAAGGCGGCGGATGCCGATACGCCCTACGGACAGTCGAAGCTGGCGGCGGAGAAATTTCTGGCCGGGCGCGCCATCGTGCTGCGCCCTGCGATGATCCACGGTCCAGGGAACAAGGGAAATTTGAATCTTCTCTGGGGGATTGCGCGACGCGGTTTTCCTTGGCCGCTTGCGGCGTTCGAGAACAAGCGGTCGTTCACTAGTATCGGCAACGTCTGCGCGTCGGTAGAGGCGCTGTGCGAACGCGGCGAAAATGGAATCTATCCGATTGCGGACGACGAGATGCTTTCCACAAATTGCCTGATAGAACTTATGTCCGAAGCGTGTGGACGCAAGCCGCGACTGTGGCGTCTGCCGAAGTGCTTGATGTGCTTCGCGGCGAAGTTGGGCGACACGCTTCATCTGCCTCTCAACACGGAGCGGCTCGGCAAACTGACGGAGGACAGTTTCGTGGACAACACTGTGTTGAAGCGGCATCTCGGCTGGTCTGAGATGCCTATCCGCGCAGAGGATGGTATGCGCGAAACGCTAAAGAGTTTTCTTGCTGGCTGATGGAGCTGTCTTGCTAAACAAGTTTTAGACAGGATTTACAAGATTTACAAGATTATCTTTCGTCCTGTCTTAGTCTTCTCCGTAAAAAATCCTGTCAATCCTGCTAATCCTGTCTAAAGGAGGGTCTCGTCATGTATAAAATCGTCAAACGCTTTTTTGATATACTACTTTCCGGCGTAGCGATCATAATGCTCTCGCCATTGCTTGTGCCTGTGATGATAATCCTCAAGTGCTCCGGCGAGCATGACATCTTCTATGGACAGGATCGCATCGGCTACAAGAACAGGCACTTCAAGATACTGAAGTTCGCGACAATGCTTCGCGACAGTCCGAACATGGCGGGCGGACTGCACACGACGCATGGCGATCCTCGCGTCCTGCCATTCGGACGCTTTCTGCGCAAGACGAAGATGAACGAGTTGCCGCAGCTCTTCAACATATTCCTTGGCGATATGTCAATCGTCGGGCCTCGTCCGCTCGTCGACAAGACATTTGCGCCATACAGCGACGAGGTGAAGGCGAACATCTACAACGTGAAACCCGGTCTTACGGGAATCGGCTCGGTAGTATTTCGCGACGAGGAGACGCTGCTTTCCGACTGCGCGAAGAAGGGCATGGATATCGATGAGGCATACGCGAAAATCGTATCTCCATACAAGGGTGCGCTTGAAATGTGGTATCAGAGGCACATCGGCCTTTGGACGGACTTCATGCTTATCTTCCTGACCGCTTGGGTCATCGTGTTCCCGGATAGCCAACTGACGTTCAAGGTATTCAAAGACCTGCCTAAAAGGAATCCTGCATCTATATGAAAATCGCCATGATAATCATTGGCGCAATCGTCTTGGCTGCCATTGCGTTTTCTATTTGGAGTCGATTGGCTTACCGCCGTTGGCGCAATCGTTTCGACGCAATGACGCCCGACGAGCAGCGCAAGGAGCAGGAGCGGATGTATAAAGTGAACGAGTGGATGAGTTAGGAGTGGAGGAGTTGGGAGTTGGAGAGTGGTTTGACTCCTGATTGCATTTGAGGGCCGTCCAGCAGTGGGCGGCCTTTGTTGTATCAAGAAGCCCCGTTCGGTTTGACCGAGCGGGGCTTCTTTGCGTCTTGGCAAGGCATTATTTGCAAAAAGTTGCGATGCTCCATTGACCTGCAAGGAGGAGATATAGTAAAATATGGCCGTTCTTGTGGCGAAACTAAACACAATATGGTAAACAGCGCAACCAAAACGGTCAGAGAATGGGTGAGCGACGAAGAGATTGTCGGTCACTCGGTGTTCTCATATTCGGAGGTGTGTTCCGCCTTGCCGCACTATTCAAAGCAGGTCATAAGCATAGAATTGTCGCGACTGGTGCGCTCTGGGATAATCACACTTGTGCATCGGGGTTTCTATGTGACGATTCCGACGCGATACAAGAAGACGGGCATAGTGCCGCCCCACTACTACATTGACGCCCTGCAGCGGCATTTGGGGAAGCCATACTACATGAGCCTCCTTTCCGCAGCTGAGATGCACGGAGCCGCCCATCAAAGGCCGCAGGTCGAGTTCGTGACGACGACGCTCCCGCGCACATCCACGTCGAAAGATCTGAATCCGCACATAAGATGGGTCTACAGGTCTCCAGTCCCGGACGAGTTCATTTGCGTCAGGAATGGCGATGGTGGAGTGATAAGGTATTCTTCTCCCGAACTGACCGCGCTGGAACTGGTGCAGTATGAGCATCTAGTCGGGGGACTCGGCGCAGTCGCCACGGTTCTGTCGGAGCTGGTCGAGTGTATCGATTTCTCCAAGGAGCAGATTTCGCGGATTTTCTCTGTCGTGAAAGACAGGACTGTGCAGAGGACGGGCTATCTCCTCGATGAGGTGCTTGGTGAATCCAAGCAGGCTGATGCGTTGCACGAGGCGGCCAGAAAACAGATGCCACGGATGAAATGGGCGCTTCTATCCAGCCGTTCCAATGAGAGGGAACGCGGCGAATCAGCCAGATGGAAAATCAAGGTGAACGCAGAAGTAGAGCCGGACGACCTATGATAGCTGAACCGTATATCCTTCATTGGCGGGATTCGTTTCCGTGGGCGAAGATGCATAATGTCGAGCAGGATCCGCTTATCTCGCGGGCCGTCGTCGCGATCTACTCGGACGAGTTCCTTGCCTCTCGCCTTGCATGGCGCGGGGGCACAGCGCTGTATAAGCTCCATCTCAAGCCGCAGGCTCGCTATAGCGAGGACATAGACCTCGTCTTGATCAACCCCGAGCCGATGGGGCCGATCCTCGACCGTCTGCGCGAAGTCCTGTCATTCGTGCCGGACATGCAGGCAAAGGGAAAGCGCTACAATCATATGCTGAAACTGCGTTTCACGTCCGAAGTAGAGCGGTTGCCGTGCAGGATAAAGATTGAGATAAACTGCAACGAGCACTTTACTGAACTGGGCTTCGAGAAGGTTCCGTTCTTGGTGGAGAGCCCTTGGTTCTCCGGCTCGTGCGAGGTCACTGCGTACCGATTCGAGGAGATGCTCGGCACGAAGTTCAACGCCGTGTTCGGGCGTAAAAAAACGAGAGACCTCTTCGACATGGACTACGTGTTCAGGCATTCCAATCCTGACGTCGAGACGATATTGCGGTGCTGGAGACGCTACAAGTCCGAACTTGGCGAGGAACTTCCGAGCTGGCGCGAATATGTGCTGAACGTTGAAGCGAAGCTGAACGACGAAGCATACCGCAACGGCATGGAGACGCTTCTACGCCCAAGAACGCCTTTCAACCCCGACGAGGCATGGGCTAACGTGCGCAAGCACATAGTCGACCGGCTGATGACCCCTGATGATCGACGCAAGGAGCAGGAGCGGCTGTACAAGGCGCAACAGATGGGAACGTAGAACAGTTGAATGTTGAGGAAAATGCGTAGCCGCGAGTCGCGATTCCGACTGACGCGCGCGATCGGGATGTGATATACTACCGCATGTCCCGGCTGGCGGTGCGCGGCCGGGCGTGTGAGATGGAGATGAACGAACAGAGCGGAGGCGGCGCGTTGCGGTACGCGGTCGGCCTGTCGGGCGGCGTCGATTCGAGCGTCGCGGCGCTGCTTCTCAAGGAGCAGGGCCACGCGGTCGTCGGCGTCACCATGAAGCTGTGGCGCGAGGGCGTCTACAAGGGCGGCACGCGCGACGCCTGCTTCGGCGCGCACGAGGTCGAGGACATCGCGACCGC
>JAFUEM010000181.1 GCA_017463935.1 Kiritimatiellia bacterium
AAGACGACGACCGCGATGGCGGCGACCGCGAAGAGCCACAGCCCCCCCGCCTTCGACTTGAGCGTCATGCCGCCGAGCCCCACCAGCACGAGGAACGCCGCGAGCGCGTAGAGCGCCCACGCCGCGCGCCGCTGGTTCAGCCCCGCCGCGCGCAGGATGCGGTGGTGGAGGTGGTCGGTGTCGGCGGTCATCACCTCGCCGTTGCCCGCCTCGCGGCCGTCGCGCTTGCGCAGGCCGTGGCGGATCGAACGGCGCAGGATCGCGAGCGACGTGTCGAAGATCGGCACGCCCATCGCCAGGAGCGGCACGCCGAGCGAGACGAGAAACGAATCCGGCTGCTGCGAGGCGAGCGCGAGCGTCGCGAGCGTGTAGCCGATGAACATCGAGCCCGAGTCGCCGAGGAAGACGCTCGCCGGGTTGTAGTTGTAGCGCAGGAAGCCGACAAGCCCGCCCGCGAACGCGAAGTAGCAGAGCGCCGGGCCGGGATTGCCGCCGATGATGAGCGAACCCGACATGCCGAGCGTGGCGATGAGCGCGAGGCCCGAGGCGAGGCCGTCGAGGCCGTCGATCAGGTTGAAGGCGTTGATGGCGCCGACGACCCAGAAGACCGTCAGCGGCGCGTCGATGAGCGGGTGGAGCCCCGGCCACAGGCGATGGAAGCCGAGGCCCGTCCAGGCCCACACCAGCGCGGCGACGACGAGCTGCCCGGCAAGCTTCACCTTGGGGTTCAGGCTGAACTTGTCGTCGGCGTAGCCGAGTGCGGTGATCGCGACGCCCAGCGTCATCAGTTTCCAGAAGACCGCCGGACCGAGCCCGTCGCCGATAAGCGGCGCGCGGCCCGTCGCGAGGATGAACGCGCTGTAGGAGACGTAGACGCCGACGACGAGCGCGAGGCCGCCGCCGCGCGGGATCGGCACCTTGTTGATGCGCCGCGCGTCGGGATTGTCCACCATCCCGAGGCGCTTGTTCAAGGTGCGCACGAGCGGCGTCAGCACGAGCGTCAGCGCGAGCGCGAGCGCGAACGCGGTCAGGTAGGGAATGGACTTGGACGCGAGCGTTTCGATCATGGCAGGATGTCCTTGAGGCTGTCCGCGATAAACAGGAGGTAGGCGTCGTCCGCGCGCGACGCATTGACCGTCACCATCACCCAGCGGTCGATGCGGTTCAGGAACGAGCGGTCGAGCACGTCCTGGAAGATGCGGCGCGTGTGCGACGCCGTGCGGAAACCCTCCTGGTTGAAGAACGTGTAGGCGAAGCCGAGCGCGGCGGTCTTCGACTCGAGCGTGATGAAGCGCCACTCGGTGCCGCCGGCGCGGACGGTGCGCGGCCGCGTCATCTGGAAGCCCTGGCTCGGCAGGCAGAGCTCGGGCCGGTGGATGGAGCTCTTGCTCGCGCCGCCGATGACGACCGAGACCTGGAACCAGTCGCCGTTCTCGGCCGTGTAGAGCCGCTTCTCGAAGCGGGTGTCCGCCGGCAGCACCGTCAGCTCCGATTCGCTCGGATCCAGCGCGTCGGCCGTGTAGCCGGGGATGTCGCCGAGGCGGATGTCGGGCGCCGCCGCGAGCGTGACGGCGGGCGTCGCGGCCTGGTAGACCATCGCGGGGAGGAAGAGCGCGAGGAA
>JAFUEM010000182.1 GCA_017463935.1 Kiritimatiellia bacterium
ACCGGCCTTCTGGCTGGTGGCCATAGAGGGGCTGAAATACCCGTTCCCATTCCGAACACGGCAGTCAAGCGCCCCATCGCCGAGGGTAGTGTGGGGCCCGCCCATGCGAGAGTAGGACGCCGCCAGCCTTTTTTGTTTTTTGCGCGCGCAATGCGATGCCTAGGCCTCTAGGCTTCTAGAATTCTAGGTTTCTAGAATACTAGACTCCTAGAATACTAGAATACTAGACTCCTAGACTTCTAGAATACTAGACTTCTAGAATCCTAGAACCTTTGCGGCAAAATCGTCAAAGTCGGGGAGTTCGATGAATTCTGCGGCACCGCTGTCGATCGATGCGGCATATTCCGGATTGATCGGCAGCCGGATCGTTGCCGGAATCGCGAATTTCTGCGCGAGCGCCTCGACTTTCGATTCGCCGAACAGTTCGATCTTCTTGCCGCAGTCGGGACACGTCAAGTAGCTCATGTTCTCGACGAGGCCGAGCACCTTCTTGTTCATCATGCCCGCCATCTTGACGGATTTCGAGACGATCATCTCCACCAGTTCCTGCGGCGACGACACGACGATGACGCCATCGACCGGCAGCGACTGAAAGACGGTCAGCGGCACGTCGCCCGTCCCGGGCGGCATGTCGACGAAGAGGACATCCAGCTCGCCCCAGTGCACATCGGTCCAGAACTGCTTGACGACGCCCGCAATCACCGGGCCGCGCCAGACGACGGGATCGGACGGATCTTCCACGAGCATGTTGAGCGAAATGACCTTGATGCCGGTGTTCGAGACGGACGGTTCGATCCCGTCATCCGTCTTGAACGCGCCGCCGGCGAGACCGAACGCCTTGGGGATCGACGGCCCCGTGATGTCCGCATCGAGGATGCCGACCTTCTTGCCCTGACGAATCGCGGCGACGGCGAGCATGGTGGTGACGAAACTCTTGCCGACGCCGCCCTTGCCGCTCGCGACGGCGATGACGCGCGCGACCTTCGAGGCCGCGTTCAGCTTTGCGGAAAAATCAAAATCAGCCGTCCGGCTGCCGCAGCTCTTGCCGCAGGTCGAACAGTCGTGTGTGCACGCTTCTGCCATAGTCTTTTCAGCTCCCTTGTTTCAATTGTCCGCATAGTATATCACATTTGCGGGACGCCGGCCCTCAGTTCTTCAGCGCGGCGCGCAGATCGCGCTGAAGTTCGCGCAGTTTCTCGGGGCGTTCCGCCGCGAGGTTGTGCCGCTCGCCCGGATCGTCGTCGAGGAAATAGAGCTGCGGTTCCTTCGAGTTGATCAGCTTCCACGCGCCCTTGCGGTAGCCCCACGGGCCCCACGCCGGCTGTTCAACGAGGCTGTCGCGCCCCGCGTCGCTTTCGCCGAGCAGGACGTAGGAAAGTTCCTGGCTGTCGCCGCACGCGCCGTCAGGCACGTCGACGCCCGCGATCTTCGCGAGCGAACGCGCGAAGTCGGTCTGCGAGATGAGCGCGTTGTTCGTTGTGCCGGGCTTCACGTGCCCCGGCCACGCGACAATCATCGGAATGCGCGTGCCGCCCTCGAGCACGGTGTACTTGCCGCCACGGAAGGGCGCCGCCGGATTTTCGTTCGCCCACGCGTCGCGCGCGCCGTCCTCGTAGCCGTCGCTGACGCGCGGCCCGTTGTCGCTCGTGAAGATGAAGAGCGTGTCGTCATAGCCTGCCGCGGCAAGCGCCGCGCGCACGCGCCCGAGGCAGTCGTCCATCTGCACCGTCGCGTCGCCGCGGATGCCGAGCCCGCTCCGGCCCTTGAAACGCGGGTTGGGATCGCGCGGCACGTGGATGTCGTTCGTGGCGAAGTAGAGGAAGATCGGCTGTCCCGCGCTCTCCCGGATGAACCGCTCCGCCTCGGCGGTGAGGCGGTCGGCGAGGTCCTGGTCCTTCCAGCACGCCGCCGCGCCGCCGCGCATGTGGCCGATGCGCGAAATGCCGTCGATGATCGTCTTGTCGTGCTGACGGTCGGACGGGCGGCCCCACGCCTTGAGAAGCTCCGGGTTCGTGTGCGCGGTCAGCTCGCCCTCCCACTTTTTCTCGACGTTGTCGTAGCTCACCTCGATCGGGTCGGCCGGATCGAGGTCGACGACGCGGCCGTTGCGGATGAACACGCACGGCACACGGTCGGCGGTGGCGGCCATCACGAACGAGTGGTCGAAGCCGACTTCGCGCGGCGAGGGCGTGATTTCGCCGTTCCAGTCGATGGGCTCCTCGCCCGCGCCCAGCCCGAGGTGCCACTTGCCGATCGCGGCGGTGCGGTAGCCCGCGCGCTTCATCAGCACAGGCAGCGTGACGTTCTCTTCGCCGCTCCCTTCGACTGGCAGGATGAGCTTCGCGTCGCCGTCGAGGATGCGCGTGTCGGGGCGGCGGAAGGCGTAGCGGCCCGTCAGCAGCGAGTAGCGCGACGGCGTGCAGATCGGCGTCGCCGCGTGCGCGTCGCAGAAGCGGCAGCCGTCGTACGCCAGCCGCTCCAGATTGGGCGTCGGCACCTTCGCCTGCCCGTAGACGGACGTATCGCCGTAGCCGAGATCGTCGGCGTAGAAGACGACGATGGCTTTCGGTTTCGCGACGACGGCCGGCGTCACGGCGAGCAGCGCGGCCAGGATCAAGAGCTTTTTCATAGTGCATAGTGTATCATTCCGCGCCGCCGGAATCAAGGAGGGAGGTTTGGAGGTTTGGAAGTTTAGAGGTTTAGACTTCTAGACTTCTAGACTTCTAGACTCCTAGACTCCTAGACTCCTAGAATCCTAGAAACCTAGAATCCTCGAAACCAAGTCCGCCATTTATGATATACTATTCAAATTCAAGTCAAGAAAGACAAAATAGATGAAGCAGATTGGCGTTGGCATACTGGGATTCGGCACCGTCGGCGCGGGCGTCGCGGAAGGCCTCCTCAAGCATCGCGAGGTGATGGCGAAGCGTCTGGACGTGGATATCGTCCTGAAGAAGATCGCGGACCTCGACATCACGACGGACCGCGGCGTCGCGGTTCCGGCCGGCACGCTCACGACGGACGCGGGCGCGGTCATCGCCGACGACGGCATCCAGATCGTCGTCGAGACGATCGGCGGCACGGGCATCGCCCGCACGCTCGTCCTCGCGGCGCTCAACGCCAAGAAGTGCGTCGTCACCGCCAACAAGAAGCTGCTGGCGGAATACGGCCGGGAGATCTTCGACACGGCCGCGGCGAACGGCGTGGACATCTACTTCGGCGCGTCCGTGGGCGGCGGCATCCCGATCATCCGCGTCCTGCGCGAAGGGCTCGCCGGCAACGACATCGAGTCGATCCACGGCATCTTGAACGGCACGTGCAACTACATCCTCACGCGCATGGAGAACGAGGGCCTGCCGTTCGACGCCGTCCTCAAGGACGCGCAGAAGCTCGGCTACGCGGAGGCGAACCCGAGCCTCGACATCGACGGCTTCGACACGGCGCACAAGGCGTGCATCCTCGCGGCGCTCGCGTTCGGCTTCCAGCCCCGGATGGACCAGGTGCAGGTCGAGGGCATCCGCAACCTCGCGGGCGAGGACGTGAAGTACGCCGCCGACTTCGGCTACCGCATCAAGCTCCTCGCGGTCGTCGCGCGCCACGGCGACGAGGTGGAGGTGGGCGTGCACCCGACGCTCGTGCCGTATTCGCACATGCTCTCGAACGTCAACGATGCGTTCAACGCCGCGATGGTGAAGGGCGACATGAGCGACTACACGCTGTACTACGGGCGCGGCGCGGGCCGCGCGCCGACGGCCTCGACGGTCGTGGGCGACATCGGCGACATCGCGCGCAACCTCGCGCACGGCGAGACGCGCTACGCGCGCGGCATCCCGAACTACGCCGAGGGCGCGGTCAAGCTCCGCGCGGCGGGCGAGATCTCGTCGCGCTTCTACATCCGCTTCCTCGTCGCCGACAAGGCGGGCGCGTTCGGCACGATCGCGACGATCCTCGGCAGCCATTCCGTCAGCATCTCGGCGGCGAGCCAGAAGGCCGGCGGCGTCGGCAACGAGCCGGTGCCGGTCGTCGTGCTGACGCATGCGGCGAAGGCGGCCGACCTCGAGGCGGCGTTGAAGGAAATCGAAGCGAGCGGCGTCGTCGGCGGCGCGCCCGTGAAACTGAGGATGCTCTGAAATGAAAGTCTGTAAATTCGGCGGGTCGTCGCTCGCGAACGCGGCGCAGCTCAACAAGGTCATCGACATCGTCCTCGCGGATCCCGCGCGGCGGATCGTCGTCGTGTCCGCGCCCGGCAAGCGCCATTCGGGCGACACGAAGGTGACCGACCTCCTGATCGACCTCGCGAACACGGCGCTCGCCGGCGAGAACACCGACCGCCAGTTCGGCGCGGTCGTCGAGCGCTACGCCGAGATGGCGGACACGCTCAAGCTCGGCGGCGAGATCGTCCGCCGGATCGAGATGGACCTGATGGACCGCCTCGCCCAGGTCGCGACGCTCGCGCCGGACGAGTTCCTGGACCTTCTGAAGGCGGCGGGCGAGGACAACAACGCCAAGCTCGTCGCGGAGGCGTTCGTCGCGCGCGGCAAGAAGGCGCGCTACGCGAGCCCGAAGGAGACGGGCATGACGCTGACGGGCCGTTTCGGCGACGCGCAGCTCGATCCCGCGAGCTACGCGACGCTCGCGCGCGCGTTCTCGAACTTCGAGGGCATCGTCATCTACCCCGGCTTCTTCGGCTACACGAAGGAGGGCAAGGTCGCGACGTTCCCGCGCGGCGGCTCGGACATCACGGGCTCGATCCTCGCGGCGGCCGTCTGCGCCGACGTCTACGAGAACTTCACGGACGTCGACTCGGTCTATCCCGTCGATCCGCGCATCGTCAGCGAGGTCAGGGAGGGCATCCCGACGATGACCTACCGCGAGATGCGCGAGCTCGCCTACGCGGGCTTCGGCGTCTTCAACGACGACGCGGTGATTCCGGCGGTGCGCGCGCGCATCCCGATCAACATCCGCAACACGAACCACCCGAGCGAGCCCGGCACGATGATCGTGCAGTCGCGGCGCGTGGTGCCGGGCACGGTCGTCGGCATCGCGGCGGCGGAAGGGTTCTGCAACATCGTCGTCGACAAGTACCTGATGAACCGCGAGATCGGCTTCGGCCGGCGGCTCCTGGCGATCCTCGAGGACGAGGGCATCGCCTACGAGCACATGCCCTCGGGCGTCGACTCGCAGTGCGTGATCGTCAAGTCGCAGGCGCTGCCCAAGGAGAAGGAGCGCCGCGTCGTCCAGCACATCCAGCGCGAGCTGAAGCCCGACAGCGTCAGCATCGACCGCGACCTCTCGCTGCTGATGGTCGTCGGCGAGGGCATGTGCTACACGGCCGGCATGTTCGCGAAGGCGTGCCTCGCGCTCGCATCGGCGGGCATCAACATCTCGATGGTCAACCAGGGATCGAGCGAGGTGAGCTTCATGATCGCGATCCGCGTGAAGGACCGCGACGCCGCCGTGCGCGCGCTCTACAAGGCGTTCTTCGGCTGAGGCGCGCGATGAAGCGCCTCCTGCCCAGATTCGCCCGCGACCTCTCCCGCTCCAGCTGGAAGTTCTTTCTGGCGGGGGAGGGCATGTCGATCCGGACGGGGCGCTACTTCGTCGAATCCGCGCTCGTGGGCGCGTTCACGGGCGTCGTGGTCGTTGCCTTCCGCTACCTGATCGACTGGGCGCAGCGATTCTTCATGGAGGGACTCGGCCACCACCAGTCGCTGAGCCGACTGACCGACGGCGCGGCGATCGGACGGATGTATTCGGCCGAGGCGCTCCTGGACGGGCGCCGGTGGCTGCTCGTCGTCCTGCCCGCGCTCGGCGCGGTCGCGGGCTACTTCCTCCTGAAGATCGGCCGGCGGCTTGAAATGGCGCGCGGCACCGACAGCGCCGTGCACGCCTACCACCAGTCGGACGGCTCCATTCCCGGCGCGGTCATCCCGGTCAAGTCGGTCGCCTCGGTGCTGACGGTCGGCTGCGGCGGCTCGGGCGGCTACGAGGGCCCCGTCACGCTCCTCGGCGCGGCGTGCGGCAGCGTCGTCGCGCGCGCGTTCAACCTCACGGTGCGCGCGCGGCGCATCCTGATGGCGGCGGGTCTCGGGGCCGGCATCTCCGCGCTCTTCCAGGCGCCGCTCGCGGGCGCGATCTTTGGCTTCGAGATCTTCTATTCGTCGAGCGACATCGAATACGAGGCGGTGCTGCCGTCCTTCATCGCGAGCACGGTCAGCTACGCGATCTTCGCCTGCTTCTTCGGCTGGGAGCCGCTTTTCGTCATGCCGGACATCGCCTTCGACAACGGCCTGCGGCTCATCCCGTACTTCATCCTCGCGATCACGGTCGTCTTCGGCGTGCGCTTCTACATCTACTGCTTCCGGTTCGCCGAGCGCAAATTCGCGGAGTCTCCCCTGCCGCGCTGGGCCGTCGTCGCGACGGGCGGCCTCCTGACGGGCGTGATCGGCTTCTTCTTCCCCGACATCCTCGGGCCGAGCTACTCGGTCATCCAGGCGTCGTTCACGGCGGGCCAGAGCGAGCTCTTCGCCGACTTCGGGCCGCTGACGATCACGGGCTTCGTCTGCTTCTTCTTCATGAAGGCGATCGCGACGTCGTGCACGGTCGGCTCGGGCGGCTCGGCGGGCGTCTTCGCGCCGGCCATCGTCTGCGGCGGCACGCTCGGCGCGGCGGTCGGGCTCTTCTTCTCGCGCGTCCTGCCCGCGTCGATGGGCATCCACCCGGCGGCGTTCGCGCTCGTCGGCATGGCGGGCTTCCTCGCGAGCGCGATCCGCATTCCGCTCACCGCCATCGTGATGGTGGCGGAGATCAGCGGCAACCACCACCTCCTCCTGCCCGCGATGTGGGTGTGCTGCATCAGCTTCTGGCTCAACAACGGCTGGACGCTCTACCGCAGCCAGGTCCACAACCGCGAATCATCCCCCGTACACTCCTCATGAAGACAAACTCGCGTCGCGTGGCCGCGTCGATTTTCGCGCGCTGGCTGATCACCAAGGAATTTCCCTCGTCCCTGCTGCCGGCGGGCCCGGACCGCGCCTTTGTGCAGGACCTCGTCTACACGGTCCTCCGGCGGCTCAGGCCCCTGCGGCGCGTCCTCGGCGAATTCGTGCCGCGCTGGCCGAAGGGCGAGATGGAGGCGCTGCTCTACATCGGCGCGGCGCAGATCCTGTACATGCCGGCCGTCGCCGACTACGCCGCCGTGAACGAGACGGTGGCCGCCGCGCGCGAGAGCCTCAACATGAACGTGCCGAAGCTCGTCAACGCGGTCCTGCGCAACCTGATCCGCCGCCGCGAGGAGATGCGCCTGCTGATCGCCGCCGCGCCGGCGGAGGTCCGCGAGAGCTTCCCGAACGCGCTGGCCCGCCGCTGGTCGGCGCGCTTCGGCGCGGCGGACGCGGAAAAGCTCATGGTCTGGCACAACCAGCCGGCCGAGACGTTCCTCGCCTACCGTCCCGGCGACCGGTTCGAGAAGCTGCCGCGCGGCCGGCGCGTCGAGGACGCGGAGGGGTTCGCGGCGGGAGACTTCATCGTGCAGGACCCGGGCACGCGCCTCGCCGTCGAGCTGATGGACGCGCAGCCGGTCGAGACGGTGCTGGACCTGTGCGCGGCGCCGGTTGGCAAGACGGTCCAGCTCGCGTGGCGCGGCGCGGCGGTGACGGCGTGCGAGGTGAATCCGAAGCGGCGCGCGCGCCTGGCGGAGAATCTGAAGCGGCTGCAGCTCGCGGATGTCGCCGTCATCGGCGAGCCGCCGGCGCAGACGTTCCGCAAGGTGCTCGTCGACGCGCCGTGCAGCAACACGGGCGTGCTGCGGCGGCGTCCCGACGCGCGCTGGAGCTGGAGCGAAGAGAAGATGATGGCGCTCGTGCGCCTCCAGGCGGAGATTCTCGATGTCGCGGCGTCGCGCGTGGCGCCGGGCGGGCGGCTCGTCTATTCGACGTGCTCGAACGAGTCGGAGGAGAACCAGGAGCAGGTCGCCGCGTTTTGCGCGCGCCATCCCGACTTTACGCGCGTCGACGAGAGGGAGTCGATCCCGTTCGACTCCGGCTGCGACGGCGCGTTCGCCGCCGCGCTCGTCCGCGCGCAGGACTAGGCGGACAGTATACCATTTCGCCCGCGCGTCCAGAATCCCCTTTAGCGGGTAGGCGGGCGCGGGCGCGTCTCGGACGGTAAAATATGATATACTACGCACCCGTATGAACAAGAACATCGTCTGCATCGGCGCCGGCTACATCGGCGGCCCCACCATGGCGGTCATCGCCAAGATGAACCCCGACCGCAAGGTCGTCGTCGTCGACATCAACGCCAAGCGCATCGCGGCGTGGAACTCGAAGAACTACGCGCTGCCCATCTACGAGCCCGGTCTCGTGGAGATCGTCCGGGAGGTGCGCGGCAAAAACCTCTTCTTCTCGACCGACATCGACAAGGCGGTGAAGGACTGCGACATCGTCTTCGTCGGCGTGAACACCCCGACCAAGATGTTCGGGCGCGGCGCGGGCCGCGCGAGCGACCTCCAGTACTGGGAGGCGACGGCGCGCAACATCAAGAAGGTCGCGACGGGCGACAAGATCATCGTCGAGAAGTCGACGCTGCCCGTGCGCACGGCGGCGGCGATGGACGCGATCCTAAACTGCGGCGGCGGCCCGGCGTTCACGGTCCTGAGCAACCCCGAATTCCTCGCGGAAGGCACGGCGATCAAGGACCTCCTCGCGCCCGACCGCTTGCTGATCGGCGGGCCGAAGACGCCCGCAGGCGACGCGGCGGTCGCGGCCCTCGTCGACATCTACGCGGGCCCGGGCGGCCGGTGGGTGCCGCGCGAGAAGATCCTGACGACGAACGTCTGGAGCGCGGAGCTGACGAAGCTCGCCGCGAACGCGATGCTGGCGCAGCGCGTCAGCTCGATCAACGCCATCGCGGGCCTCTGCGAGGCGACGGGCGCGGACGTGGACGAGGTCGCGCGCGTGATGGGCGCGGACCACCGCATCGGCGCGAAGTTCCTGAAGGCGGGCCCCGGCTTCGGCGGCAGCTGCTTCAAGAAGGACGTCCTGAACCTCGTCTATTTGTGCGAATCGTTCGGGCTGCACACGGCGGCGGAATACTGGGCGGGCGTCATCAAGATGAACGACCACCAGCAGGAGCGCATCGTCTCGCGCCTGTTCAAGGAGATGTTCAACACGCTCGCCAACAAGAAGATCGCCATCTTCGGCTTCGCGTTCAAGGCCGATACGGGCGACACGCGCGAGACGCCGGCGGGCAAGGTGGTGCGGCTCCTCAACGAGGAGCACGTGCGCATGGCGATCACCGATCCCAAGGCGCTCGACAACGCCCGGATCGACCTCGCGGGGCTGGAGGGCATCGACTACGTGAAGGATCCGTACAAGGCGGCGAAGGACGCCGACGCGGTGATCGTGATGACCGACTGGAAGGAGTACGCGGCGCTCGACTGGGCGAAGATCTACCGGTCGATGCGCAAGCCCGCGCTCGTCTTCGACACGCGCAACTGCCTCGACGCGGCGGCGCTGCGCACGACGGGCTTCAAGGTCCTGAACGTCGGCAAGTAAAGAGGAAAAGACGACAACATGACGCTTGACGAAACTCTCCAGGCGGCCTTCGCGGCGGCGTTCCCCGGTGAAGACTTCTCCGGCGTGCGCGTGCTGCCCGCGACCGATCCCAAATTCGGCGACTACCAGTGCAACGACGCGCTGAAGCTCGCGAAGAAGATGAAGATGAATCCGCGCGAGGTGGCCGCGAAGGTCGTCGCCGCGCTGGACCGGGCGGCGTTCGAGAAGGTCGAGATCGCCGGGCCCGGCTTCCTCAACCTGACCGTCTCGGCGGCGTGGCTCAACGCGCAGCTCGCGACGCTCAGCGCGCAGCCCCGCTGCGGCATCCCGCCGCGCGGCGCGGGAAAGACGGTCGTCATCGACTATTCGAGCCCGAACGCGGCCAAGCAGATGCACATCGGGCACATCCGCTCGACGGTGATCGGCTGCGCGCTCGACCGCATCTTTCGCGCGCTCGGCTACACGGTCGTCGCCGACAACCACCTGGGCGACTGGGGCACGCAGTTCGGCATCCTCATCAAGGGCTACCGCGACTGTCTGACGGACGAGGAGCGCGCCAACCTGACGGTCGCGACGCTGGAGAAGTGCTACGTCCTGAGCGCGGCGAAGGCGAAGGAGCCGGACGGCGTCTGGAAGGACGCGTGCCGCGCGGAGCTCGTCAAACTCCAGCAGGGCGACGCGGAGAACCTCGCCCTCTGGAAGCGCTTCATCGACATCTCGATCGGCGAGTTCGAGCGCATGTACCGAAAGCTCGGCGTCAAGTTCGACACCTACCGCGGCGAAAGCTACTACAACGCGATGATGCCGGGCGTGGTGGAGAAGCTGCGCCAGATGGGGCTCGCGGAGGAATCGGAAGGCGCGCTCATCGTCAACCTCGACGCGGAGAAGCTGGGCGTCGCCATCGTGCGCAAGTCGGACGGCGGCTACAACTACACGACGAGCGACCTTGCGTGCGTGGAGAGTCGTGTCGCCGACTACCATCCCGAGCGCATCATCTACGTGACCGACGACCGCCAGCAGCTCCACTTCAGGCAGTTCTTCTCGATCGCCGCGAAGATGGGCCACACGGTGAAGCTCGTGCACGTGCCGTTCGGCCTCATGAGCTACCAGGGCAAGGCGATCTCGACGCGCGAAGGCAACCTGATCAAGCTCGACGACCTGCTGCGCGAAGCGGTGCGCCGTAGCCTCGCCATTGTCGCGCCGCGCGGCGGCGACGAGCAGCTGGCCGAGCAGATCGGCATCGGCGCGGTGAAGTACGCCGATCTTTCGCACGATCCGGCGACGGCCATCGACTTCAACTGGGACAAGGCGCTCGCACTCGAAGGCAATTCCGGGCCGTATCTGCAATACGCCTATGCGCGCGTCTGCTCGCTGATGGAGAAGGCGGGGGAGGGCGGAACGGACGGGGGCTCTGGCGCTCCCGAACCCCTGCCCAAGGATGGATTGTTTAGGGTGGCTATGCCTTCTGAAAAGCGTCTGGCTTTGCAGCTGCTGGAGTTTCCGGGCGCGGTCGTGCGCGCGGCGGAGGCGTACAAGCCGAGCGTGCTGGCCGACTACCTCTTCCAGACGGCGCAGCTCTATTCGAGCTTCTACCAGAATTCGCCGATCCTCAAGAGCGAGCCGGCGGTGCGCGCCGCGCGGCTCAAGCTCTGCGCGCTCTTCGGCGACGTCCTGAAGACGGGCCTCAATCTCCTCGGCATCGAAACCCCGAACCACATCTGACCATGGCGGACGGAACCTTTCCCGAATATGAGCTCGCGGGCATCGAGACGATCGCCCGCGGCGTGTGCGTGCAGGACGGCAAGGTGCTGCTCTGCCGCGCGAAGGGCGGCGCGACGACGTATCTGCCGGGCGGCCACATCGAATTCGGCGAGAAGGGCCGCGAAGCGCTCGCGCGCGAGGTGCGCGAGGAGCTGGGCGTCGAATCCAACGTGGGCGAACTGCTGGGCGTTGTCGAGAATGCGTTCGTCCAGCACGGCAGGCCCCACGCCGAAATCAATCTCGTCTACGCGCTGACCGTGCCGCCCGGCACGGCGGCGACGGCGCAGGAGGACTGGATCGAGTTCGAGTGGCGCGACCTCGCCGATCTCGACGCGGCGAACCTGCTGCCGGCGGAGATGAAGAAATTTCTGAAACACTAGGAACGAAAGGAGCGGAAAATGACACTTGAGTGCATCCTGTGGCTCGTCGGCGCGTATCTCGTCGGCGCGATCCCGTTTGGCTTCCTCATCGGCAGGATGCGCGGCGTGGACGTGCGCACCGTCGGCTCGAAGAACATCGGCGCGACGAACGTCTTCCGCACCGTCGGCAGGAAGTGGGGGCTGCTCGCGTTCGCGTGCGACTTCCTGAAGGGCCTCGTGCCGACGCTTCTCGCGAAGGCGTGCGCGCTGGACGTCGCGTGGCTGCCGCTCGCGGTCGGCGTGATGTGCGTCGTCGGCCACATGCTCACGCCGTACATGAAGTTCAAGGGCGGCAAGGGCGTGGCGACGGCGTTCGGCATGCTCGTCGCGCTCGTGCCCGCGCTGGTGGGCGTCGCGTTCGCGCTCTTCGCGGTCGTCTTCGCGCTCTTTCACTACATTTCGCTCGGCTCGTGCCTCGCAGCGGCGTTTCTCGCCGTCGGCGTGTGGGTGCCGTTCCTGACGGGCGGGACGTTCTGCGGCGTCGGGCGCAGCCTGCCGCAGTCGATCCTCATCACCGTGATCGCGCTCTTCGTGATCTACAAGCACCGCTCGAACATTGCGCGGCTCGTCGCCGGCAACGAGAACAAGATCTACCTCTTCAAGGGCAAACCGGCCTGACGGCGCGCGCCGCGCGCGGCGGTCTTACGCGCCGGGATGGCGCTTCTGCCCGAAGTCG
>JAFUEM010000183.1 GCA_017463935.1 Kiritimatiellia bacterium
CCTGCGCCGCTTCCGCGAACGCTGGCCGCGCGGCGGCGGCAAGACGCTCTGGATCTACACCGGCTGCGTCTACGAGCTCGACCTCCTGCCGCCGTCGGGCGACGCGCTCGGCCCGGAGTGCGCGACGCCGCACCGGCGCTGGCGCACGCCGTACACCGACGAGATCCTCTCCTACACCGACGTCCTCGTGGACGGCCCGTTCGTGGAGGCGCTCAAGGACATTTCGCTGCAGTTCCGCGGCAGTTCCAACCAGCGCATCCTGCACCTGCACGCGACGTGATTTTCCGCGCGCCTACTTGCGCCTCCTGCGTTTTTGCGATATAATACGCGTCAAGAATATGACTAGCAACGACGAATACGTTTTGCAGCTGCTGACCGAGCGCGGTTTCATCGACCACGATCAGGTGGAGGCGGCCGCAAAGTCCATGAAGGCCGAGGACGAGACCACGCTTGACGTGCTCGTCTCCAGCGGCACCATCAGCGAGGACGACGTCCTCGGCACGGTCGCCGACCAGTTCGGCCTCAACTACTGCCACGTCAACGCCGACGCGATCGACGCCGAGATCGTCAAGGAGATCCCCGCCGACATCGCCAAGAAGTACGGCGTGGTGCCGGTCGTCGCGGACGAGGAGTCGATCACCGTGGCGCTCTCCGACCCGATGGGCTACGACGCGATCGATTCGCTCCGCTACGTCCTCCACGGGCGCGACGTGCAGGCGGTCATCTCGCCGCGCGCGGAGGTGCAGGCGGCGATGGCGAAGCTCTACCCGACCGAGGCGCCCGCCGACGTGCAGACGCGCGACGAGTTCGGCGACGTCGACGGCGATGCGTCGGGCGACGACGCGCCGGTCATCAAGCTCGCGACGATGCTGATCACGAACGGCATCAAGATGAAGGCGTCCGATATCCACCTCGAGCCGATGGAGAAGGAGTTCCGCGTGCGCTACCGCATCGACGGGGCGCTGCGGAAGATGGACTCGCCGCCGAAGCGGCTCCAGGGCGCGATCATCTCGCGCATCAAGATCATGTCGAAGATGAAGATCTCGGAGAAGCGCGTGCCGCAGGACGGCCGCATCCAGATCACCGTCAACGGCAAGGACCTCGACCTGCGCGTCAACTCCGTGCCGACGAACCACGGCGAATCGATCGTCATGCGCGTTCTCGACAAGTCGAACCTCGCGCTCGGCCTGCCGCAGCTCGGCTTCCTCTCCGACGACCAGACGACGTTCGAGCGCCTCATCAAGCTGCCGGACGGCGTCGTGCTCGTGACGGGCCCGACGGGCTCGGGCAAGACGACGACGCTCTACGCCTGCCTCGGCCAGATCAACACGCCCGACAAGAAGCTCATCACCGTCGAGGACCCGGTCGAATACCAGATGAGCGGCATCAACCAGGTGCAGGTGAACAAGGACGTCGGCCTCGACTTCTCGGCGGCGCTGCGCTCGATCCTGCGTCAGGCGCCGAACATCGTCATGATCGGCGAGATCCGCGACGACGAGACGGCCGACATCGCGATGGAGGCGGCGCTGACGGGCCACCTCGTGTTCTCGACGCTCCACACCAACGACGCGCCGAGCGCCGTGACGCGACTTCTCGACATCGGCGTCAAGCCGTTCCTCGTCGCGTCCGCCCTGCGCGCGGCGATGGCCCAGCGCCTCGTGCGCGCCATCTGCGAGAAGTGCCGCGAGGAGTACACGCCGACGGACCGCGAGCTGAAGATGCTCGGCTCGTTCGCCAAGACGCGTCCCGAGCACATGTTCCACGGCGCGGGCTGCGACCGGTGCGGCAAGTCGGGCTACAAGGGCCGCAAGGGCATCTTCGAGATCTTCAAGGTGGACGACACCATCCAGCGCCTCATCTTCGACCACGCGCCCGCGACGCTCCTGAGGCAGCGCGCGCGCGAAATGGGCATGCGCACGCTGCGCGAGGACGGGATGCTCAAGGTCGCCAACGGCATGACGAGCCTTTCGGAGGTTCTGCGCGTGACGATGGGCGACGCCGACTGATTTTCAACATGCGATAAAAGGAGACGAACGCCATGGCAATGGATTTCACGATGCAGGACCTCCTGCAGGCGACGATCGACGAAGGCGGAAGCGATCTGCACATCCGCGCCTACATGCCCCCGAAGCTCCGCGTGCACGGCGCGCTGGAGGAGCTGTCCGACGAAAGCCTGACGGAGGAGGAGTCGCTCCAGCTCTGCCGCGAGATCGCGTCCGAGGAGCAGATGGAGGAGGTCGAGAAGAACGGCGGCGCGGACTTCGCGCTCGCGCACCCCGACGGCACGCGCTTCCGCGTCTCCATCTTCAAGGAGCGCAAGCGCTACGGCGCGGTGCTGCGCCAGATCCCGAACACGCTCCTGTCGATGGAGCAGCTGGGGCTGCCGCCGGTCGTGAAGGAGCTCCTCTTCAAGCCGCGCGGACTCATCCTCGTGACGGGCCCGACGGGCTCGGGCAAGTCGACGACGCTCGCCTCAATGCTCGACGTCATCAACCACGAGCGCTCGGTCCACATCATCACGATCGAAGACCCGATCGAATTCTACCACACGTCGGCGAAGTCGCTCGTCACCCAGCGCGAGGTCGGCGACGACGTGCCGAGCTTCGCCGAGGCGATCCGCCGCGCGCTGCGCCAGGACCCGGACGTGATCCTCGTCGGCGAAATGCGCGACCTCGAGACGATCGCGGCGGCCATCACCGCGGCGGAAACGGGCCACCTCGTCTTCGGCACGCTCCACACGACGGGCGCGGCCGAGACGATCGACCGCATCATCGACGCGTTCCCGACGAACCAGCAGGCGCAGGTGCGCACGCAGCTCGCGGCGGGCCTCCAGGCCGTCATCTCGCAGATCCTCCTGCCGAAGCTCGACGAGAACGGCGAGGTCCACGGGCGCGTGGCGGCGTTCGAGATCATGACGTCGACGGACGCGATCCGCAGCCGCATCCGCGACGGCAAGACGAACATGATCAAGTCCGACCTCCAGACGGGCGCGAAGTACGGCATGCAGACGCTGGACGCGCACCTGACGAGCCTCTACCAGAACGGGCTCATCTCGTACGAGGAGCTCATCACCAAGTCGCAGGACCCCGATTCGGTCGTCCAGAAACTCAAGGAAGAGATGGGAGAATAAATGCTCGATCCGATTCTCCAGCTGCTGGTCCAGAACGGCTATCTCGACGAAGCGTCCGCCCAGGAGATCCAGGACGTCGCGAAGACCGAGGGCAAGCCGATCCGCCGCCTCGTCATCGACCAGGAGATCCTGAGCGAGGACGATCTCCTCTCGCTCATGGCGGCCGACCAGAACACCGAGGCCATCGACCTCGCGAACATGACGCTCGAGACGGACGTGACCGACGCGATCCCCGCCTCGACCGCGCGCATGTACAACGTCTTCCCCGTCGCCTACGACGACACGTCGGTGACGCTCGCGACGTTCGACTTCGTCGATCCGCGCATCTCCGACGAGATGCTCTTCACGCTGTCGAAGGAGGTCCGCTTCGTCTTCGCGCGCGAGGCGGACGTGATGGCGCGCATCTCGCAGTACTACGGCGACGCGAACGAGTCCGTCGCGGACATGATCAAGCAGCTCGGCGAGGGCATGACCGACGACGACGCGCTCGCGAACGCGAACGCGAACGACATCGCGTCGATGGAGTCGGCGGCGAACTCGTCGGCGATCATCCGCTTCGTGAACCTCGTCCTCTACCAGGGCGTCGTCGACCGCGCGGCCGACATCCACATCGAGCCGTTCGAGAACGATTTCAAGATCCGCTACCGTGTCGACGGCGCGCTGTACGCGATGAAGGCGCCGGACGTCAAGATGGCGCCCGCGATCATCTCGCGCATCAAGATCCTCGCGAACCTCAACATCTCCGAACGGCGCGTGCCGCAGGACGGCCGCATCGCGCTGACCGTGGCCGGCAAGCCGGTCGACCTGCGCGTGAGCTGCCTGCCGACGGCGCACGGCGAATCGGTCGTGATGCGTATTCTCGACCAGTCCGCGACGTCGCTCGACCTCGAGAACGTGGGCCTTCCCGAAGACGTCTACGAGCAGGTGACGATGGACGTCGAGAAGCCGAACGGCATCTTCATCGTGACGGGCCCGACGGGCTCGGGCAAGACGACGACGCTCTATTCGATCCTCCGCCGCATCAACACGATCGACACGAAGCTCCTGACGGCCGAGGAGCCGGTCGAATACAACGTCGACGGCATCGTGCAGGTCCCGATCGACCCGAAGGCGGGCAACACGTTCGCGAAGGTGCTGCGCGCGTTCCTGCGTCAGGACCCCGACGTGATGATGATCGGCGAGATCCGCGACCTGGAGACGGCGGAAATCGCGATCCAGGCGGCGCTGACGGGCCACTTCGTCTTCTCGACGCTCCACACGAACGACGCGGCGGGCGCGGTGACGCGCTTCGTCGACATGAACGTCGCGCCCTACCTGCTGTCGTCCACGCTCGAGGGCGTGCTCGGCCAGCGACTCGTGCGCACGTGCTGCAAGGACTGCAAGACGCCGTACGAGCCCGACGACGAGACTCTCGAGCGCATCGAGATGACGCGCGACCAGATCGGCGGGCGGCCGTTCTACTTCGGCAAGGGCTGCAAGACGTGCAACGGCACCGGCTACAAGGGCCGCAAGGCGGTGGTCGAATACCTGCGCATGTCGAATCCGCTGCGCGAACTCGTGAACAACCGCGCGCCGACGCTGATCCTGCGCGAAAAGGCGCGCGAGCTCGGCATGCGCACGATGCGCGAGCACGGCATCCAGGCCATCCTCGACGGCTACACGACGGTCGACGAGGTGCTGCGGTATACCTAGGGCGAGGTCCTAGGATTCTAGAAGTCTAGGATTCTAGAAGTCTAGAAGTCTAGAATCCTAGGTTTCTAGGCATCTTCAGCGGAGGAGGCCCTTTTCGTGGAGCGCGTCGAGCGCCGACGACAGGCGCTCGTTTTTTTCGCGGCGCAGCGCCTCCGGCGACGGGAAGAGCGACGGCGCGCCGCCGGGCGTCGGCTGGATGTTCGTGACGCCGAAGCCGATGAGCCGCACGGGGCGGCGCGTCCCGGCCGTTTCCGGCCAGACGGCGGCGAA
>JAFUEM010000063.1 GCA_017463935.1 Kiritimatiellia bacterium
CGGCGCCGTCGACGGTGGGCGACCTGATGAAGTGCGTCTACATTTCGCTCGCGGCCTGCTACGCCGACGCGATCAAGAACCTCGCGCAGCTGACGGGCAAGACGTACACCTCCATCAACATCGTCGGCGGCGGCTCGCGCGACACGTACCTCAACGAGCTGACGGCCGCGGCGACGGGGCTGGAGGTGATCACGGGGCCGATCGAAGGCACGGCCATCGGCAACCTGATCGTCCAGATGATCGTCGGCGGCGAATTCGCCGATCTCGCCGCGGCGCGCGCCGCGATCGCGCGGTGAGCGCGTCGGAAATCCACAGATCAATCGGAGAAATGACAATGAAGAAAAACCTGTTCCTGCTTGCTGCGTTCCTGTGCGCGTCCGCGTTTGCGGGCGAAAAGGTCTACCTGTGGCCGGAGGGCCGGATGCCCGACGCCCAGCCGCACCAGATCGCCGCGATGACGGATGTCGCGCGCGCCGACGGTTTCAATCCCGATGACTGGCGGCGGCCGTACATCGAATGGCTCGAACCGCCCGCGGCCGAGGGGCGGACCGACGTCTGCGTGATCCTCATCTCGGGCGGCGGCTACCAGAACCAGTGCGACGTGCGGCACGTCCAGAACTGGAGCCGCGAACTGACGAAGCTCGGCGTCACGTGCGTCAACCTCGTCCACCGCACGCCGCGCCCGACGGGCCTGCCCATCTACCAGAGCGCGTGGGAGGACGGCCAGCGCGCCGTGCGGCTCGTGCGCCGCGCGGCCGCCGAACGCGGGTTCGATCCCGAGAAGATCGGCACGATGTCGATGAGCGCGGGCTCGCATCTGGCGACGCTGCTCGCGACGAGTTCGCAGACGCCCGCCTACGCGCCCGTCGACGCGGCGGACGACACGCCGTGCCACCTCAACTTCGCCTGCACCTTCGCCATCGCCTATGCGCTGACCGACGGGTACGGCGTCCCGAACACGCGCGGCGGCGACGCCGTGGACGCGCGGCTGTCGGACGTCTTCCGGTTCGACGCGAAGACGTGCCCGATGTGGATGGCGCACGGCGGCCGCGACCCCTATTCGCCGATGAGCTCGACGCGCGTCTACCGCGAACTGCGCAAGCGGAAGATCCCGGCCGAGCTCCACCTCTATCCCGACAAACCCCACGGGGTGTTCGGCTTCGAGCGCGCCGTGGAATTCCTGCGGCAGATGGCGATTCTGCCGCGCGGCGAGGAGGTCGCGCTGATGGACCGCTATCCGTCGGACGTGGCGCGCGCCCACTACGCGAAGGAGACGATCTGGCCGGAAGGGAAGATGCCCGATGTGCAGACCAACCAGTGCACGCCCTACCTTGAGTGGCACGTCCCGTCCAACGTGACGACGCGCGCGATCCAGATCATCTGGTCGGGCGGCAGCTACAAGGGCAACAGCCCGAACGGCTTCGAGGTCGCGCCGCTGCGCCGCTATCTGAACGAGAAGGGCATGGCGGTCGTGACGGTGAAGTACCGCACGCCGCGGCCGGCCGCGCCGCTCGCGAAGCACACGACGGCGTGGGAGGACATCCAGCGCGCCATCCGCCTCGTGAAGCGCGAGGCACCCGCGCGCGGGCTCGATCCGGACCGCATCGGCATCATGGGCTCGTCGGCGGGCGGCCACCTGGCGCTCATGGGCGCGACGACGTCGAAGACGAACGCCTACCTGCCGATCGACGAGCTCGACAAGAAGGAGAATCCGTCCGTCGCCTGGGCGGTCGCGATCTATCCCGCCTACGCGCTCACGGACGGGCTGGAGCGCGGCAACGCGCACGGCGGCAACGAGGACGACGACCGGCTCGCGCCGGAGTTCGCCTTCGACCTCGCGACGTGCCCGATCCTCTTCGTCCACGGCGACGCCGACGGCTGGGCGGCGATGAATTCGGTCAAGGCGTGGGAGCAGCTGCGGCGCATGGGCATCCAGGGCGAGCTCCACACGCTCGCCCTGCGGCCGCACTGCTTCCAGCGCGACGCCGCGCCCGGCACCGGCAGCTACACGTTCATGGACCGCGTCTGGGAGTTTCTCACGGCCAAGGGGTTCCTCGCGGAGCCGTGAGCGGCGGCGCGGACGGCGGACGGCACGACAGGAGGCGAACGGATGACGATTGACGAGCTGAACGAAATTGTGGAGTCGGGCGACATCGACGAGTTCATCCGCGTCTGCGAGGCGCGGCAGTGCAAGGAACTGTCGAAGATCGCCGACCGGATCACGGACACGAAGGGCGTGCGGCTCGTCCTGCTGACGGGCGGCTCGTCGGCGGGCAAGACGACGACGGCGAAGCGCCTGTGCACGCAGCTGCGCGTCAACGGCGTGCCGGCCGCGATGCACCTGTCGACGGACGACTACTTCGTGGGCAACGCGCGCAACCCGAAGGACGCGAACGGCGACTACGACTACGAGACGATCGAGGCGGTCGACCGCGCGCGGCTCGTGCGCGACCTGACGGCGCTTTTGGGCGGTGCGCCGGTCCATCTGCGCCGGTTCGATTTCGTGGCGCACGACGGCTTCGACGCGCCGCGCCCGACGCGTCTGCCGGACGGCGGCGTGGTGGTGCTCGAAGGGCTGCACGCGCTCAATCCGCGGCTCGTGGAGGGGCTGCCAGCCGCGTGCGGCTTCCGCCTCTTCATCGAGCCGAAGACGCAGCTGGAGATTTTCGCGACGACGCGCCTGCCGTCGCGCGACGCACGGCTCGTACGGCGGCTCGTGCGCGACCACCAGTTCCGCAAGATGGATCCGCTGGCGACGTTTCGCATGTGGCCGAAGGTGCTCGCGGGCGAGGAGAAGTGGATCGATCCGTTCCGCAGCCTGGCGGATGCGGAGTTCGATTCCGCGCTCGAATACGAGCTCGCGGTCCTGAAGCCGTACGTGGCGGGGCTGCTCGCGCGCGTCCTCCTGCGCAACCGCGACGAGGTGCGCGCGCAGACGCTGTCGATGCTCTTCGAGGCCATCGTCGCGACCGATCCCGTGAAGGTGCCGGGCGATTCGATCCTGCGCGAGACGATCGGCGGCAGCCTGCTCGAATACTGAGGCGGACGATGCGCGCGAACTTCCACACCCATTCGACCTGGTGCGATGGCGCGAACACGCCGGAGGAGCTGATCCGCGGCGCGATCGACAAGGGCTTTTCGGCGCTCGGCTTCTCCAGCCACGCGATGCTGCCGGGCGATCTGCTCGACTGGCCGCTGACCGCGGCAAAAGTGCCGCGCTACGGCGCCGCGATCCGCGCGCTCGCCGAAAAATACAGGGAGCGCATCCGAATCTTCTGCGGCGTCGAGGCCGACTACATTCCGGGCGGCGTCGCGACGCCCGACCGCGCGGTGTACGCGGCGCTGAAGCCCGACTACATCATCGGCTCCATCCACTTCGTCCTGTCGCCCGACGGGGAGCTGACGGCCGTCGACAAGTCGCCGGAAAGTCTCGTCGCCGACGTGGCGGCGCATTTCGGCGGCGACTGGGAAGCGTACGTCAAGGCGTATTTCGCGGCGGAGCGCGCGATGGCGGCCGGCTGCGACTTCGACGTCATCGGCCATCCCGATCTCGTGCGGAAGTTCAACGGGCGGCTGAAGTCTTTCGACGAGACGGCGCCGTGGTACGAGGAGGAGCTGGAGAAGACGGCGGCGGCGTTCGCGGCGAGCGGCAGGCTGGTGGAGGTCAACACGGGCGCGATCGCGCGCGGGTGGATGGACGACGCCTATCCGTCGGCCGCGTTCCGCGCGCGGCTCCGCGCGCACGGCGTGAAGTTCATCCTGAGCGCCGACGCCCATTCCGTCGCGGCGCTCGACTGCGCGTTCGACCGCTTCGCCGACGCCGAATCGTTCGTCACGCCGGTCCGGATCTAAGTGCACGTTGCGCGCCGCGTCCTCCTTTGGACGGAGGGGGCAAAACGACATGTGCGGCCCCCGTTGCGTCCGCCGCGTTGCGTCACAATTTTCCCCCGCGCGGTCCTTGCTTTTGATATAATATCTAATGTTAGGAACGGGAACAATTCACGAGGTATATGAGGAAAAAACTGATTACGCAGAGTGATGCCCTGATTGCGCAGGGGGTGGCGAAGAAGCTGATCCGCATCGGCGATGATGGGAAGCGGATCAAGTATCTTCGGCATGGGATTTTGCGCGACTGGGCGATGAGTAAGTACGAGGTTCCGGAGTTGCCGCTGAAGTTTGATCTTGAGAACAAGGCGATTCTCAAGCAGGCCAGTCTCGCTCATCGTCAGTTGGCTGAGTTGAAGGGTGTCGCCCGCACGATACCGAACGAGAACATTCTTATCAGCACGCTGACACTTCAAGAGGCCAAGGATTCGTCCGAGGTCGAGAGCATTGTCACGACGCAAGACGATCTCTATCGGTATGAGATCAAGGCGGAGAATTTTGAGAAGTCGCCGGCATCCAAGGAAGTGCTCAAATATCGTGAGGCGATCCGCACTGGATTTGAAAAGATCAGAAAGGGTCTGCCGCTTACTTCCAATCTGATTCAGGAAGTGCAATCCGTCCTCATTGGAAATACGGCGGGATTCCGCAAGGTGCCGGGTACTGAGCTGCGGGACAACTTCGGGAATGTGATTTACCAGCCGCCGCAGGACGGGAATGATGTTGTCCGGTACATGCGCAACCTCGAAGAGTTCATCAATCGTCTGGAAATGGCGGATTGGGATCCTCTCGTCAAATTGGCGGTCATCCACCACCAGTTCGAAAGCATCCATCCGTTTTACGATGGCAATGGACGAACGGGACGAATCGTCTGCATCCTGTTTCTGGTTGTAAATGGCCTGTTGGACTTGCCGATTTTGTATTTAAGCCGTTATATTACCCAAAACAAGACAGAGTATTACCGTCTGTTGCAGGCGGTGAGAGACAGCAATGGTGCCATAGCGGATTGGCAGGCGTGGGTCTTGTTCATGCTGAAAGGCATTGAAGTGACGGCGGCGCACACAATTACGATTGTCAATGGCATCAATCGGTTGATGGCGGAGTATAAGGCCGTCCTGCGACCAGAATTCAGTAAGAGCTATCGACATGAATTGCTCAACCACCTGTTTTATCACCCCTATACCAAAATTGACCATACAACCGATGCCTTGGGCGTGACAAGGATGACAGCGTCGGCATATTTGGATAAAATCGTCAAACTTGGGCTATTAAGCAAGTTTAAGGTTGGCCGTGTAAATTATTACATAAACGAAAAACTTGTAGATTTGCTGGTTAATCACGAGAAACTTGCAGATAGTAAGTGATATGTATAGCAAAACGCCATTTTTTATACAGATCTCACCGAATGTGCATAGCAAAACGGCTTTTGCTATACACATTTCAACTGTCATGCAAAGCAAAACGCCATTTTCTTTACATGAGACGAGCGTCATGTATAAGAAAACGCAGTTTCCTTTACATGAGAATGGAGACTTGCTGTGAGTATTACTTTTAGAATCAAAGCATCGGAAGCTCAGGGCAGGCGGCTGGATCCTGAATATCATCATGCATTGAGGCGGACGCGAATCAGATCGACTTATCCGTCTGCGAAGTTGTTGACGTTGCCCTATTCCAGCCTGTGCAACTGGTTTTCAACCGACCTTTACGAGCACGAGGGCAAGGCGCAGACGAACTTTGCGCTGACGATGCCGTCCGGTCTGACGGTGAATTGCGCGGAACATAAGGCCGCTTGAGGTAAGAAGGGCAGTGTGGTAAAATATTTCCAGGTGACGAAATGAAGGAGTCGATGAAAATGTCTTTGCTTGATGCTGCATACGAAGTGCTGAAGACATCAGGGGGCCCGATGTCGCCCGCTGACATCATTCGCCCGATTCTTGAATCAGGAATGTGGACGACGAAGGGCAAGACGCCTGAGCAGACATTGGGAGCGCGGCTTTATGTGGATATCAAGAAGTTAGGTGCAAAGTCTCGGTTTGTGAATGTGGGGAACGGACGATTTGCCTTGTCGGGGGTGAAGACCGAGGAACCACAAGCACAGGCACCATTGCCTGGCTTTGGGGCAAGGTCCGTGACGATTAGCGACAAGACGTATTCGTTCACCGATTGTGCCGAGAAAGTCTTGAAGGCGCAGGGCAGCCATAAGCCGATGCATTATCTTGATATTACGCAAACGGCATTGTCTAAGGGATGGTTGAAGACCTCCGGTCAGACGCCAGAGGCCACCATGTATGCGCAGATCATACAAGAGATCCAACGGTTGCGCAAACGAGGTGAAGTGCCACGATTTGTTCAGTGTGGCAAGGGGCTTGTGGCGCTGACGGTTTGGGACAAGGCAGGTGTTGATTTTCAGGTTCAGCAACATCATGAAGATGTCCGCAAGAAGCTGAAGGCAAAACTGATGGCGCTCAAGCCAGAAGAGTTCGAAGATCTTATTTCGCGACTTTTCCGCGAGATAGGGTTTCGTGAGGTGTCGCGCACTCGGCTCTCGGGCGATGGTGGTATAGACGTTCGTGGCACAATGGTGACAGGCGGTGTGATTCGCACGGAGCTTGCGATTCAGGCTAAGCGCTGGAAACGCAATGTTCAGGCGCCGATTGTGCAGCAGGTTCGCGGCAGCCTTGGTGCACATGAGCAGGGATGTATTGTCACCACAAGCGATTTCAGCGCTGGCGCTCGAGAAGAGGCGCGCAAGATGGACAAGGCCCCTATTGCGCTCATCGATGGCAAAGAGCTGATTAATCTGATGCTGGAGTACGAGGTTGGAGTCCGTCGCAAGGAAGTCCCGCTCTTTGAAGTGAAGGAGAACCTGCTCGACGATGTAGAAGACGCACGATAAAGTTGCAAGAAGGGCTATTATGGCAAAGAGTGTAGAAGAACCGGTTGAAGATTGGCGAAGAAATCGCTGGACGATCATGGTGCTGCGCACGACAAGACCATCGCCGCCAACCTCAAGAAGCTGGAGCTGATGAAATGAAGGGCTTTGACGAGTACTATGACGAGGCGGTGGAGCCGGGGATGCGCGAACGGGCGTTTGCCTGGGCCACGGCCATCGGGCTTCAGGATGTCGACGGACTTCGGACTTCAGAATATCTTTACGAGGTTGCGAAGCGACATATTGAAGGAGACATTACAGCCGACAAGGCCAGAGACCTTGTCGATGACTATTATGAGACGAAATCCGGCCGGGAATTGCCGGAAGAGCTCAAGGTGGCGGACAAGGTCTCGGCTCATATCATCGAGGTCGTCAATGATGAGGGTTTTGATCTGTCCCCGTCGTATCTTTCGGCACTTCACGGACTGATCTTCGAAGATGTCCTTAAGGGAGCTGGCGGATTTCGAGAAGTGAACATTCGGAAACGCGAATGGGTGCTCAAAGATGATTCCGTCACCTATGGAGACTGGAAGGCGATTGAATCCAGTCTAGACTATGCGTTTGACCGCGAAAGGGAATTCTCCTACGTCCGCAGGACAAAACGGCAGATCATCGAACACTTCAGCCGGTTCATCGCCACCATTTGGAGGATCCATCCGTTCCGCGAGGGGAACACCCGTACGACCGCCGTGTTCGCGATCAAGTATCTGAAGGAACTCGGGTACAAGGTGGCGGATAACATGTTCAAGGAGAATTCATGGTATTTTCGCAATGCTCTCGTGAGGGCGTGCTACGAGAATCCGTTGAAAGGCGTCGGCAGGACCTTCGAGCCGCTTGAGCGTTTCTTCAGGAACCTGTTGTTTGGAGAGCGCCATGAGCTGAAGAATCGTTATTTGCGTGTCGACCTCGGCAACCGGCAGAAGTCGGAGCTCAAGGCCGGACGCAGGGGCTCCGAAAAGCGGTCAGAAAAAAGCGGTCAGAAAAAAGCGGTCAGAAAAGGCGGTCAGAAAACCGTCGAGCGCCTGTGGCGGCTCCTGAAGGATTATCCGCATCTATCGCAAGCCGGGCTCGTCGCCGCTCTTGGCATTACCCGAAGCACGGTTCAAAAGCATATCGAGAACCTGAAGCGTGCCGGTCGCCTTCGCCGCATCGGCCCTGACAAAGGCGGTCATTGGGAGGCGGTGAAATGAAAATGAGGAACTCTGCAATGATCAGGAGGATGTACTCAGCTTCGGCAACGACATGTCTGTCGTTCCGCTTTCCGCGTTTCGAAGTCGGTGACGCCGGGGCGCACGTCTGGGTGAAGGACAAAGAGGCGAGATAGGTCGCGCGCGCTTGACCGTCGCGCGGCGGATTTGGTATAATTTCCACACTATGGCAGCGCTATTTGTACCGAGAGACCGCAAGTCGCTTTTCCGCCAGTTTCTGGCGGGAATGTACGATGCCGTGGTGATCACCGACCCCAACGGCCACATCATCGAGATCAACCCCCGCGCGGAGGAGCATTTCGGCTACAACCAGGAAGATGTGATCGACAAGCCGATTTCGTTCTTCATCCCCGGCCTCAGCCCGGAAATCGTCCAGCGCATCCGCCGCGGCCTCGACAGCGACCGCCACATGATGCTCGACGCGAACGGCCTCAACCGCGACGGCACCAAGTTCGCCTGCGAAGTGACGGTCTCGGCCATCGACCTGATGGATCCGGGCGACCTCGTCTTCACGTGCCGCAACGTCGAACGCCGCCGCCGCGTGCGCGAGATGCTGCGCGCGAAGGAGAACGCCTTCGACATCTCCCAGTCCGCGCTCTTCACCTGCGACGGCGACGGCCGCTTCACCAACGTCAACGAGACGTTCTGCAAGATGTTCGACCTCGCGGACGAGGAGGAGGCGCGCAAGCACGTCTTCGCCGACTATTTCACCGACGAGCCGCTGCCCGAGAACTACCGCAAGGCGCTCGCGGGCGAGACGACGACCGTCGGGATCGTCGCCGAGTCCGAGGACGGCGCCGACGACAGCGAAATCGAAATCACGCTCGCGCCGAACCGCGACGGCCGCAAGGTCAAGGGCGTCGTCGGCAGCGTCATCAAGGTCTGACGGATGCGCAGAGCCCCCCAGCATGCGGCGGGGATTGCGTCGCTCGCGGTCAACAAGGCGGATCCCAAGATCCTCCAGGACTTCCTCGCGCTCAAGTACGCACTCTCGCGCCGCACCGCCAAGGCGATGATCGACGGCCGCAGCGTGTGGGTCAACCGCACGTGCGTGTGGATCGCGCGCTACGCGCTCAAGACGGGCGACGTCGTCGAAG
>JAFUEM010000184.1 GCA_017463935.1 Kiritimatiellia bacterium
CGCGAGCTTCGCTTCGGCCGCGTCCAGCAGCGCGCCGAGCTCGTCGGGCGTCTTCCGGTAGGCCGCGAGTTCGCGCAGAAAGACCGAATAGGCGTCCGCCGCCGCAAGCAGCTCCTCCCCGCGTCCGCCGCCCCAGGCGACGACCTGCGACGACTTGGCTAGCGCGAGGACCCTGAGGCGCGGATCGTGCGCGGCGAGCACGATGGCGTCGCGGAACGTGCAGCAGTCGTACCGGCCGCAGAACGGCGAGCCGTAGACCTCGGGATAGAAGAAGAGCCGCGCGGCGAAGCGCAGGACGTCCGTCTTATAGGCGATGCCGGGCGCCAGCACCGAGCGCATCATCTCCAGGTAGCGCTCGTCGTCCCCTTCCGACGGCCGGCCGTCGAGCCAGGCCGCGAGCGCGGCGTATTCGTCGGCGATGCGCAGCGCGGGGTCGGCGGCGCGCAGCGCCTTGTCCGCGGCGGCGTCGTCGAGCGTGCGATCGTGGACCGCGAGGTAGAACGCCTTGACCGTCTCGCGGCGCAGCGCCGCGAGGTCGGCGTAGGCAGGCGCGGGCAGGTAGATGCGCGTGAAGACGGAACCGTCGGCGCGCGTCTTGGGCTTCACGACGACGTCGGTCACGTTGGTGCGCACGTCGCCGACGTAGACGACGATGCCGGGCGACGCGAACCTGCGCGCGTGCGCATTCTCCGCGCGGTAGAGCGTGCGGCAGACGTCGGCGACGAAGGACGCGACGGGGTTCTGGTACTCGCGGCGCATGTCGGCGGGGCAGTCGGCGATGACCTGCACGAGGCCGTCCACCTTCACGATGGGCGCCGCCTTGAAGCGCTCGATGACTTCGGCGCGCGTGAGCGCCAGGAGGAGGATTGCGGCGAATACCATCAGCGGATCTTCAGAAGGAGGATGAGCAGGATCGGCATGACGATCAGCTGCAGAAGGACGAAGCGCATCAGGACCTGCGCGTTCGACCAGCCGAGGTTCTTCTTGCAGTGGTCGTGGAGCGGGAAGCGGATGCGCTTGATGACGCTGTCGTCGCCGATCTGGAAGCCGAGGCGCCGGGCGACGCGCAGGAGGACGAGCTTGCCGAGGCCCCCGCCGCCGTTGACGAGCACGACGGGCGCAAGCGCGAGGACGATGAACGGATTGCCCGTCATCAGGCACGCGGTCGCGACGAGGATGCCGAGGAAGCGGCTGCCGGCGTCACCCATCAGGATGCGCGAGGGCTCCGCGTTGAACCAGAGGTAGCCGCCGAACGCGCCCGCGACGATCATGACGACGATCGCCCAGCGCGCGGCCTCGGCGTAGACGGGGATCAGGAAGTAGTGCGCGACGGGGCGGTAGCCGACGACGACGTAGAGGAAGACGGCGAGCACCACGAGCGTGATTTCGGTGAGCGACCCCGCGAGGCCGTCGACGCCGTCCGAGCAGTTCGTCGCGTTCATCACGAACCAGAGGATGAACGCCGCGCACGGCACGTAGAGCCATGCGTTGACGTAGACGATGTCCTTCACGAACGGCACCCAGGTGATCATGTAGTGCCCGGCGTGGCCGTCGATGGTCTCGGCGTGGCCGAGGAAGATGAAGATCGCGATCGCGACGGAGACGACGGCGTCGAGGAGGCCCTTCTTGAGCTCGCCCCACGGCACGGCGCTGCGATCGTCGAGGTAGCCGAACACCATCGCGGCGTAGAGCGCGAGGACGGCGGCGAAGTCCCAGGGGCGCAGCGGCGCGAAGAGGACGATGACGGGCAGCGCGATGAGCGTCACGTAGAAGCCCGCGCCCGTCGGCTTGCCGGCCGATTTCATGCCGCCCATGTCCTTCAGGATCGTCTTGCCGTGGTCGCGCGGCAGCCGGTCCCAGAAGCGCGGCAGAAGTGCCGCGCTGAGGAGCGCGGCGAAGAAGGTGCCGCCGGCGAGCAGCAAGGCGTGGGACTGGAAGAGACGGAACGGCCCCCAATAGGGCGTCAGCAGACTGGACAGGTAATAGAGCATAACGGGCGATAGTATATCACATCCCGACCGCACGCGTCAGTAGAAGACTTTCTGCAGGAAGAGGCCGCGGGCGGGCGCCGTCTCGACGCGGGCGGTGCGCGGCGGGTGGCCGTCCAGCAGCTCCTTCACCGCCGCAGGCTTTTCGTTGCCCTTGCCGACGGAAATGAGGAAGCCGACCATCGAGCGCACCTGCTTGTAGAGGAAGCCGTCGCCGCGCACGATGAACGTGTAGCGGTGCCCGGCCTTCCGGACCTCGAAGCTGAAGATGGTCCGCACCGTCGTCTCCAGCTCGCGGTTGGGATTCGCCGCGAAGGAGAGGAAGTCGTGCGTGCCGACGAAATGCGCCGCCGCCTCCCGCATCGCCGCGAGATCGAGCGGGCGGTGGCAGAACGTCCAGTACGGCGCGAGGTGCGGCGGCAGGATGTCCGCCTGGTAGAGCTGGTAGCGGTACTCCTTGCCCTTCGCGCTGAGCCGCGCGTCGAACTCCGCCTTCGCGTAGGCGGCCTTGAGGATGCGCACCGATTCGGGCAGACGCGAATTCAGCGCGCGCACGAGGTTCTTCGGCGGGATCGGCTTCGTCAGGTGGAAGTGGCCGACAAAGCCGCGCGCGTGCACGCCCGCGTCGGTGCGCGAGCTGCCGAAGATCCGCACGGGCGCGCCCTCGAGGTAGGCGAGCGCCTCTTCAACGACCTGCTGGATGCCGAGGGCGTTGTCCTGGTACTGCCAGCCCGAATAGCCGGTGCCGTCGTAGGCGATGACGACCCTGTACTTGCGTGCGCGCGTCGTCATGGCCGTTACGTCTTGAAGTCCAGCAGATGTCCGGCGAGATAGCGCACGCCGCGATAGTAGAAGCCGATGTCGAACAGATTGCGGCAGAAGAGGTGCCACAGCGCGCGCGGCTGCAGAAAACCGCGATAGACGCGACGGATGGCGCGCTTGATCTCGGCCTCGGTCGCGCGCGGCGTCTTCGTGACGGCGCGGCGCTGGTCATATTCGTCCCAGTCGAGCGTCGTCAGGCCGTTCGCCGCCTTCAGCTCCTTGAAAAGCGGCGTCCCCGGATACGGAATCGTCAGCGTGCACTGCAGCGTCGCCGCGTGGCCGTTCGCGAGGAGCTTGCGCGCGAGCGCGACCGTGTTGGCGATCTCGGCGGGCCCTTCCCACGCATGGCCGAACATGAACGTGAGGTGGACGTCGAGCCCCGCGCGCGACGCCCACTCCGCACCCTGCTCCACGTCCGCGACCGTCAGGCACTTGCAGAAGCGGTCGAGCGTCTCCTGGTTGGCGGACTCCACGCCGAAGAGCACGAGCCGGAAGCCCGCGCGCCGCATGAGCGCGTAGTCCTCGTAGGCGAGGCGCCCGAAGCGCATGTTGCAGTCGATGCGCAGCTTCTTCGGCAGCCCCCGGCGGATCAGCTCGTTGCAGAACGTCGCGAGCCACGCGCCGACCGGCAGCGAGCCGGAATCGTCCATGATCTCCCGGACGCCGTACTTTCTGACGAGCATCTCGATCTCGTCGACGACATCGATCGGGTCGCGCTGGCGGTACGTCGGGTAGAGCGTCGTCCAGCTGCAGAACGTGCACTTCGCGTGCCAGCAGTCGCGCCCCGCCATGATGTAGGTGCCGGGCGTGCGCTTGAAGTTGCCGTTGCGGTAGGCGTACAGCTTCCAGTTGACGAGGTCGCGGTCGATCCACGGCGCGTCGTCGAGGTTGTGGTCGAGGCGGAACGGCCCCGTCGACTTCACCGCGCCCGCCTCGCGGTACCAGATGCCGGGCTCGAACCGCGCCGGATCGAAATTCGCCTCGAGCAGGTTCTTGAGCAGGAAATCCCAGTCGCCGCCCGTCAGGATGTAGTCGACCCTGCACGCGGCCATCGACTCCTCGGGGAGGGCGGTGACGTGGTCGCCGACGAGGACGGTGCGGTAGTCGTGCGCGTCGATCCACTTCCAGTGGCGCTTGACGACCGGCGTCTTCGTCTCGAGGACGACGAGATCCGGCCGGAAATCGGCGAGCCGCCGGTCAAACTCGTCCGGCGTGAGCTTCGCCGCGATGCCGTCCAGAAACAAGGTCTCGTGCCCGTCCGCCTTCGCCATCGTCGCGGCGGTCGCCGGAACGACGGGGAAGATGTAGGTCGGGCGCGAGAACCACTGGAACTGGCGGTTCTGCGTGAGAAGCGCGACGCCCTTCTCGCTTTCCAGCGGCGGATAGCAGATCGCGACTCTCACCGAACGGGCCTTGCTGCGGGCGGCCGGACTTACCAGGTGTAGCCGAGGCCGAGGATGTAGCGCAGGTCGCTGTGCTTGACGCCGTCGCTGACCTGGCTCTTGTAGTCCCACTCGACCTTGGCGATCAGCTGCCAGTTGGCGCTGAACTGGTAGACGATGCCCGCGTCCGCGTCGATGATGTAGTTGTCGGCCCAGTCGTCGACCTGCGGCAGCCATTCGAGGTTGTGCGCGAAGGTCAGGTTCTCGATCGCCGCGATCTCCCACGACAGGTGGTGCGCGTAGCGGAACGCGCCGTACTTGTCGTCGCTGTCGTGCTCATACTTCTCGCCGACGTACGAAAGGCCGACTTCCTGGTTGAACGAGACCTTGCCGAAGCCGAAGTCGTCGTTCTCGAGCCACTGGTAGCCGCCGCCGAGGCCGAGGCGCCAGCGGTATTCGAGATCCATGACGCGGTCGGTCTCATACTTGCCGTTGACGTAGGAGTAGAACTTCTGGGTCCAGAAGTGGTCTTCCTGCGCGAGCAGCTCGAAGCGGCTCGTCGTCTTCTGCTTGTCCTTCTTGGAGTCGCCCGACGCCGCGTAGTAGTAGCCGCCGTTCGCCGTGAAGCGGTCCTTCTCCCAGCGGCGCCTCACGTCCGCCGTGATCGTCGCCGACTCGCCGACGGTGTTGCCGCGCGTGACCGTGCCCATGAAGTTGACGCTGCCGTGCCACGCCTCCGGCGCGGGGTCGAGGTCCTTGACGTTCGCCATGTCGAGCGCCGCCCCGGCGACCTGGTACTCGCCGTCGACGACCGTCACCGGCACCGACGACACGGACATGTCGCGGTAGCGCACGACGTGCATCTTGTCGCTTTCGAGCGACGCGATCTTCTTGACGTCGATCGTCAGATCCCCGAGATCGTCGGACGTGAACTTGAGCTTGCCGCCGCTGAAATCGCCTGCGGTGCCGGTCAGGGTGGAGCCGGAGACGAGCGTCACCTTGTCGGCGAGCGCCACGGTCGCGGCCAGTGTTGCGACGATCGTCGCAGTCAGGAGCTGGGTCTTCATGTGTCGTTCCTTTCGTGGATGATGAAACTCTGGTGAATAGTATATCACATCTCGACTCTACGCGTCACTTGTAATTTGAGTTCTAGAAGCCGAGAAGCCTAGAAATCTAGAAGTCTAGAATCCTAGAATCCTAGCCCTTGAAGATAACAAACTTACGCAATGCAAAGTTGAAGAAAAACGAAACGACGATCTCCACCAGCACGGCGAGCGTCGTCATGAGGCCGCAGCGCGCGATCAGAACGCCGCCGAGCGCCGTCGCGAGCGCCATCGCGGTCGCCGCGACGAGCACGAAAAGTGCGAGCTCCGTCCACCAGCGGTACCGCCCCGGACGGAACACGAACGCGCGGTTGAGAATCCAGCAGAGGACGTTCGAGACGGCGAAGCCGAGCGCCGTCGCCGCCGCGAACCGGAGCGCGCGCACCGTCTCGGAGATCGACGCGGCGGGCAGCCCCAGGAGCCGCACCGCCACGTCATCGGGCGTCAGGCACCGGAGCACCGTCGCCGCCAGCGCATAGAACGCCACCGCCTGCACGGCGGTGGCCAGCGCTCCGATCGCGCCGTACTTGACGAACTGCCAGAACGGTCCCGCGTCGTGCGAGAGGATCTTCCCGATCCGGTCAGACATTCAGCTGACTCTCGTCGCGCGTCACGTCCCGGATGCCGAGCTTCTCCAGGTCCACCGTCTCGATGCCGAGCGGCTTCGCCGTCTTCCAGCCGCCGCGCGTGAAGTCCGGCACGTCCTGCGACGCGCCGCGGTTCAGCGCCGAGCGTTCGCTCAGTTCGCAGATCGAGCAGCTGGCCGCGAGGTCGTAGACGTCCATGTCGAGCGGCAGGCCGTTCTGGAGGCAGTAGCACAGGCGCAGGTCCATCAGGAAGTCCATGCCGCCGTGGCCGCCCATCTTCTGCGCGAGCGCGCCCGCGACCTTCCAGAGCGGGTGCTGGTACTCCCTGTAGATCTTCTCCGTCTGCGCCGCGTCGAACCACTGGTGCGCGCCGTCGCCGGGCTTGTCGGCGAGCGCGATGCGGAACGGATAGTCGTTCAGGCAGCCCTGCGTGCCCGACAGGAGGTTGATGCGCGAATAGGGACGCGCGCTCGTGACGTCGTGCTGCACCATGATCGTGCGGCCCTTCACCGTGCGGATGAGCGTCGTCGACATGTCGCCGCAGCGCGGATGGAGCTTCGCCTCCCAGCTGTCCTCGCCGAACTTCACCCGGGCGTAGGCGTCCATGCCGATCTGATTGGACGAGACGCACGTGAGGTAGTCGAAGCGGTCGCCGCGGTTGATGTCCATCGCCTGCATGATCGGCAGAAGCCCGTGCGTCGGGTACGGGTTACCGTAGTGGACCGTGTTCCAGCGCAGACGCCAGTAGTCCTGGTAGCCGCCCTTCGCCGGATCGAGGTAGTTCAGCTCGCGCAGGTCGTGGATGTACGCGCCCTCGCCGTGGACGAGCTCGCCGAGCTTGCCCTGGCGCACGAGGTTGAGCGTGAGCATCTCGACATCGCCGTAGCAGCAGTTCTCGAGCTGCATGCAGTGGCGGCCCGTGCGCTCGGACGTTTCGACGCACGCCCAGCACTCCTCCAGCGTCATCGCCGCCGGCACTTCGATGGCGACGTGCTTGCCGTGCTCCATCGCGTAGAGCGCGATCGGCGTGTGCAGCTTCCAGGGCGTCGCGATGTAGACGAGGTCGAGGTCGCTGTTGCACATCGCCTGCCACGCCTTGGACTCGTCGGCGCCCGCCCCCTTCTCGCCGTCGTAGATGAAGTAGGTGCGGGCCGGCGCGCCGCCGTTCTTCTTCACGACCTCCTGCATCCGGTCGACGCGCGTCTTGTAGAGGTCGCAGAGCGCCGCGACTTCCACGCCGGGAATCGAGGAGAGACGGTGCACCGCACCGGGGCCGCGCATGCCGAGGCCCACCACGCCGACGCGCACCTTCTTGATCGGCGGCACGGCGAACGACGTCATCGCGCCCGGCGCGCAGATCTTGGCGGCGGACGAGACGCAGCCCGCCAGCGCGGCGGTCGCCCCCATCCACATCGTTCCCTTGAGAAAATCACGACGGCTCGTTTCCATGTTGTCCATGTTCGATTGATTCCTTTCCCTTTCCTGTGTCCCGACTCCCCCCGGAACCGGGTGGGGATAGTATATCATATTTTGCCGAAAAAAAGGCGCGCCGGTTCCATGGAAACCGACGCGCCGGAACATGCGGCCTGAGCGCCGCATCCGTCAATTACTTCTTCGCCGCCTTCTTCGCCGGCGCCTTCTTCGCCGCAGGCTTCTTCGCAGGAGCCTTCTTCGCCGGGGCCGCCTTCTTCGCCGGCGCCTTCTTCACCGCGGGCTTCTTCGCGGGAGCCTTCTTCACCGCGACCTTCTTCGCCGCCGGCTTCTTCGCAGGAGCCTTCTTTGCAGGAGCCGCCTTCTTCGCGGGAGCCTTCTTGGTTGTAGCCATTTTGTTTTTTCCTTTTTGTGTGAGTCGCCTCGGGCACGCACACCGGTGTACGCATTGATCCCCCTCGGCTTCTGAGGGAATGATAGCGAAAAAATATTCATGTTGCAAGCGGCAAATGAAAAAAATTTTTTGGTACAATATCGGCATGGCCGTCATCCTGCCCAGCGAACGCACGACTTTCAAGGCGCGAGTCTTCCTCGCGCTCGTCTATTCCGCACTCGTTCTCGGCGCGGTCACGATGGTCTATCCCTTCGCCGTGATGCTCTCCGCGAGCCTCTCGTCGTCCTACGACTATTCGCGCCACAGCCCCGTCGTTATTGGGTTTTTCGACCGTTCCGACCGTTTCATGCGCGCGATCGCGACGCGCTTCGCGACCTTCCCGCGCGAGGTCTACCCCGACGCGCCCGCGTCGTGGACGGGCTGGCCGCAGGTCGCGAAG
>JAFUEM010000185.1 GCA_017463935.1 Kiritimatiellia bacterium
ACATCATGAAAGCCGTCTGCACCCGAAGTCGGGCATTTGTCCCCCTAAGGTGTGGGTGGTGATTGGGATGAAGTCGTAACAAGGTAAACGTTGGGGAACCAGCGGTTGGATCACCTCCTTTCTAAGGAGTCAGGCGACGGACGCAAGTCCCAAGCCAATGGTGAAACTCTCAGCGCAGATTGTTGCTGTTTTCTCATGTCACCGAATCAAGACCGACTGAAGCGCGACCCTCACCGGGCCGCGCTTCTTCGTTTTCCAAAAACAGGCGAAATTTTGGCCGCGCGGCACACTTGGCAAATCGCGGTATTTTTGGTATCATAATCAATCACTTGGATTAAAGGAGAATTCATGATGAAGAAATTGATTGTCGCATCGTTGGCGGCCGCGCTCGCGGCCGGTTGCTGCTGTCCGTGCAAGACATCCTGCGGTTGCGCGCCGAAACCGTTCGGCACGACGAAGTACGGCGAGAAGGCGCACCTGTGGACGCTCAAGGGGAAAGGCGGGCTCGTGATGGACGTGACCGACGCGGGCGGCAAGGTGGTGCGTCTGCTCGTGCCGGACGCGGCGGGCGAACTGAAGGATGTGACGATCGGCTTTGACGACGTCTCGGGCTGGGAGCGCACCGATCCGTATTTCGGCGCGATCATCGGGCGCTTCGGCAACCGCATCGCCCAGGGCGTCTTCGCGCTCGACGGCCAGACGTACACGCTCGCGCAGAGCGACGCGACGCACCACGCGGCGCTCCACGGCGGCACGCGCGGCTGGGACGCGTATGTCTGGGACGCGGCGCCGTTCGCGCACGGCGACGACGTCGGCATCGTCTTCACGCGCACGTCGCCCGACGGCGAGGAGGGCTTTCCCGGCAGCGTGACGGCGCGCGTCACCTACACGATCACGCCGGCGAACGTCTGGCGCATCGAGTACGAGGCGACGACCGACAAGGCGACGCCGCTCAACCTGACGCAGCACGTCTACTTCAACATGAACGGCGAGGGGACGATCCTCGACCAGGAGCTGATGATCGACGCCGACACCTACCTCGCGGTCGACGCCGACCTCGCGCCCGTGCCCGGCGCGCCGCAGGCCGTGGAAGGCACGCCCTTCGACTTCCGCACGTTCCAGAAGATCGGCGCGCGCATCGACGATCCCGATCCCGTCCTCCAGTACGGCCCCGGCTACGACCACAACTGGTGCCTGAACGGCACGGGCTTCCGCAAGGTGGCGGAGCTGCGCGGCGCGGCGCGCGCGGTCGAGGTGTGGACCGACCAGATCGGCCTCCAGTTCTACGCGGGCAACTTCATCAAGGACGAATGGACGATGAAGGGTGGCGAGAAGATGCGCTACCGCGGCTGGCTCGCGCTCGAGACGCAGCACTATCCGAACACGCCCAACCGGCCCGATTTCCCGTCCGTCACGCTCCGCCCCGGCGAAACGTACCGCACGGTGACCGAGTACCGCTTCACGACGCCGACGCGGGGCGAATGATTCCCGCCCGCGTCCGGGCCGGCCGTGCGGGAACGGCCCGTTCGCGAATTTCCCTCCTGCGCGCGCTTGCGCACAGGGGCGGAAATAGTGTATAATATACGACCATGTTTGAATTCCTGAAACGCAAACGCAAGTTGCCTGTCGTCTACAAACGGCAGGATCACTGCGTTTCGCGCGCCAACATCGATCCGGACGCCCTCAAGGTCCTCTATCGCCTGCACAGCCTGGGCTACACCGCCTATCTCGTCGGCGGCGGCGTGCGCGACCTGCTGATGGGCCGCAAGCCGAAGGATTTCGACGTGGGGACGAGCGCGCTGCCGAACGAGGTGAAGCACGCATTCCGCAACTGCTTCCTGATCGGCCGGCGCTTCCGGCTCGCGCACGTGCGCTTCGCGGGCGGCAAGATCATCGAGACGGCGACGTTCCGCCAGAACGCGCAGTCGGTGGGCGAGATCATCGAGCACGCGGCGGAGGGGCCGCAGGAGGACAACACCTTCGGCACGCCCGAGACGGACGCCTATCGGCGCGACTTCACGGTGAACGGCCTCTTCTACAACATCGCGGACTTCAGCGTGATCGACTGGGTCGGCGGCATGGACGACATCCGGCACAAGATCATCCGCGCGATCGGCAATCCCGGCGTGCGCTTCCAGGAGGATCCCGTGCGCATGATGCGCGCCGTCAAGTTCTCGTCGCGCCTCGGCTTCAAGATCGAGCCGAAGACGTGGGCGGCGATGAAGAAGCACCATGCGTGCATCCTGCTCGCCGCGACGCCGCGCGTCTGCGAGGAGGTTTTCCGCCTCTTCACCTATTCGCACGCGGCGGAGGCGTTCCGGCTCCTGTGGGAATGCGGGATGCTCGGCGACCTCGTGCCGGAGCTCGCGAAGTACATCGACCGCACGGGCGGGCGCAAGAGCCCGACGTTCAAGTACCTCGCGGCGCTCGACGCGTACGACGCGATGATGACCGAGAAGGGCTTCGAGGTCTCGAACGGTCTGCGCGCGGCCGTGCTGATGACGGGCCTCTTCCAGGAGGAGCGCAAGCTCGGCGCGGGGCGCAAGGTCATCCAGCTCTTCACGGGCGCGATCAAGGCGCCGAAGGCGGTCTACTTCACGGGCGCGATCCTGCTCGATTCGACCCGCCGCCTGGCCGAATCGCCGAAGAAGAACAAGACGACGCGCTTCGTCCACAGCCGCGACTTCCTCGACGCCCTCGACTACAACCGCATCATCGCGCGCGCGGACGGCCGCAGCGAGGCGGTGCTGAACGAATGGGCGCAGCTTTACGACGACAAACACGACGAACCCTACGAAGAAAGGTAACGAAAAATGACTATTCCTGAAGAACTGCTCCCTGTGATCGAATGGTGGGAGAAGGACGGCAAGCAGACGCTGGCGATCGTCGCCGTGTGCGGCCTCGCGGTGCTCGGCTACTACGGCGTCAAGAACTACCGCGCCGCGCAGGCGGATGCCGCCGCCGTCGCGCTGATGGACGCGACGGGCGTGGACGAGCTCGCCGAGGCCGCGTCGCGCTACGAGGGCACGAAGGCGGGCCCGGCGCTCCGGCTGCGCCTCGCCAAGGCGTATTTCGACGCCGAGAAGTATGAAGAGGCGCTGGACCTCTACGAGAAGCTCGACGGCCGC
>JAFUEM010000186.1 GCA_017463935.1 Kiritimatiellia bacterium
AGAGGGGCTAGACCGCTCGCTTTGCTCGCTGTTCTAGACCGCGTCCTGTCGGACGCTCATCTAGTACGCTCGCGCAGGGCGCGAGCTAATCTAGAAAATCTAGAACAGCGTGGCCGAAGTGCCGCGCGGTCTAGCAGAGCGGGCGTAACCGTAGGTTGTCATTCGTTCATCTCCCTTGGACTTCCCCAAAAGGAGAGAAAGTCTATCACACAGGCGCATCCAGCGACACGGCGCGGTCGAGTTCGGCGGCGGAGAGTTCCTTCAGGAACGATTCGCCCGTCGCCACAAGCGTCCCCGCCACGCGCGCCTTGCGCGCGATCAGCTCGTCGACGTGCTCCTCCAGCGTCCCTTCGGTGATGAACGCATGGACGAACACCGTCTTCGCCTGGCCGATGCGGTGCGCACGGTCGGTCGCCTGGCTCTCCACCGCCGGATTCCACCAGCGGTCGAAATGGATGACGTGCGTCGCCTTGGTGAGATTGAGCCCGAAGCCGCCCGCCCGGAGCGAGAGGATGAACGCGCGCGCGCCTGGCGCGTTGAACGCCGCGATCTCCCCCTCGCGCGCCGTGGCCGTGAGCCCTCCGTGCAGGAACGGGACGCGCGCGCCCCACAGCTTCTCCAGCCGCGCCTTCAGCCACGCGCCGACCTTGGCGTACTGCGTGAAGACGAGCGCCGATTCGCCCGCCGCGAAAATCGCCTCCAGCAGATCCACCAGCCGCAGCCACTTCCCTTCGCCGTCGCAGACGAGCTTCAGCCGCGTGATGAGCGCGAAGATGTCGCCCTGCCGCTTGTCGCTCGCGCGGTAGTCGGCGAGCGCCGTCTCGTACTCCGCGCGCTGCGCCGGCGTGAGCGCGCAGTATTCCCGGATCTCGCGCTTCTCGCCGAGCTCGCCCGCAATCTCCGGGTCCGTCTTGAGCCGCCGCAGGACGAACGGTTCGAGCGCGTGCCTCAGGCGCCGGCCCGCCGCGCTCTGCTCGTTCGCGGCGAGCGGCTTGACGAACCGCTCGATGAAATCCTTGCGCGCGCCGAGGAACGTGGGGTTGAGAAAGTCCTCGAGCGACCAGACGTCCTCAACCGTGTTCTCGACGGGCGTGCCCGTCAGCGCCACGCGCCGCCGCGCCCCGAGCGCCCGCGCCGCGCGCGCGACCTGCGTCTCGGGATTCTTGATCGCCTGCGCCTCGTCGAGGACGAGCCCCGCCCACGCCGTCTCGCGCAGGATCGCGTAGTCGCGCACCAGCAGCGAATAGCTCGTCACCACCACGTCCGCCTGCGCCACCGCGCGCTTGAAGCCCTGCGCGAGCTGGCGGTATTCACCCTGATGGACGTAGAGCCGCAGACCCGGCGCGAACGTCGCGAACTCATGCCGCCAGTTGGCGACGAGCGTCAGCGGCGCGACGACGAGGTACGGCTGGCCGCGCGCGTTCGCGAGCAGCCACGCGATCGTCTGGATCGTCTTGCCGAGGCCCATGTCATCGGCGAGGAGCGCACCGAAACCGTGATCGGTCAGAAACTTCATCCAGCCGACGCCGCGCCGCTGGTACGGCCGCAGCTCGCCCGTCAGCCCAGGAATGGCCAGGCTAGTGGAGAGGGCCGAACTGCCAGTGGAGAGGACCGAACTGCGTTCGGCCAATCCCGCTTTCTTCAGCTCGTTCACCAGCCCGCGCAGCCACCCGTGCGCGCGCACCTCCTCGATCTCCAGCCGCCCGAACGCGCCCACGCCCATCGCAAAGCCGACGGCCTCGTTGACGGTCAGCGTCTTTCCCGCGCTCTTCTCCAGCGCGCGCAGCGCTTCCTTGAGGATGTTGCGGTCGACTTCGATCCAGCGGTCGCGGAAGAAGACGAGCGTCGATTTCTGCTCCAGCAGAAAGCGGATTTCCGCCGCGTCCACCGCCTCGCCGTCGACCTTGACGACGAGCCGCGCCGCGATCGGCCTCGCGGCGGGCGACTCCCCCGCCGCGGGCAGATCTTCGCCGATATCCGCCGCGGCCGTCACCTGCGCCGCCAGATCCACGCCCGCGACGCGGTAGCCCGCCGCTGCCAG
>JAFUEM010000187.1 GCA_017463935.1 Kiritimatiellia bacterium
CCGCGCCGGCGGACACCTCGTCCTCCTCCTCGACCTTCTTGGCGATCTTGTCGAGCGTGAACGGCAGGAATTCGTACGCGTCCTCGCGCGAACCCGGTTGACGCGAACGGACGCAGACCTGCGACGCGGACGAGATGAGCTGCGTGCACGACTGGAGCGGATGGCCCGAGACGTAGACGCCCAGCATCTCGCGCTCGAACTTCAGCTCCTCCGCCGGCACGAACGGCGGCGCGTCCGCGAGCTCCCGGTCGCTCGCCTTCTCCTCGCCGCCCGCCATCAGGTCGAAGAAGTTGGTCTGCGCGCTCGCCTTTTCCTTCGCCTTCTGCTGCGCCTTCTTGAGCGCGTATTCGATGTTGAGAAAGAGTTTCGCGCGGTTCGGCTCGAGCGTCGAGAACGCGCCCGTGCGCGTCAGGTTCTCGAGGACGCGCTTGTTGACCGCGTTCGAGCCGGCCATGCGCAGGCAGAAATCCATGAAGCCCGTGAACGGCCCGTTCGCCTTGCGCTCGGCGACGATCGCCTCCGCCGCCAGCTCGCCGACGCCCTTGATGCCGCCGAGTCCGTAGCGGATGCCCTTGCGGTCCGGCGTCGGCACGAAGCGCGCGCCCGATTCGTTGACGTCGGGGAGCCGCAGCTCCAGGCCGATCTCCTGCGCCTCGGCGACGAAGCCGGGCAGCTTGTCGAAGTTGCCGATTTCGGACGAGATCTGCGCGCACATGAACTCGGCGGGATAGTGCGCCTTGAGGTAGCCCGTCTGGTAGGCGACCCAGGCGTAGCAGACGGCGTGCGACTTGTTGAACGCATAGCTCGCGAACGCCTCCCAGTCCTTCCAGATCTTCTCGATGAGCTTCTTCGCCTCCGCCTCGTCCGCCCACTTGTCGACGCGGAAGCCGGGGTTCGCGAGGCAGCCCGTGACGAACTTCTCCTTCAGCTCCGCCATCACGTCCATGAGCTTCTTGCCCATCGCCTTGCGCAGCTTGTCGGATTCGCCGCGCGTGAAGCCGGCGAGGTCGCGCGAGAGCAGCATCACCTGCTCCTGGTAGACCGTCACGCCGTACGTATCCTTGAGGCGGCTTTCCATGAGCGGATGGTCGTACGTCACCGGCTGCCGCCCCTGCTTGCGGTCGACGAACGTCGGGATGTACTCCATCGGCCCCGGGCGGTAGAGCGCGTTCATGGCGACGAGGTCGGTCAAGCGCTCGGGCTGAAGCGCGATCAGCCACTTCTTCATGCCGTCCGACTCGAACTGGAAAAGGCCCGTCGTCTCGCCGCGCCCGAAGAGCTCGTACGTCGCCTTGTCGTCGTCGGGAATCCTGTCGGTGTCGAGCTCGCCGTCGGCGTTGAGGAGTTCCGGCGGCACGGGCGAGCCGCACTCTTTGAGCAGCTTGACGCATTCCTTCTCGACCGACAGCGTCTTGAGACCGAGGAAGTCCATCTTGAGCAGGCCGACCGGCTCGACGAAGTGGCCGTCGTACTGCGTCGTCAGGAGCTTGTCGCCCTGCGCCGCGCCGTCGCCGAGCTTCTTGCGGCCGCCCTTCTCCGGCGTCGGCATCACCGGCAGCGTCTCCACGATCGGATCGCGCGAGATGATGACGCCGCACGCGTGCACGCCGGGCTGGCGGATGCACCCTTCGAGCCGTGCCGCGCGCGCCATCAGCTTGTGGACGACGGGATCGGGCGAGTTGAACTTCTCCTCCAGCTCGGGAGATTCCTTGCGCGCCTTCTTGAACGTGATCTTCGGCGTGTTGGGGACGAGCCCCGCGAGCTTGTTCGTGTCGGCGAGCGGATAGTCCATCACGCGCCCGACGTCCTTGATCGCCGACTTCGCGGCCATCTGCCCGAACGTCACGATGTGCGCGACGTGGTCCGCGCCGTATTTCTTCGTGACGTAGTCGAGCACCTTCTCGCGCCCCGCGTCGTCGAAGTCCACGTCGATATCGGGCATCGAGATGCGGTCGGGGTTCAGGAAGCGTTCGAAGAGGAGATCGTACTTGAGCGGATCGACGTTGGTGATGCCGAGCGCGTACGCGACCGCCGAGCCCGCCGCGCTGCCGCGCCCCGGGCCCACCCACACGCCGAGTTCGCGCGCCGAGGCGATGTAGTCGTGGACGATCAGGAAGTAGCCGGGGAAGCCCATCGTGCGGATCGTGTCGAGCTCGAACTGGACGCGGTCCTCCACCTCCTTCGCGAGCCCGTGTAC
>JAFUEM010000188.1 GCA_017463935.1 Kiritimatiellia bacterium
CACCGAATCGATCGCCGCGCCCGTCGCGCCGTCGAACGCCGTCACGTAGTTGTGCGCCCAGAGGATGTGCGCGCCGGGGAGGATCTTGCGCCAGTCGACCGCCGCGTCGCCGATGACCCTGCCGCGGCCGTCCACCGTGCCGTCCGCCGTGCGGCAGACGACCTCCGCCCGGCCGTCGCCGTCGAAGTCCGCCACCATCACCGGCACGTAGTGCGAGCCCGAGCGGATGTTCGGCCCGAGGTTGATCTTCCAGAGGCTGCGGTTCGTGCCGTCCAGCTTCACGCCCTCGATCCACGTGTCGCCCGTCTTGTGCCACGACGAGTTGTCGCCGCCGTTCGTCGGCCACCAGATGACGACGAGGTCGTATTCGCCGTCGCCGTCCAGGTCGCCGATGGAGCAGTCGTAGGGGATGTGCGCGATCCGCGCGCCGTCGGGCATCACCGTGTCCGGCGGCGGCGTCAGCTCGATGTCGAAGTAGCCGACGGGCGCGTTCGCCGGGAGCGTCCACGACCCGCCGACCTTGAACGCCGCCTCGCGCGCGCCGAGGACGGCGCGCACCTCGTATTTCGTCGTCTTGCCCGTCCACGGCGTCCGGTAGTAGGTGACGTCGGCGATGGGCGCGCCGTTCAGCCGCCGGCCGTTCGCGTAGACGTTGAACGCGATGTTCGTCGGATCGCTCGACTTGTAGCGCCAGCCGATCATGACCTCCTTCTCCGTCTGCCGCACGGCGTAGACGCCGCGCCCCATGCGCTCCTTCTGCATGTGCCTGAACCGGTAGCCGGTCGTCGGCTGCGGGAAGGCGTCCGGCCCCACGTTCGTCGCACCCGGCTGCGACTCGATCACCCGGGCGCCCGGAGCCTTGACGATCTTCCCGACGACGTTCGCCGAGACGCACTTGAGCGTCGCGCCCTTCGCGAGCTCGATCGTGCCGCCCCACGTCGCCGCCGGACCGAGCACGAGCGTCGACTCGCTGGCGACCGTCAGCCGGCCCGTCGCCCCGTCGCACGGATACTGGAGGCCCAGCACGCCCTCGCCCGTCTTGACGAGGTTGCCGTCGCCTTCGAACGACGCGCGGACGAGGAGCTGCCGGTTGACGATGAGCCGGCTCGTGCCGCTCAGGCGGATCGGCGCGCCCGACTTGACGAACGTCGGCTCGAAGCTGAGGAGCGCCCCGCCCGAGAAGACGACCTCGTTCGTCCGCGCCCGCGCGTAGTTGGAGTCGAAGACAAAGCCGCCCGCGCCGAGCGCGAACTGGCCGCCGGCCGCGAGCTCGAAGCGCTTCTCGCCGCCGATGCCGCACTGCGCGAGGACGCCTTTCGCATAGAGGCGCCTTTCGCCGTCCCGGCCGATCAGGATCTCTTCGGGAATCTCGTAGCCGAGGCGCAGCACCGAATTCGTGTCGACGAACGCGCTGATCTTCTGCTTCGGCATCGGCAGCCCTTCCGGCCACGGCGCGTTGCCGTTCGCGATCTGGAGGAGCTGCACCTCGCTCAGCGCCGTGTCGTAGACGCGCCAGTCGTCGAGCGCCACGCCGTCGGCCGGCACGCAGCCGCCGCCCCTGCCGGCGCCGTGGAAGCCGC
>JAFUEM010000189.1 GCA_017463935.1 Kiritimatiellia bacterium
GGAGCCGTCTGCGCGGCCTTGGGCGCGGCGACCGTCGCGACCTTCTTCGGCGTGGCGGCGAACAGGGCCTTGGCCTTCGTCCCCCACTTCGCCATGAGCGTCGCCTTGTCGGTCGTCGCCCCGTCCGGAACGAACGCCTTGCGGCCTCCGGCCTTCGGGCGGTTCGGGTCGTGCACCCATATCTGCTGGTTGCCCTGGTTGTCGGTCTGGAAGTTCAGCTCGACCTCTCCGATCGCGGCGAGATTGCCGAAGGGCACGCCGTTCGCGTCGGGGAGCTGGAACCAGTAGAAGTCGTCGAACGAGGTCGGGTTCCATCCCTTCGCCCATTCGCGGATGCCGGTGATGGTCGCCTCGTTGAAGCCGCCGTCCTTGCTCGAAAGCCAGTGCCGCTTCTTCGCCTCCCACTCGTACCCGTTGTCCTTCTTGTACCACTCGCCCGTCTGCGGGTCTTTCACCGCGAAGTTGACGTCGAGGATCAGCCGCCCGTCCTTCTCGAAGCAGCTTGCCGTGGTCGGACGCCCCGTATAGGTTCCGTCCGGGATGCCGTATGAAAATGCCATTGATCTTTCCTCCTTGTGCTCTTTAGTGGATGATCTGCGACCAGTCGAACAGGGCCGCGTTGCTCTCGTCCCAGTTCGGCACCTCGAACGCGCACCCCTGCACGGTGCGGCTCTTGGCCATCATCGTGGCGATGCCTCCCGTGTAGAGCGTGCGCGTCATGCCGCCCTTGGCCTTTCCCTTCTCCACGCTCACGTCCGCCGCGAGATAGAGAAGGTGATCCGTCTTTTCGAGGAAGGTGGAGCGCCCCGGCGCCTTTCCCTTCTCGCCCTGCACGAGGCGCGGCTGGTTCTGCCAGTAGTCCCCGCCGTCCGCGTTCGTGAACCTCGTCGGCTCCGAGTGCGCGATGGCGAGCACGTTCGCGCCCGCGTCGCAGATGTCGTCGATGAGCGGGTAGATCGGCGCGAACTTGTCGAAGACGAGCTGCGCCCCCTTGCCGTACATCCACTGCTCCAGCGACTTGCGGATCGTGGCGCTGTCGCCCGGGATCGACTCGATGCAGTTCTGCGCCGCCCACTCCTGGGCGCGCGTGAAGCTGTCGATCACGATGTTGTCGTAGCCCTTCGCCACGTCGGACGAGAGGAACGATATCAGGTCGTTCCACGCCGCCGCCGGCGCCTTGCTGTCGTACTTCAGGAACTTCGGCGCGATGTTCGCGAGAAGTCCCATCGCCTCCAGCTTCGGGCGGATGATCTTCAGCGACCCCTCCAGGTCGATGAACAGCGTCCGCCCGGGAAGCATCGCGGCAAGCGTGGACTTGCCCGCGCCTCCCGTGCCGTGCAGTCCGATGAAGTGCCCGCGCTTGCAGTCGTCCCATCCGTCCACGGTCTGCTCCGTCTTCGGCGCAGGAGCCGTCGTTGTCTTTGGCACGGCGGGGAAGTTCGTCGCGCTCGGTCTCTTTGGTATTGCCATTTTCTGTTTTTCCTTTCGTTTCTCGGTTTACGCCATCGCCGCACCATGCGGCTCGGCAAGTTCTTCGTGAAGTGCGATCCGAAATCCCTCCGGCGGGTTCTTCGCATCGACGGGCAGACGGTTCAGGCACACGCCCGCGAACGGACAGCTCCGGCAGTTGTCGGGGTTGCACGCCCTCGGGTATGCGTACTCCGGGCGCTCGCTCTTGCGGGCCTCGGCCGCAAAGTGCAGGAGCATCCGGCACACGCCCAGCCGCTCGCGGCGGAACTCGGCCAGCATGTCGAACGTGACCGCCACCTCGCGCCTCGCGAAGTACCGCTCCGGCTCCGCGCTCATCGCTTCGAGGATCCGAGCCCCGTACTCGTCCGGCGTCTCGGCGTGTCCGGCCATGCGCTCTCCCTTGGCGGAGTCCGCCGTCTTCTTCGGCGTCCCGTCGCGCTTGATGCACCTCTGGCCGTTCGCGTCCAGGACTATCGGCAGGCCGTTCTCGTCGAGGTCGGGGATGTTCGCCTTCGGCTGCAACTGCGGCTTGCGTATCACGTCGTACACGCACACGCCCAGCTCGCCCGATGACCGATACACCCAGTCCGCGTATGCGAGAAGCTGGATGTTGAACTTCAGGCGGCTCCAGTAGTCGCTCGTCTCCGCGAGGTCGTCGGAAGTCGTCTTGCGCTCCCACACCACCTTGCGGCCGTCCTTCAGCACGGCGAGGCCGTCCACCTTGCCGCGCTGCTCGAACGTCCGCGATCCGTCGATCGGGTTCGTGAACTCCACTTCGGGATTCATCGCCGCGTAGTCGCAATCGTCGGTCTCGCCGTAGCGCTTGCAGTACGCGCCGAGGATGCCGAACACCTTGGCCGCCATCCACTCGTCGAGCGTCCCGCCCGTGAGCGCCGCCGCGTACTGCGCGCCGAAGTCCAGGCCCTTGGCCCGAGCCTCGCCGCCGTTGTGCACCGCCGTGCCGATCCTCAGGGCCTCGGAAGGGTTCGCCTCCTTCAGCCCGAGGATGTTGTCGTACCAGTAGCGGCGCGGACATCGAAGGGCGCACGCCATGCTCGATGCGGTCAGGATGATCTTACTCACTTCGCGCCCTCCTTCCCGGCGAACGCACGGAACTCTTTCCCGATCTCCGCTTCCGCGTTCTGTATCATGAGCAGCATCTTGTCGCCGTTCTCAAGGATGCCGGAGAACTCCTCGCGGAGCGCCAGCATCACCTTCTTCAGGACGTAGGCGCGCAACTTCGTCTCGACGTCCTGCTTCGACGACTGCACCTGCTTCACCGCGATCCTGCAAGTGAGGTTGTGCGTGTCGTCGTTGCCAGACATGCTGAACTCGATCTCCATCTTCCCGGACGCGGTTCCGGTCTCGGAGCCTCCGCCCTTGACGATGACCTCTGACCTCAGAAGCCCCGTCTCTAAGGTTGTCAAGAAGTCCATCTTGAAGCCCAGCAGCCTCTCGATGTCCTGCGGCTTGGCATTGGGATTGCTTCTGAAGTAATCCCGCACCGTCTCTCGCTGTTTGTCGTTTAGCATCGTAGTGTTCCTTTCGTTAGTCTTCGGTTTCCTCGTCGTCGAAGGGTTCTTCGGCGTCATCGGTCTCGGCGTCTTCGCCGTACCATTTCACGGGCTCCGTGTGTTCGAGCCTTTCCATGTCCGCATCGGACACGATCAGCTGCCGCTCGTCCAGCGTGAGCGCGTCCCTCGCCACCGGGAAAAGGGCGCACACGCGCGCGGCGTTCTTCACCCCGTAGCATTCCTTCTTGAACGTGTCGGCAATCTCCTTCGCCACTTCGTCGGCCCACCGCTCCGGCACTTCCATTCCGTCGCTGGCGAGGCAGGAGAAGGCGGCGTCGTGGGTTGTCGTCTTCGATCCAGAGAAGTTGTAATCGCCGAGCCAGAACGCGCTCTGAAAGGCGAACGGCGCCCATGCAGGGGGAGTGTCGCCGTACCGTCCGCGTATCGCGTCGGCAAGTCCGCCCTCGGCCTTGACGCACCACTCGGCCAGTTTCCTCCGCGCCTTGTTCGCGGCGATCTTCCTGCGGCGTTCCTCCTTCTGCTCCTCGGTCGCTTCGCCGTTTGACTTCCCGGCCCTCGGCCGCTCGCCCCACTGCATCACGGTCTCGTCGTTCCAGTCCTTCCAGACGTACAGCGTGTCGTGCTTCTTGTCGGGCTTGGATTGCAGGCTGATGGAGTAGTCCGGGTGCTGCTTGCTCTCGCGCACCTCCGCCCCGTTCGCCTTCGCGTCCGCGATCGTCGCCTTTATCGCCTCCGCCACCTTGCGCTTGTAGCACTTCCCGTCCATGCACTTGCCGAAGGTGGCGGGCTTGCCGTCCCAGTCGAACAGGTCGGGCGAGCATCCCGTGTTGTTCGGACACGTCTTGCACGGCGTCCGGTCGAACACGGCCTTTTTCAGGTCCTGCGTCTCGCGGTCGAACTGGGTTTCGATGTCGCACCAGCGGAGCGCCGCGTCGCGCCGGTTGTAGTCCTTCGCGCCTTTCAGCCTCTCCTGCACCTCCTCGGGGTACGCCGCCACATGCTCCAGGCAGTCGGTCGTGATCTGCTCGCCGTCCTTTACGCGCTTGCGCCACGACTTCGAGAGCCGCGAGAGGTTCAGCCTCCGGGACACCCATTCGCGCCCGCGTCCGGTCTCTGCGGCGATCTCGTCCTGCTTCATACCGGACTTCACGAGACTGCCCACCAGCTCGGATTCGAGAAGGGGGTCTGCGTCCTTGCGCTGCAAGTTCGCGATGAACGTCATGCGCTTCGCCGTCTGCTCGTCGATGCCCACGAGGATGTCGCACGGCACCTTGTCGAGCTTCGCGACCGTCGCGGCGACGAGCCGCCTGTGGCCGGAGAGAAGCACCGCGCATCCGTCCGCGTCCATCATCGCCACAAGGGGCTCGATCACCCCCAGCGACTTGATGCTCTCCGCGAGATCCGCCACGCTCTCGGGCGTTATCTTCGGGCGCGGGTTCCAGGGCGCGACCTTCAGCTTCGCGACCTCCAGCTCCGTCCGCTTCCGCTCGTAGTCCGCGACCTTGGGCGCGTGTACGGCTTCGGCTTCCTTTGGCTGCTTCTTCTTGGACGCAGCCTTGGCCTTCGTCTTTGTCTTCATGTCTTTACCTTTCGTTTGCCCATCCCCGCCGCACCGTGCGGCAGGGAAATCTTCACTTGCCTTGCGCCTCCATCTCGGCGCGCAATGCCTCGCACTCCGCGCTGAACTGGTCCGGCGTAGCCGCGAGAAACAGCCACGCCACGAGCGCGAGCAGGGCAAGGGCGAGAACCCCGGCCACGACTTCGCCCGCCGCCCTGAGCCGTCTGCGCCGCAGTCTGCGGCGAATCTCGCGGTCGTATTCCTCCAGCGTCATTCCCGACAGCTGCCTGTCCCATTCTTCCATCGTCATCTTTCGACCCTCCGTCATTCCGGCTTCGTGGACAGCACCACCATGATCGCGCTACGCCGCCACCTGCGGCACCGGCCAACGACCACGGGATTCGCCTTGCGCACGTCCACCTTCCCCTTGGGGCAGACGTACGACTCCATGCAGTGCTGGCGAAGGGCGACGCGGGAAAGCCCGAACAGCTCCGCCGCCTCCTTGTCGCCTATCACTTCGGCCTGGTTCATTTCGTACCGCCTTCCGCCTTGATGGCCATGCGGCAGACCTGCGCCGCCGCCGTGCTCGGCTTCGGCTCGCAGCGCAGGTCGCACAGTTTCCGCGCCTCGCTTTCCGTCAGGTCGAAGGTGCAGCGCACCTTCTTCTCGACCTTCGCCTTCTCGTTCTTGTTCATCGTTCCTCCTTCGCGTTATAACGCGCCCTGTCAAATAAAAAACAAAAAAATCAGCGCGCGGCGGCCCCCATTATGTCGGCGCGATATAACGCGCCACGGCCAAAAAGACGACGCATCCGCGCACGCTCTTTTTTCACCACGGCGGATGCCGTGGTGTGTCGCTTCGCCGCGATCCGTTCGATCGCCCTGCGGTCGCCGGTCGCCTTCACTCCGATGTCTGTTGCCATTGCTCGTTCCTTTCGTTTTACGCGTTCGTCTTCTTGCGGCGCTCGCTGCGTTCTCGTTTCGCGGCGCGGATCGCTTCGGCTCCTTCCCGGACCCTCTCGCGCCATTCTCCCACGACCTTGCGGTCGCGCATCATCCCGTGTGCCTCGGCACGGGCGAAGATGAACTCCCGGAACATGTCACTGACCGTTCCGGCCCCCTCGGCCTCCGCCACCAGCGCCGTCAGCGCCTTTACCTCCGGGCTGTCGAGAAACCCGATCAGCACGTCGTCGGGGTTGTGTGGTCCGCTTGTCTTGCTCATTGTCTCTTGTCTCCTTCTGTGTGATCGTGAAGTTCTCCATCATCTTGCGGCAATCGTCAATCGTGGCGCCGTAGGCGAAGGGGAGCTGCCCCCCCCCCCTGGACGTCATCGAAACGAACGCTCCCGTCGAACTCGAACCAGTATCCGTACTGGCCCTGATACGCGGCGACGAACCGCCCGCGCAGGTGCGCCGGCACATGCTTTGCGAAGTCCATGTTGTCGTACCTCCACGCATCACGCTTCCGTCCAGTACGTCCATGTGTGGATTTTCGACGCGCCGAAGCGCTTCCAGTAGGCGTTCAGCCTTCGCCGGAAGTCTCGCCGCACGGCCATGTACCCTCTGCGCATCCTTCGCATGTCTTCGTCGTTCAGGATGCGCACCACCGTCTCCGGGCGGCCGGCGTTCGCAGCGTTCCCGAGGTACACGCTCCCGTCCGTGAGGCCGCCGCGCATGAGGCACGGCACAAAGTCACCTCGCCAGGTGTCTGCGCCGTCTCCGCCCGTTCTCGCGAACCTCCACGCACGACGGCCCACGAGGTGAACCATCTCCTTGTCGAAGTCCCCGACGTTCGCGCGCTTGAACCCCTCTTCGGTGCGCTTGTACTCCAGCACCTTGTGGGCGTACGCCATCGTGCCGTACTCCTCGCCGCCCTGCCCCCGGTCGTCCTCCCCGCAGCAGAAGCGCGTCTGGATCGACGGCCTGCCGATCGGAAGCACCACGCCGTCCGACAGCTCCACGAAGCGGTCGCGCTTCATGAGGAAGTCGTGCTCGCGGTCGTACGCCTTGGCCCTGCGATCCGTGCTGCGGTCATACCCCCTCGCCGCCATGTACACGGCGCACAGCCGTTCCTGCTCCATCCTCTCCGCCGACTTCGGGCGGCTCGCGGACTTCTTCGCCTCGGCCTCCGCCTCGGCCTTGAGCGTCCAGTAGTCGCGGGGTATCGAACTCTCGCTGTACAGTCCCTCCTGCCAGTCGCATCCGGGATCCGTCTCGACGTCCTGGAACATCAGCTCGGGGTCGTGCTCGTCGCGGTGGATCCGCTTGCATGCCGCCTCGAACTCCTCCGCGTTCGCGAACCTGTCGAGATCGAGCCACGCGCCGGAGAGGTCTCCGCTGTTGTACTTCGCGTATGTGCCGACGTAGAGTTTCATGCGTCCACCTCCCCGTCGTCCTCGTCCTCGTCGCCCTCCGGCCAGAACTCGCACTCGTCCCACGCCTCGCGCGGGCATCCGTAGTCCTCGTGGTCGGAGCAGGCGAGCCATACCGTCTTGGCGGAATCGTCCGCGCCGCGCTCGATGCAGACGTTCCTCAGCGATCCGGTCATCGGATAGTTCGGCTGCATCGCAAGCCGTATCGGAGTGCTGGGGTCGAGGTCTTCGATCGCGTCCAGCAAGTCTTGTACAGTGTCAATTCGCATGATTCGTTCCTTTCGTTTTACCTTGCCCCGCCTGCCTGCCCATGACAGGCGGGGCGTTCCGAATCATGCAACGGCCTCGGTCAGAACGCGGTCGCAGTTCGCGGAGATCAGCGACACGGCCTTGCGCAGATCCGCGTTCTTCTTCTGCAACGTGCGGTGGCAGTCCTTGAGGTAGATCACCTCTTTCGCAAAATCCTTCTCGGTGGCTTCGCTGGCCTTGAACGCCTGGCTCACCGCACGGACGAACCTGCGCGTCGTCTCGTCCTTCAGCATCGCGCAGAAGTCATCCTTGTCGATGTCCTTCGCGCCCATGTACGCCGGCTCGAACCAGTCGGCGTAGTTCTCATGATCGGTCTTGTCGAGGAACGGCGTCCTCTTCTCGAACTCTTGCTTTTGCATCTTCTTGTTTCCTTTCGTTTTTGCCCTGTCATTCGCAAACGCCCTATTTGCTCTTGACGCCCACAATTATACCACATCGCGTTATAACGCGCAAGGGGGAAAATGAAGAAAAATTATTTTTTCTTACATCACGCCGAAACCCCTTGTTTTTGGGGCTGAAACGCACATCGACACACTCCGGGCGCTCTCTCCGGCGAGGTGAATCGCTTGCGAAACATCCCGCCGTGTGATATACTTCCCGCCGTCAAGGGCAAAACGAAAGGAATCATATGAACCTCGCAACCGGAATCGGTCTCACGGTTTCGCTGGTGCTGATAGTCGCCATCATCGCATCGGCGCATTATCTCCAGCAGATACGGGACATACTGCGCGGCATCCACGAAACGCAGAAGAAACTCGCCTCGCGCCTTGGCGTTCCGAAGGTATAACAAACCTTATAGCAAACCCGAACAATGGCGAACATCAGCGAACACACGACCCCGAGCAAACCCTTGAAAACAAACGCTCTCATACAATCCCATATCACCCCATACGGCTTGTAAAATGCGTGACGAACATTGGGGATGCCGCGTTCAACAATTGCAGAGGTCTGACGAACGTGACGATAGGTGCAGGCGTGACGAATATCGGGATTTTGGCGTTTGAAGGTTGCAGTAACAATATGTCGTTCATCGTCGACGAAAGAAACTCTGCCTATAAATCTGCTTCGGGGCTTTTGCTAACAAAAGACGGAAAGACTCTCATTTGTGGCATCAATGGTGATGTGATTATTCCCGACGGTGTGACGAACATCGCGCATTATGCGTTTAGTGGATGCGACGGACTGAAAAGCGTGACGATACCGGGCAGTGTGGCGAGTATTGGTAAGGCCGCTTTTGATGGGTGTGAGGAATTATCGGCGGTGCATATCATGGATGTTGCGGCTTGGTGTGGGATTTCATTTTATGATAAAGGCTGTAATCCGCTATGCTCTGCCCACAAACTATATCTCAACGGGGTGCTTGTTTCTGACTTGGTGATTCCTGAGGGGGTGACGAGCATTGAAGCTTCTGCATTTTGGGGCTGCATAAGCCTGACAAACGTGACGATTGGCGCAGCCGTGACGAGTATCGGGGCATCGTCGTTTCGCGGGTGCCGCAATTTAACGAGCGTGACGATTCCAAGTAGCGTGACGAACATCGGGAATTCTGCGTTTTCGGAAACGGCATTTTTTGATGGTCTACCAGACGGCCTTGTCATTTTTGGTAGCGTTTTGTATGCTATGAAGGGCGAATGCCCGAGCGTATTAGAAATTCCTGAAGTTGTGTCGAGTATAAGTGGCGGTGCATTTTATTATTGTGAAGGTCTGACGAGCGTACTGATACCCAACAGCGTGACTGGCATCGGGAGTGGTGCGTTTTATGGTTGTAGCGGCTTGCGAGACATAGTTGCGCCGCAAGTGGTTTTCTCTTCAGGGTTGCGTAGCATCTTTCCTTCTGCGTATCAATCAATTACCGACGTGACCATCTCTTGCTCAGTGACGAATATTGGATCTTATGCTTTTTACAATTGCACTGGGCTGAAGGGCATAACATTTGATGGCGATGCGCCAGCGGTGGGTTCATCTGCGTTTTCAGATCTTGCGCCTGATTGCTGCGCATATGTTCGCCGAGCATCCGCTGGTTGGGGTGTGGAGATTCCGAGTAGATGGAACGGGATAGCCATAGATTATATCCATCATGATGTTCGATTTGATGCTAACGGCGGCATGTGTGATGCTGCCGAATTGAGTGTAGCGGATGGGGCGGAAATAGGCGAACTGCCAGTGCCGACGAAGGACGGGGCTGAATTCTATGGCTGGTTCACAGACCGAGAAGGTGGAGAAAGGGTGACCGCATCAACCGTTATACTTGATGGGACGACACTCTATGCACATTGGTTGATGGAAGTGGCCACCCCTGTTGTCTCGACGAGTGGGGGAAGTGTCTTCCGTCAGGATTCGTGCGAAGTTACGATTTCGTGCGCGACGGAAGGGGCGGCAATCTACTACACCGATGACGGCTCGACACCGAAACGAAACGATGATTATCTTTATACAGGGCCGATTACGATTGCAGATACGACAACATTCAAGGCGATTGCCGTCTATGGTTCGCTAAGGAGCGATTATGTGACGGCCACAATCACGAAGCAAGGTCTGACGATTGAGGAGGCATTGGATGCGGGCGAGGGGGTGGTGTTTGCGACGGGCGCGGCCATTCCGTGGAAGCCGTTTCTTGACTCTACAGCCAAGGTTGGCGATGTGACGGTGAGAAGCGGAGCAATCGGCGACAGGGCAAATACATGGCTTTCGGCGACGGTTGAAGGAGCAGGAACGATGTCGTTTTGGTGCAAGACTTCATGCGAACATGACGAGGACAACATGTTTACATGGGATCGGCTCATGATTTATACAAATGATGTTGAGATTGCCGAGTGGCGAATGGACGGAGAAACAGATTGGACGGAGAGGGCGCTTTCGTTTGACGGTGGCACCAACACGGTCAAGTGGGTTTATTACAAGGATCGGACTGGCGCGGACGGTGAAGACTGCGCATGGGTAGACGCGGTGACGTGGACGCCGAGTGAAGCGGCAGACCCGATTCCTGCGGTTGCGGTTGATGCTGATGCAGCAACGGTCAATGCTGCGGTTGATGGCGCGGGGTTTGTTGATGCGGCGGTCAAGGTGACGATTGGGGGAAGCGCGGCAGAATACAATAAGTTCAAGACGTGGGCTGCTGGCGTGAAGGGCGCGACAGGCGATGCGCTCGCGGGCGAGGCGGCGGTTGTGGCTAATGCACACGCGGCGGCGGCATATTTGCTGGGCGCGGAGCGGCTGTTTGAGAACGAGCCGACGGTTGAGATAGGTGAGTTGGCGATTGTAGATGGCGAGAGTGCTGGCACTACTGCGATGACTGTCGCGGTGACGGTGAAGGACGGCGAGAGTGCGGTCGCGGTTAGTGCCGCGAAGGTGGCGGCGATGTTTGAGGCGACAGGCGATCTTGGCGACTGGAGCGGCACGGCAAAACTGACGCCGACAGTTACAGTTTCCGGCACGGACTCAAATGGGAAGATGACATTCAACATCCTTCCGGGAGTAGGATTGGGAACGCGAGCGTTTCTAAGAATAAAGCGTTAGCGACGGTGGTGCTGAAGGAGCCGTATGAGACGGCGCGCACCCCGCATAGCGCCCGCTTCGCGGCTCGCCTTTGGCTCGGGGGATACCGGAGATCGCGCCCTACCAGGAAAACGACGACGGCAAGACGGTGACGCTGAATGTTGAGGTTGTGCCGGGGCTTTACTATGCGGCGGATTCGGCGGCGACGATTGAGGCGCTGAAGCGGCCGGGCGCGGCGGAGCCGGCGAAGGCGGGCGATGCGGTTGTCGCGCCGAAGCAGGAGGGTGCGCAGGGCTTCTACAAGGTCTGGGTGAGCGACGCGCCGATAGCGGCGGAGTAGGATTGGTTAGAGGTGGGCAAGGTCTGAGGAAGGTTGGCATGCCGAAATGAGATTTCTATGCGGAAAAATCTTGCGGGAGACCCTCGCTTTCCGCCTTGGTTCTTTCAATTGTCTGGAACTGCCACTGGGTGTCGGGGTGTTTCGACAAATCCCGGTCGATTGGTTACAGAAAATCCTCCCGGGCTGAGGTGTCTGCCGAGATTCAGCCTCGTCCGACGTGTGTGTCGGATTCCGGCGGTCTAGATTTTCGGACGATGAATTTCGTGAAGGGCGCTATCGCGGGCGTTGCCGTCGCCTTGGAGACCCGCCGGGCTCTTTCCCTCGGGGCCGCTTCCCGCCCGTGCGCACGGAGCGCGACATCATGTCCTTGCCCTCGCGCTCCTTGCCGCACGAATGGCGGTCTGCCGCATCCAGGAACACGGTATCGGGCGCGAGCCTGTTTTCGAGCGCCGCGAAGACGCGCGCGAACACGGGTTCGGAATCCGCGAGGATCGCCGCGACGGCGTCGTGGCGCGGCGTCTCGTCGAGAAGCGCGGCGGTCGGCTTCGGGTCGCGCGTGTCCGTCACCTGCCTCAGCCGCACCGCCATCGCCTTGTAGCGCATGAGCGTCTTGTACTTCGGCAGCAGCTCCGGCAGCTTCTCCGAAAGCCAACCCTTGATCCCGCCGTTGCGCCCGACGACTTCGCCGGATTCGTTGAACTTCAGGCAGTTGTCCACGTAGCATTCGAGGTCGTGCAGCATCCCGCCGAGACGGATCATCGCTTCGCGCGATTCCTTCCGGGCGTTCCACGCGGTGCGCATCTCCTCCGGCGTCGGCAGGGGGGCGGTCGTCGTCCGGCGCGTCAGCTTGCGCCGCGCGGCGGCGAGCTCCCGGCGGCGCGCGGTCTCGCGCGCGTAGTAGAAGGGGCGCCGGAGCATTCGGAGGTCGCGCATCAGCTCGCGCTTCATCCGGTCGCGCTTCGCGGCGTCGGAGAACTTCGAGACCTCGTCGCGCATCGCGATGCCGATGTCCACCATCGCGCAGACGCACAGGAGAAGGGGATTGAACGTCGAGTCAGGTGCCCGATCCGCCTCGCGCCACCCGAACCAGTCCCTGCCGCGGAACGTGCCGCCAGGCCGCTCCCGCAGGCGCGGACGGTAGGTGTGCAGATCGAGGTATTTACCTGTGTAGGTCTGCGCCTCGCTGTAGGTCCAGCCGTTGTGGTACGCGTACCAGTAGGCCGAGTGTCTGTAGGTCTTTGCCGCCATCGGGGAACAGTATACCATAAATGAGATTTTTATGCGGAAAAATCTTGGACTTTTTCGCTCGCCTTGTGCGGTTGTTGGTCGCACGCTGTTCGGTCTAACGCGACCATGCGCCCTGTCGCGCGCATTTCCCTCTGCGAAGCGCGTTCCTTCGCGGTCGTCACCTCTTGCGCGCGCGTGAGGGATTTCAACGCGCTCGTCCGCAGCGACCCCGAGGACCGTCACCTCTTGCGCGCGCGCGAGGGATTGTGATAAACTACACGCAAATGGAGAGTATGGCTACGGATTTTTCAAAATTGCTGAACCCCGAGCAGTGCGCGGCGGCGACGGCGGCGGACGGACCGCTGCTGGTGCTGGCGGCGGCGGGGACGGGCAAGACGCGCACGCTCGTCCACCGCGTCGCGTACCTGATCGAGCAGGGCGTGCCGGCCGAGCGGATTCTGCTGCTGACCTTCACCAACCGCGCGGCGCGCGAAATGCTCGAGCGCGCGCAGCAGGTCGTCGGGCCCGCCGTCGCGGCGATCTGGTCGGGGACGTTCCATTCGATCTGCGCGCGGCTCCTCCGGCGCTACGGCACGCTGCTCGGCTACACGCCCGGCTTCAACATCATCGACGAGGACGACCAGAAGAAGCTGATCGGCGAGATCATCAAGACGTCCGTCGCTGACCCGAAGGATTTTCCGAAGAAGGAGATCGTCGCCAAGATGATCTCCGAGTCGGTGAACGAGCAGAAGGCGATCGGGCTCGTCGCGGCGCGGTGGCAGACGCGCGCGGCGGGCTTCACGCCCGCGGAGATCGCGACCGTCGCCGACCGGTACGCGGCGCGGAAGAAGGAGCTGGACGCGATGGATTTCGACGACCTGCTCGTCAATGCGCTGACGCTCCTCAAGACGCAGGACCGGGTGCGCGACATCCTCCAGGACCACTTCCTCCACGTGCTCGTCGACGAATACCAGGACACGAACGGACTTCAGGCGGAGTTCACCGACATCCTCGCGGCGAAGCACCGCAACATCATGGCGGTGGGCGACGACTTCCAGTGCATCTACACGTGGCGCGGCGCGCAGATCGAGAACATCATGGAGTTTCCCGACCGCTGGGAGGGGTGCCGCACGATCAAGCTGGAGCGCAACTACCGCTCGGTGCCAGGCGTGCTGGATGTCGCCAACACCGTGATGAAGGACGCGCCCAACCAGTTCGAGAAGCGCCTTCGGCCCACGCGCGGCGCGAACGGCGACAAGCCCTGGCTCTACAAGGTGTCCGACGGCAAGGCGCAGGCGGGCGAGATCCTGCGGCTCGTGCGCGAGGCGCGCGAGCTCGGCTACCGCTACAGCGACATCGCGATCCTCTACCGCAGCCATTTCCAGTCCATCGACGTGCAGATGACGCTCGCGCGCATGAAGGTGCCGTTCCGTATCACGTCGGGCGTGGGCGTGTTCGAGCAGGTCCACACCAAGGACGTGCTCGCGTATCTGCGGCTGCTCGTCAACCCGCGCGACGAGCTGTCGTTCCTGCGCTTCGTCAGCCTGCTGCCGGGCGTCGGCGAGACGAGCGCGCGCAAGTTCTGGGAGAAGCTCGGCCGCACGTTCGATCCGCGCCGGCGCGAGGACCGCGACGCGCTCGGCGGGCTGCTCGGCAAGAAGGCGAAGCCGCTGTGGCCCGCGCTCGCGAAGGCGATGGAGGCGGCGGACGACCATCTGCAGGAGGGCGCGGTCGGCGCGCTCGTGGAGGATTTCTGCGACTTCTTCTACGAGGACCATCTGCGCGAGGCGTGGGAGGAGCAGGAGGCGGAGGACCGCCTTGACGACATCAAGGAGCTGGCCGCGCAGATCGCGGGCGCGGAGAACGGACTGGAAGGGTTCCTCGCCGACGTGGCGCTGCTGACCAACCTCGACGCGCGGCGCAACGATCCCGACCTCGACCGCGTGACGCTCTCGACGGTGCACCAGGCGAAGGGGATGGAGTGGCCGGTCGTGATGGTGCCGTGGCTGAGCGAGGGAATGTTCCCGAGCGCGAAGGCGACTGAGGAAGGGCGCTTCGACGAGGAACGGCGGCTTTTTTACGTCGTCGTCACGCGGGCGAAGGATCGCCTTTACCTGTTCGCGCCGGCGATGCGCAAGATGACGGACGGCGGCATGTTCCCGGTGGAGCCGTCGATGTTCGTCAAGGAGATCGCGCCGGAGCTTTTGAACATCCGCCGCGTCTTTACGCCGCCGGCCTACGGCCCGTATGGCGGCGGTTCGGGTGGCTCGTATGGCGGTGGCTCGTATGGCGGCGGCAGCTACAGCGGCTCGTATGGCGGGGGCAGTTACGGCGGTCGGAGCCGTTCGAGCGGCGGTTACGGCGGCTACGGTTCGGGCGGCGGTTACGGCGGCTACGGTTCGGGCGGCGGTTCGAGCAAGCGGCCGCAGACGATTACGCGTACCACCTGGCGGCGGTAGCGCGAGGCGCGCCAACAGACACTTTCAAGGAGATTGAAGATGAAAAAAACGCTTTTGATGCTGACACTCGCGGCGGCCACGCTGCCGCTGGGCGTTTGGGCGAATATTGAATGGGTCGGCGGCAGCGCGGGCAACTGGGGCGACAGCGCAAACTGGAGCGGGACGGTTGTGCCGCACCGGTTCAACTACTCAACAATGAACGGCGCCGCCGCAACGGTGACATTCGGAAACGCCGAGACGCTGACTTCGGGACTGTGGATTGAGAACAATATCGCCGGTCAGGTGACATTCACCGCCGACTCGCTTGATAAAGGGCTGACGCAGACGGGCGGCAATCTGAACCTGGGGACCGGCACGCATGGAGCCCTCGCCATCAACGGCGGCACCTATCACTTCGCGAACGACATCCTGACCGGTATCGGCTGCTGGGCGGACAATGCGCGCGGCGACCTGACGATTCTTTCCGGGCGCGTCGAAACATCGTACTGGCTGGTCCTCGGCACTTTCTGGGTGGATGACTATGCTAAATGGCACGCCGGTACACAAGGCAATGTAACAATCGAAGGCGGCGAACTGATTGTCGGTTATCGAGACGGGGCTACGCAGAACGACGGCGTGATCGACATGGGGCGTTCGCCGGGGAGCACTTTAACCATCCTGCAGAATGGCGGCACGGTCAGCTCCGAAAAAGGCTTATACAGTTTCACGGAGAGCGCTCTTGTCATCGGCGATGCCAACGATACGACGGCGACCTACACGATTTCGAACGGCACCTACACCGCGCGCGCCGGCAACGTCCTGCTCGCGAACGGCACGGGCTCCACCGGTACGCTCAACCTCCATGGCGGCACGTTCACGACCGAGGCGATTGTCAAGGGCGCCGGCACCGCCACGCTGAACCTCGACGGCGGGACGCTGAAGCCGACGGCGGACGGCACCTTTATCGCGAGCGGCGTCACGCTGACGGTCGGGGAGACGGAAAGCACGATCGAGCTGACGGGTCAGACGGTGACGATCGAGGGCGATGTGACTGGCGGCGGCGGAGACAGCTCGACGTCGGGCATTCTCAAGGTGAAGGGCTGGGGCCAGCTCATCGTGACGGGGAAAATACAGCTGGATACGCTGACGGTATCGCCGAACGATTACTCTTCGGTTGCGGGCGACAATTTCTCGCTGACGGTGGACGCGGCGAGCGTATTCGTCCGCCATCTCTACGGCGCGGGCAACATTACGACGCGGAGCGGCGTCAATACGGGCGACGGCGTAATTTACGGCAAGATTTCGGGTAATGGCGGCCTCCGCGTGCGCGGCGGGATGACAACACTCTACGGACTTAACGACTTTGCGGGTACTGTGAATTTTGCGGCGAACGGTACGCTTGCGCTCGTCTCGTCGCTGGACGGCATCTCGCCGCTCTGGCGCGTTGATGCAAGTGACGCAGACTCGATTACGACGAACAGCGACGGGAAGGTGACGGCCTGGGCGTCGCAGGTCAATTCCTATACCTTCTCAAATGATGATTCGCTCATGACGGTTTCCGAAGAGTATTTTGGCGGCAAGAAATCCGTTCTGACGCAGCAAAGCTCTCTAGCGTGTCCCATCGGAGGGAACGATACCACGCATGGCAAGGCGTTGCTGGGCGCGATCCGAATCGTCTCCAAGAAGGCGGAGACATATGGGGGGCCTATGCTTTACTTCCCGACATCGACGACAACAGGAGCTGGCAACCGCCGAATCGGCGAAAGGAGTTCGCAGGGATACTGGACGAAGCAGACGAACGGCAGCGCAAGCGATGAATCGGGAATTTGGCAGAATGGCGTCTATGGCGACAAGACGTTCAACTATTCGGAGAAGGTGCTTGAATTCCTGAACTTTGCGCGTATCGCCAACACATCGGCGGAAAATATCGGCGGCTCCCATTCAAGCCTCGCCATCGGCGAGTTGATGGGCTTCAACTACAACCCCTCCACTGCCCAGCGCAAGCAGATCGAGACGTATCTCGCGAACAAGTGGAACATTTCCGTCATGGGCAAGTCTCTGCCGGAAGTCGCCGTGACCATGGCAACCGGGGCGACGCTCGATCTGGGCGGACTCGATGTGACGGTCAAGAGTTTCATCGGCCCCGGTACCGTGCAGAACGGCACGCTGCGGACGACGGATAACACATATACGCAGGGCGTGGGCGATCTAACGATCCCGGCTGTTGACGGTGCGACCTACTACGCGTCTGTCGGCGGCGGAAAGCTCGACATAACGGACGGTGCCGGCAAGAATGTGACGATTGTTCTCCCTGAAGGCTGGGAGGATACGACCGGCGACAAGCTCGTCTGCGACGCAAACATCACGCTCGTGAACAACGGCAGCCTGACGATCGCGGACGGCACGCTCGCTCTTGTCTCCGTCTCCGGCACGGGAACGCTTACGCTCGACGGCGGCACGCTCGTCGCCCTCGCGTCCGGCTCCCTGATCTCGTCCGGCACCTCGCTTGTTCTGGGTGAGAACGGAGGTGTGATCGATACGCAGGGATTCGACGTGACGCTCGGCTGCGTCGTTTCCGGCGATGGCGACTTCACAAAACGCGGTTCGGGCACGCTGACGCTTACAGAGGAGCCCGTCTTCAGCGGACTCATCACCATCGCGAACGGCAGCGGCACGGTGACGCTTCCGTCTTCCGCGACAGGATTCCAGCCGGGGCTTTACACCAAGTCGCGCACCAACTCCGACGGGACGATCGAGTTCTACAACGCCAATTTCGACAACCACTGGACGGCGGGCGGCGGCGCGACGGCGACCGACTGGCTGAATCCGGACAACTGGGATACGCGGCTCGACGGCGCGGCGAACTATGTCTTCCACCGAAACCAGCTGAACGGCGCGGCGGCGACGGTCTCGTTTGCCGGTGCGTACAGCATCATGACGGGACTCTGGATTGAGAATGACGCGGCGGGAACGGTGACATTCTCGGGCGCGGACGGAAACGGGCTCACGGTCGGCACGGCGGGGAGCGACGACCAGGGCTTGAACATCGGCACTTGGCAGGCCGGCGGCAGTTTGGTCGTCGATGGCGCGAGCGTCTGGTCGTGCCAGGACATCGATATCGGCAACGGGGGCGACGGACACCTCACAATCAAGAACAACGGCGTCGTCAAATGCCTGACGAAGGAAGGCTGGGCGAAGTGGGTCGTCCTGGGCGAGAACGGAAGCGACAAGGCGACGAGCATCACGCTCGAATCCGGCGGCACGCTCGAGGCGTGGCATATCCAGCGCTATACGACGAGCGGCACGAGCGCAATCCACCTGAACGGCGGTACGCTGCGCGCGCTCGCCGCGACGCAGCTGATCGGCGACAGCTGGAGTCAGGGACGCTATCCGACGACAACCGTCTGGGACGGCGGCGGCACGATCGACACGCAGAGTTTCGACGTGTCGATTGACGCGCCGGTGACGGGCAGCGGGCCGCTTTCCAAGTCTGGCTCTGGCACGCTCACAATCACAGGCGACATGTCCGGCTTCACGGGGACGATCACCGTTCCCGACGGATGCGGGAGCGTCATTATTCCTCTCGGCTCGAAGGCGACGGCGGGCGATGGCACGAAGCGCGTTTCGTCCGACGCGGGAATCGTGTTCTACAACGACGACGGCAGTCTCTCGGTGCTGAGCGGCGAAGAACGCGTCTGGCTCGGCCACAGGAGGCTGACGAATTACGTATATGTCGAAGGCTCGCTGAAACTCGGAACGCCGGCCGATCTCGATGGCTGCACGCTCGACCACGATTTTGCCGCAGACAATTTCGACGCGAACTTCACGAACGCAGGCGGCGACCTCGTCTGGGACGGCATCACCATCAACGGACGCGCGGCGGTTCACAGCGATACGTTCAGTGTGAAGGCAAACGCGAAGCATACCGTGAAAACGACCTTCGGCGTTATGCAGTGTTCTTACGCGTCCGACTATAGCAAATTGTTCCGTTCATCTGACAGCAGGTGGAGTATAGCCCGACGGCACAGCGGATTCAACTATTGGCAGCTCTACACGTTCACCTGGGAGGGGACGGATTCGCTTTATCAGAACGGCGTTAAGAACGGTTGCCCGATCGTTACGACTCCTTTTGTGCTGACATGCACCGCAAGCTGGCCGAGATACACTCCTGACGACATCTACTGTGGAGATGGAAGCTCCTCCATGACCTGGGGTGAGGTCGTGCTGTACAGCCGCGAACTGGACGACGACGAGCGTATCGGCGTTGAAGACTACCTGATGGCCAAGTGGGGCTTTACGACGCCGAAGTTCGTGTATCAGCCGCTCTGCGAGCTGAACGGCGTGACGCTCGCGTCCGGCGCAACGCTCAATCTCGGCGGGCTGAACCTCACGGTGAAGAGCTTCACGGGTGCTGGCACCGTGGAGAACGGCACTCTCACGACGGTTGACGGCATCCTTTACCAGGGCGACGGGAAGCTGACGATACCGGCCGTGAACGGCGCGACCTACGTTGCGTCGAGCTCGCACAACATCCTTGAAATCACGGGCGCGGCCGGCAAGAGCGTGACGATACGGCTTCCCGCGGACTGGCACGACCAGAGTTCGGCCAAGAAGAAAGTCGTCTACTGCGAAGGGACGCCCAATTTCGTCTGGGACGGCGCGGCGGAAGAGCTCTACGACTACGGCGACGGCTGGTGGGGCTTCTATGACGGCAGCGCCGATATCGGCAGCTTCAGCGACACGAACGAGTACGACAACGCCGACGAGGAAGAGCAGTCCGACGACGAGGAGGGCTTGGCGTTTCCCGGCGCGCACGGCTGGGGACGTTTCGCGAAGGGCGCGCGCGCCTCGTCGTCGCCGTCCGTCTACCATGTCACAAGTCTTGCCAACTCCGGTTCCGGCACGCTGCGCGACGCCGTCTCGAAGCCGAACCGCATCATCGTTTTCGACGTCTCGGGCGTGATCAACATCACCTCGCGCATCACGTTCTCCTCGAACCTGTATATCGCCGGCCAGACGGCGCCCGGCGAAGGCATCACGGTTTATGGCGACGGCTGTTCGTTTTCCGGCGCGAGCAACATCATCTGCCGCTATTTGAGGTGGCGCATGGGACACGGCGGCTCGTCCGGCAAGGACTGCGCCGGCATCGCCAACGGCACGAACATGATCTTCGACCACTGCTCGTTCTCGTGGGGCCTCGACGAGACATTCTCGATCAACCCGGACGGCAAGGGCACGCCGCCGCAGAACATCACACTTCAGAACTGCATCTTCGGGCAGGGCCTGATGACGCACTCGGCGGGCGGCCTCATGCAGGCCGACTACATCACGCTCTACCGCAACCTCTACGTCGACAACTCGACGCGCAACAACAAGGTGAAGGGCATCAACCAGTACGCGAACAACATCGTCTACAACTGGAAGAACGGCTGCTACATCATGGGCGGCGACTCGTCCGGTTCGAGCTACTGCACGATCGAAGGCAATCTCTTCATCAACGGCCCGGTCAGCTCCAGCAGCGACGCGCTCGGCGGCGGCAACAGCGATTTCTACTTCTACGGCAACGACAACTGGCAGGACAAGAACCGCAACGGCAAGCTCGACGGCTCCTGCATCGACGGCTCGCAGACGGGCGGCGGCTCTTATACGACCGACAAGACTTCGCTCGGCGTCGACTTCCCCGACCTGCCGCTCTACGGCGGCAACACGCTCCTCGACAACAACCTGCGCAAGGTCGGCGCGTCGCTCCCGTACCGCGACCAGGCGGACTGCCTGATGATCGAAGAAGTCACATCCATCGGACGTTCGGGCGGATTGATCACCTACGAATCTTCGCTGCTGACCGGCGTGCCGACGTCCTGGAGCTGGTGGGCAGGTACGGCGAAGGCGACGGACAGCGACGGCGACGGCATGCCGGACTGGTGGGAAAACGCGAATGGCACGGACAGCGGCAGGAACGACGCACTCGTCAAGGCGGCGAACGGACGCTACAACATCGAGAACTACATCAACTCCATCACCGTGGACGACCGGCAGTTCTTCCTGCGCGCGCCTGTCGGGCTCTCGGCCGTTTCCGACACGACGACGACCATCAAGCTCACCTGGCACGACTACACCTACGGTGAGCTCGGCTTCTCGGTCGAGGCGGAGATCAACGGCGAATGGAAGGAGGTCGGCCGCACGAAGGCGAATGCGAACAACTGCCAGATCACCGGTCTCACGCCCGGCACGTACTACAACGTCCGCGTCAGGGCCGTCGGCAGCGACGATGGCGTCACGAAGTATTCCGATTACGTCACGCTCCGGGTGAGCACGCGCGCGAACGAGAGCGCTGAAGTGGAGATCGACACGTACGAGCAGGACTACACGCTCGCCGACGGACAGGCCTACTGGGACGCGACGCATCGCTACTGGGTGGAGAACGCGATCTTCCAGAACGGCGGCAAGGTTCTTCTGGATACAGAGGGAACGCAGACGGTCAACATCCAGGCCTGGGTCTATCCCGAATCGATCGTCGTGAACGGCATGGGCGACCTGACTCTGCGCAAGCTCGGCTATCTCGGCAACTGGGCGAGCGACGCGAACACCTCGATCAACAAGGGCAACACCGGTTCGCTCACGCTCGTCGGAGCCGGCAGTTACACCGGGAAGATCGTGAACCATGAGGGAACGATTTATTTTGACTCCATCGCAAACGGCGGGTCTGCTTCGTCGCTTGGCGCGGCCACGTCCGACCCGGTGAACTGGGTGTTCGACGGCGGCGGCTACGTCTATACGGGCAGCGCGGCGTCGTCCGACCGCGGCATGCAGTTCCGGCGCACGTCGTCCTTCGGCGTGTCCGGGTCCAGCCTGACGCTGACGGGCGCGATCGACGGACCGGGCGACTTCGTGCTCGATGGCGGTGACGGCATGCTGACGATCCCGGATGCGAATACGTTTTTCGGCAGCAACAAGCGCGGCGCAATCCTCAAGCGCGGCACGCTGTACCTGTCGACGACCGGCAGCACCGGTTCGGCGAGGAACTTCGCCAACGGCAACACTGTTACGAACATCGTCCTTGCCGGCGGCCACATGAAGTTCGCAAGCGCCAACGAGGAATACCAGACCTACAGCGTGCCCATCCAGGTCGAGGAGAACACGGAGTCGGAAATCACGCTCGCCACGCACTGCTACTTCAAGAGCCGGATGAGCGGAACGGGCGATGTGAAGTTCAACATCTCGTACGTCCGCTCCTATATCGACAAGGATTCAAAGATCAACAGCTTTGAAGGCAACATCACCGCCAACGGTACGGCCAGCGGAGCGACCTTCTTCCATGAGGGCTACTGGAACTGCCCGAATACGCGCTTCACCCTCACCGGCACGATCGGCATGGTATCGAAAACGCGCCATGCGACGTGCAGATTGGGCGGACTGTCCGGCGATTCGGGGACAGAGCTCATGGGATCGGATACAAAGTCGTCCGGCTCTGGAACGACATGGATCGTCGGCTCGGCCAATTCGGACGAGACGTTCGCGGGCGTGATCAACGACTGGAACGCCGACCACAAGGCAAAGGGAACAACTTCCATCCAGAAGGTCGGCACCGGCTTGTGGCGACTGACCGGCAACAACACCTATTCGGGCACGACGACCGTCAATGGCGGCGAACTGATTGTCAACGGCACCATCCAGTCCACGGACACCGTCACGGTCAATGCGGACGGAACGCTCAAGGGCAAGGGCACGATCAACGGTCCGATCGTCGTCAAGAGCGGCGGCATCATGGCGTCTGGCGACGAGTGGCTTTATGGCGAATATCTGAAGCCGCAGGGCACGGTGAAGTTCGAGAACGGCAGCCGCTGCGTCGTTCCGCTTTACAGCAAGACGCAGAGCAACATGTTCAGGCCGAAGGCCGGTTCCGCATGGACCATCAACAGCGGAGTCACGCTTGAACTGAATGTCGGTAATGCAAATATCCAGGCCGGGAACAAGTATCAGGTTTTCGGCGGCAGTTACCTGCCCACGTTCAGCGGCACGTTCACCACGATCGAGCCGGCGATACCAGAAAAGGGTTTTGTGTGGAACCTGGACAATCTCTATTCAGACGGTTATGTGACGGTCGAGAACGACCCGAATTACGTCGCGCCGCCCAGCACGCTTGCCGCCCTCAATTCGCTTGAACATCTATCCTACCGGGAGATGTACAAGTTCCTCGCCAATGGAAAGAAGGCGCTCGCGGTCCCGTCAAACTACGAGTCGGCTCAGCTGCGTTCAGAGGACGTGAACCTCTATCGGTCGATTTTCGACTTTGTCACGTACGGGCCGGACGACAACGGCGAGTACACCATCACGGCCGAATTCAGCAAATACGGGGAAGAGACGGTGGCCGCAGCCCTTGACAAGCTCATGGCCCAGCTTGCGCCGCATCTGGGCGAGGCGGCGGCGAATGCCGGCGGCTACGGTGTCCAGTTCTCCAACGATTACGGGGCGAACGTCATCACGACCATTCCCGGCCTGTACTATTCGGTCTTGAGCGGCAGCGACGTCCATTCTCTGACGGAAGGGACGCGCGTCCAGTCCGGCAAGTACGGCCGGACGTGGCTGTCGTTCCCGCACTATGACGGGGCCGGGTTCTACCGGGTGCAGGTTGACTTCAACCCGAAGTGACACACGCCTGCGCGCGTCAGCGCAGGCGGAAGATCTTGCCGTCGGTCTCGAGCAGGCCGCGCCGGGCGAGCTTGCCGATTTCGGTCGAGAGCGCGGCGCGGTCGACGTTCAGGTAGTCCGCGAGCTGCTGGCGCGTGAAGGGGATCTCGAAGGGCGCGCCGGGCCGCCGGCCCGACTCCTCCGCCTGCATCCGCAGGTAGGCCATCACCTTGTCGGCCGTCGTGCGCTGCGTCAGGCACTCGTCCTTGCGCGCGAGCTGGATGTTGCGCGCGGCGAGGATGCCGAGAAGGCGGCTGAGGATCTCCGCGTGCGTCGCGCCGCACGCACGGCGGGGCGTGCGCACCCTGTCGCCGTCGAGCAGCACGTACGCGGTCGGCTCGGCGGCGACGATGTTGGCGAAGTAGACCGGCGCGCGCGCGAGGACGAAGGACGTGCCGAAGCACTCGCCCGCCGTCAGGTGCCCGAGGATCTTCTCGCGCCCGCCGAAGCTGTAGCGCACGATGTTGACGGCGCCCGCGAGGAGGATGCCGAAGCGTTTCGCCGGCGTGCCCTCGCGCACGACGATCTCGCCGGCCGCGGCGGTTCTGCCGCGGGCCGCGAAGTAGTCGAGCAGGTCGGCGAGGTCCTTCCGCGGCAGTCCGCGGAAGACGGCGAGGCGCGAAAGGCGGTCGAGGTCTAATTTCATGGTGTTGGAATTACAACATACTTTTCGTCCGAAGTCAAGTATAATATGCGGCCAATTTTCAACTGAAGGAAGAAGGCAGACGACATGGCAGACTGTTCGAGCATCCGGAAATTCGCGACCGCGGCGGACTACACGAAGAACTTCATCGTGCAGGGCGAGATCGACAAGTATCTCCCCGGCGGCCGTCATTTCATCGACGAGGGGCTCATCAACCGCCTGATCGCCGAGACGGACGGCAAGGCGCCCGACCCCGCGCGCGTGCGCGAGATCATCGCGAAGAGCGAGACGACGCGCGAAACGCTGCTGCCGGAGGAGACGGCGGTCCTGATGCAGGTGACCGACCCGGACCTCTTCGAGGAGATGCGCGCGGCGGCGGACCGCATCAAGCGCGCGGTCTACGACAACCGCATCGTGATGTTCGCGCCGCTCTACATGTCGAACCTCTGCGTCAACGGCTGCCGGTACTGCGGCTTCCGCGAGGGCAACGCCGCGCAGAAGCGGCGCGTCCTGACGATGGACGAATTGAAGGAGGAGGTCGACGTCCTCGCCGGGCGCATCGGCCACAAGCGCCTCATCGCGGTCTACGGCGAGCATCCGACGACGTCGACCGAGTACATCGCCGAGACGATCGAGACGTGCTACAACCGGCAGGTGCCCGCGCCGCGCACGGGCTGCAAGGTGGGGATCCGCCGCGTGAACGTGAACGCGGCGCCGCTGCCCGTCGCGGATTTGAAGGTGCTGCGCTCGGTCGGCATCGGCACCTTCCAGGTCTTCCAGGAGACGTACAACCGCCGGCTGTACGAGCAGATGCACCCCGCGTGGAGCGTGAAGGGCAACTACGACTGGCGCACGACGTGCTTCCACCGCTGCCTCGAGGCGGGCGTGGACGACGTGGGGCTCGGGGTTCTGTACGGCCTCTGCGACTGGCGCTTCGAGCTGCTCGCGACGGTGCTGCACGCGCGCGACCTCGAGCGGTGGTTCAACATCGGGCCGCACACGCTCTCGTTCCCGCGCCTGGAGCCGGCGAGCGGCACGCGCGTGCCGGAGGAGTCGCCGTGGCTGATCGACGACGCGACGTTCGCGCGCATTCTCGTGATCGCGCGCCTCTCCGTGCCGTACACGGGCATGATCGTGACGGCGCGCGAGTCGCCGGCGAGCCGCAACCGCGTCCTCGACCACGGCATGACGCAGCTCGACTGCTCGTCGAACATCGCCATCAAGGGCTACAGCGACTTCGCGGACGAGGCGCACCAGGAGAAGGAGCGCCAGCAGTTCATGCTCGGCGACAACCGCTCGATCGACGAGATGGTGCGCTACCTCGCGTCGCGCGGGATGATCACGAGCTTCTGCACGGCGGGCTACCGCTGCGGGCGCACGGGCGGCTGCATCATGGACGCGCTCAAGACGGGCCGCGAAGGGAAGTTCTGCAAGATCAACGCGATCCTGACGTTCCGCGAGTGGCTGGACGACTTCGCCTCGCCCGAGACGAAGGCGATCGGCGAGGAGATTATCCGGAAGGAGCTCGCGGAAGTGAAGGAGTGGCTGCCGAAGTTCTACCCGACGGTCCTCCGGCAGTACGAGGCGACCTGCCGCGGCGAACGCGACCTCTTCTTCTGACACGCGCCGCCCCCTCTCGCCCCGCCAGCGCATGAAAAATGGGTCAACTCCAGTTTCCTCCGGCTGGCGTTTGGGTGGGGGATTTGGTATACTATGCACATCGTTTGATTCACCCCAACAGGAGCAACAGATGGCAACGGCAAGTTATGACGTCGTCGACTTCGGCACGACCAAGTACGGCGAGCACGCGAAGAAGTACATCCTCAAGGGCGCCGGCGGCGTCGTCCTCGAAGTGAGCGACTACGGCGGGAAGGTCGTGCGCCTCTTCACCCCCGACCGCGACGGCCGGATGAAGGACGTCGTCGTGGGCTTCGACGATCCGTCGGGCTGGGACGGCGGCGATCCCTACTGGGGCTGCATCATCGGCCGCTACGGCAACCGCATCGCGGCCGGCAAGTTCACGATGGGCGGCGTCGAGTACCGGCTCCCCGCGCTCAACAACGCGCCCGCCGGCATCGGCTGCAACCTGCACGGCGGCGCGCGCGGCTGGGACGCGTACGTGTGGGGCGCGGAGCCGTTCGTCAAGGGCGATGACGTGGGCGTCGTCTTCACGCACGTCTCGCCCGACGGCGACGAGGGCTTCCCCGGCCGCGTCGCGGTCAAGGTCACGTACACGCTGACGGCGGCGAACGTCTGGCGCGTCGACTACGAGGCGGTGCCGGACAGGGAGACGCCCATCAACATGACGCAGCACGTCTACTTCAACTTCAAGGGCGAGGCCGGCGGCACGATCGAGGATCACGTCCTGACGATCGCGGCCGAGAGCTTCACGCCGACCGACCCTGGCCAGATCCCGACGGGCGAGGTGCGCAAGGTCGCGGGCACGCCGTTCGATTTCCGCAAGGGCATGCGCATCGGCGAGATGATCAACGCCAACGACGCCGACCTCGAGATCGGCAAGGGCTACGACCACAACTGGGTACTGGACGGCGGCATCATGGCGGGCGGCGCGGGCGGCCTCATCTTCGCGGGCTCGCTCGTCTGCCCGCTCAACGGCCGCTCCGTCGAGGTCTGGACAACCGAGCCGTGCCTGCAGGTCTACACCGCGAACTGGGCGAGCTACGACCAGAAGGCGAAGGGGGGCGAGCACCTCTCCTTCCGCTGCGGCGTGGCGCTCGAGACGCAGCACGCGCCCGACTCGCCCAACCGCCCCGAGTGGCCGACGACGTTCGTCAAGGCGGGCGCGACGTACCGCACGACGACGGAGTTCCGATTCGGCGTCGCCTGAGGCGGCGCGGAAAGGCACGTCGGTGGCGGACGGCACGTACGAGCGGCGCGGCCCGCGCGAGGCGGAGCTCAAGCGCATCCAGCGGTTTCTGGACGAACGGGCGAAGGGCGCGTCGCCGCGCGTCCGCCCGGCCGTTTCGCCCGATCCGCCGCCGCACGGCCGCGGGCAGATTTGATATACTACGCGCAATGGAGCTGAACGGCACAAAGCGCACCTCGTACACCTACGAGCTGACGAACGACCAGCAGGAGATCCTGCTCGGCATCATGGTGAACGGCAACTACCGCAGGCGGGAGGTGCCGTATTCGCTGTGGTCGATCGAGGGCGAGGGCTTCAACGCGACCTTGTACCAGAAGGAGAAGCACGGCAGGCGCAAGCTCTGCGTGCAGGGGTCGCGCGCGGAGGACTTCGTGCTCTTCGTCCTCGAGCCGAATGTGCTGCGGGCGGCCGGCCTCGGCTACGAAAACGTCCTCAACCCCGATGCCCTGAAGCCCCACGCCGGCAGCGACGAATCGGGCAAGGGCGACTACTTCGGGCCGCTCGTCGTCTGCTGCGCGTACATCGACGAATCGATCGCGGAGGCCATCGACCGCTTCACCTACTTCAACAAGAACGACAAGCGCGTCAAGCTGGAGGTGAAGGACTGCAAGCAGATGAGCGACGCGCAGGTGCTGGAGGCGGGGCGGCAGCTGCGCGCGCTCCTCCAGCCGCGCGGCGGCTATGCGGTCGTGAAGATCGGCCCGGCGGCGTACAACAGGCTCTACGCGAAGTTCCGGAACGTCAACCGGCTGCTCGCGTGGGCGCACGGCTCGGCCATCGAGGAGCTGCTGCAGAAGCAGCCCGCGTGCCGGAAGGTCGTCGTGGACCAGTTCGCGCGCACGGAGGACGTGATCAAGCGCGCGCTCAAGCCCCTCGGCAGGAAGGCGGAGATCGACCAGCACCACAAGGCGGAAAGCGACCTCGCCGTCGCCTGCGCCTCCGTGATCGCGCGCGAGCTCTTCCTCCGCGACATGCTGAAGATGGGCGAGGAGACGGGGCTCAGGATGCCGATCGGCTCCAGCGACCCGAAGGTGCGCGAAGTGGCCGAGGCGATGGTGCGCAGGGAAGGGGCCGTCTGGATCATGAACCATGCGAAGGCACATTTCCAGACGACGGACAAGGTGCTGGCGGCGTGCGGCCGCTCGCGCGCGGATCTGCCGGCGGAGGGCCAGGTCACCTCGGCGGCGGCAAGGGGGTGAAGACATGACGGCGATCATCGACTACAAGGCGGGGAATCTGACGAGCGTCCGGCTGGCGTTCGCGGCGCTGGGCGAAGAGGCGACGGTGACGCGCGACGCGGCGGTGATCGCGGCGGCAGACCGCGTGGTGTTTCCGGGCGTGGGCGCGGCGAAGAGCGCGATGGCGAACCTGCGCGCGCTCGGGCTCGAGGAGAGCGTGAAGGCGGCGGCGGTCTCGGGCCGGCCGTTCCTCGGCATCTGCCTCGGGATGCAGATCCTCTTCGAGCGGAGCGAGGAGGACGGCGGCGTGGAGACGCTCGGCCTCCTGCCGGGCGCGGTGCGGCGCTTTCCGGACGCGGCGGGCTGCAAGATCCCGCAGATCGGCTGGAACCAGTGCGTGACGGCGCGCGCGGCGGTCGACTACTATTTCGTCCATTCGTACTACGCGGAGATCTGCCCGTACACGATCGGGCGCACCTCGTACGCGGGCGTGGAGTTCACGAGCCTGGTGCGGAAGGGCAACCTGCTCGCGTGCCAGTTCCATCCCGAGAAGTCGGGCCGCTGCGGCCTGGAGCTCCTGAAAAGCTGGCTCGCGCTGTGACAGGGGAGATTCTAGGCTTCTAGGATTCGAGGCGTCTAGACTTCTAGAATCCTAGGTTTCTAGACTTCTAGGTTTCTAGAATCCTAGGTTTCTAGACTTCTAGGTTTCTAGAATCCTAGACTTCTAGACTTCTAGAATCCTAGACTCCTAGAACCCTCGCGTTTCGCCTGAACGCAGAAGCGGGTGGCGGCGTTTAACTGAATGGAAGGAGGGCCGCCGCATGAATACGCAGATCGAACCCGGAACTGAAGAAATCGTCGCGCGTCCGTCAATCGAGGAAATCGGCGCACGCTACGAATCCGTCACCCTTGGACAGCGGCTGAAGACGCTCGTGCGCGGCCTCGGCCAGCCGCACGGCACGCGCGCGTACAAGGCGGCGCGGATCGAGCTCCAGCGTCTCGCGGCGCCGCTCGCGGCGGTCGTGCTGGTCGTCCTCCTCGTGGCCGTGCTGATCGTCGTCACGGCGGTGTCGGCGCAGAAGACGGACGTGATCGAGGTCCAGATTGCGACGCTGGAGCCGGATCCGGTCGTGATCGATCCGATCCCCGAAGAGCCGGACGAGCCGCCGGACGTCAAGATGGACGAGCCGCTTGACGCCTTTGCGATGGACACGACCGACCTGTCGCCGCCGTCGCTGGAGACCGTGGGGCC